>NZ_NTFS01000047.1 GCF_002289455.1 Brunnivagina elsteri CCALA 953
CACTAATTGATAGAATATTGATTACAACTTATTTCTAAGCGTTTCTGTTATATCGAACTCAGGTTACCCTAATGAGCGGGAAACATGGCTGATATAATTTCAGACTATGTTTGATAACGTCTGTCGTTTTTTAGCAGAGTCATTTTCTGCCGATTTTGCCACTTGGCTAATTGGTGAACCTGTTGCACTTACCGAACTCAGCTCATCAGAATTATCCCTCGAACCAATTCGAGCCGATGCATTAATTTTGTTGCAGTCGGATGATATAGTTCTGCATATTGAATTTCAAACCGAACCAAAAGCTGTAATTCCTTTCCGCATGACTGATTATCGGTTGAGGGTTTATCGCAGATTTCCCCGTAAACGGATGGTGCAATATGTGATTTATTTGCAACCAACGACATCCGAATTGGTTCAGCAAACAGCTTTTGTCTTGGAAAGTACCCGTCATGAATTTAGGGTAATTCGGCTTTGGGAGCAGCCAAGTGATGTATTTTTCAGCACTCCTGGTTTGTTGCCTTTTGCAACTCTGAGTCAAACTGACGATAAAGCCAGGACATTACAACAGGTTGCAGATGCGATTGAGGGAATAAACGATAATCGAATACAAAGCAATATTGCTGCGTCAACGGCAGTGTTAGCTGGGTTAGTATTAGATAAGGAACTGATTAGAAGATTATTGCGGAGTGATACTATGCGCGAGTCTGTAATTTATCAGGATATTCAGCAGGAAAGAGCATTATCAATTGTAATGCGACTACTTCGTCGTAAAGTCGGTACTGTTCCACCTGCACAATTGTTGAAAATTCAAGCTTTAGATTCAACCCAGTTGGATAATTTAGCAGAAGCTTTACTCGATTTTAACAGTTTGGCTGATTTAGAAGCTTGGTTAGCGCAAAATCAAGGCTAAATAATCGCTCAACTACCGGATGATAAATGACCAAAGGTAATATTTCCCGCAGTACCGATATTAATCCCAATATTGCGATCGCCTACAATTCCCACACCGCTATTTACTTGGTTGCTAATTCCCTGAATCTTCTCTTCTGCTTGCTGCTTATCCCATCCTGCGGTTGCTAAACCCTTACCACCACATAACAAAGCAACTGCAAAATCTTCCGTTGCAAAGTCGAAAAATGGGGTTTGTTCGGCTTTACATAATTCCCATGCAGTTTCGGGTACGGTTTTGCTGAGATAGTTCATTAAATGGGAAACCTTGACAACTTTATCCCCTGGTTGGTTTGCTGCTCCTTGCAATGCTTCCAGGAGATGGTAGGTATAGACGCTCATTTTGCCATCTGGACGTACCCACGATGATTGGTTTCCCGTGGAGGAGGTGAAAACGACTTTTCCCGTACCTTGTTGAATAATATTTTTGGGTAAAGCAGTCTGGGTAAAACCTTTAGGTAAGGGCGAACGGTTGTTCGCCCCTTCCTTTGATGATGCCATTCCTTGAGCATGACAGCTATCGATAATTACGAGTAATTGCTTTGCGGGAATTTGTTGTAATGCAGTGTTGAATGTGGTTGCGGGTAACGCTGTATCGGCAATACCTGCTCTATCAGTTTCGTGGGGGATGAGATAATAATCTCCCGATGCGTCCAAGCAACCATGACCGGAATAATAGATAAATATAGTTGCTTCCGGGTCGTTTTCGGCTTGTTGTTTGAGCCAGTTTAAACCATCTAATATATTTGCGCTAGTTGCGATCGTGTTGGAGAGTAAACGTAGGTGTTGGTCACTGTCAATATAGCCGCATAGTTTTTCGTTTGTGAGGAGGGTTTTTACTGCTTGGATGTCTTTGACGGTGGTGGGTAGGGATAGTTTTGGTTCTTCGCATTCTCCGACACCGATGAGTAGGGCATAGTTATGGGAGAGGATATTGGACATGGTGCGATCGGGTTTGGGTTTGTAGTATTTTAGGTGTTGTTGGATTTTTTCGAGTGCTTTGAGGGCGTTTAATGAATTTTTACCGTTATTTGCTTGGAGAAAAGTTTGGTTATTTAAAATGTTAACTAAACTAATCATAGTTGCTTCAGATTTGATTTCTCCCAGTGCAGATGCGGCACTAGAACGTACACCTGAATTTTCATCTTCGAGAAGTTGAATTAATCGGGGAATTGTGGCTTCAGATTTGATTTCTCCCAGTGCAGATGCGGCACTAGAACGTACATCAGAATCTTTATGTTCAAGAAGTTTAATTAATTCGGGAATTGCTATCTCTGATTTTATTTCTCCCAAGGTATATGCAGCACTCTCAGGTATATCAGAATCTTTATCTTCAAGAAGTTTAATTAATTCGGGAATAGTGGCTTCAGCTTTTATTTCTTCTATAGCACATATGGCGCTATAGCGTACATCAGAATCTTTATGTTCAAGAAGTTTAATTAATCCTGGTATTGCTACCTCTGAATTTATGTCTCTCAGGGCAGATGCAGCAGTCTCACGTATATCAGAATCTTCATCTTCAAGAAGTTTAATTAATTGGGGAATAGCGGCTTCAGCTTTTATTTCTCCCATAGCACATATGGCGCTATAGCGTACATCAGAATCTTTATGTTCAAGAAGTTTAATTAATCCTGGTATTGCTACCTCTGAATTTATGTCTCTCAGGGCAGATGCAGCAGTCTCACGTATATCAGAATCTTCATCTTCAAGAAGTTTAATTAATTGGGGAATAGCGGCTTCAGCTTTTATTTCTCCCATAGCACATATGGCGCTATAGCGTACATCAGAATCTTTATGTTCAAGAAGTTTAATTAATCCTGGTATTGCTACCTCTGAATTTATGTCTCTCAGGGCAGATGCAGCAGTCCAACGTAAATCTTCATGTTCAAGAAGTTTGATTAATTCTAGTATTGCTACCTCAGGTTTTATGTCTCCCAGGATAAGTACAACTCTATCATGTAAATCTTCATCTTCATGTTCGAGAAGTTTAATTAATCCTGGTATTGCTATCTCTGAATTTATCTTTTTCAGGGCAGATATGGCACTACTATTTACATGTGAATTTTTATCTTTTAGAAGATTCATTAATCCGAAAATTGCCGCCTCAGATTTGATTTCTCCCAGGGCATCTGCGGCTCTCCTACGTACAGATGAATCTTCATGTTCGAGAAGTTGAATTAATTTGGAAATGCTAATATTTGATTTAATTATCTTGAATAGACTAATTCTCAAAATTACAGGAAAATTGAAACCCTCAACTAACCCAAAAGTCTTCTCCTGCCACTCTAATTTCACTTCCCCCGCTAACCTCGCTCCCAATTGCCAATCAACCTGCAAAGCCAACCTGACAAACTGCAAAGCCAAACCCTCATTATCCACCAATCCCAACATCAGTGCTGTGGGTTCTGTCCATTTCAAATAATTCAAATAATCCCATTGCAATTCCTCATCACTCAGCTTTCCTACTTCCTGCAAAAACCTTTCTGCGGCGTAATATTCTTGAATTAATTGATGGCGAAATTCGATTTTGTTTTCTGCCCCAATTTGGATTAAATGGTGTTTGAGCAAATCATCTAACCATTTAATTGCACAATCTGCGGCACAATTTACTTTTCCTTCCAGATATTCGGTGAATATTTCTTCTGCTTGGTGTCGGGGTATGGCAATGAGGAATTCGGTTTTGCTATCTGGTTGGTGAGATTCTTCTCTCCACTTCGTTCCGCTCAGAATGACAGATTGTGGGGTGTTTGCGGAAGTATTAAATCCACCCATCATTACCCAGGCTAAATGCTGCAATAAACGTTTCCACCAACGTCTGGATTCGTCGGTGACGGGAATATCTTGTTTGATTTGGCGATCGTACATTTCTGTAAATCGACGAAATACCGAACCCAAATTTGGTGGTATTTGATTCCCATTGTTGGCAAACACTGAACACAACATCATCAACAATAACGGGGTTTCCCCAAATTCCCTTAACCTTCCTCCCAACTGTTGCAACATCTGTTCCCCAGTTTCACCTAGATACCCGCGCACAAATTCCCCCATCTGGGTTTCTGTCAAGGGTTGCATTTCCAGCTTTTTCGCAATTTTCAAATCTCCACCTACCCCTAAATCCCGCGTCGTGAATATCATCGGGGTGGTTTGCTGGTAATCGTGACGAAATTTTTGTAAATGCGATCGCGCTTCTTGTGATGGTAATTCGTTCACACCATCGATGAGGAGTAAAAATTGCCCCTGTCGCAGTAGGGTTTTGATGGTTTCGGTGTCTATGCTTAAACTGGGGTGATGACGGTGGAGAAAGGCAGTAATTAAGTCAAGGATGGAGGTTTCGTAGTAGCGCAATTCTACGAGTACGGGGATTTGACCTAACCCCCCATCCCCCTTCCCTGCGAGGGAAGGGGGAGCATGATTAAGCCCCTCTCCGCCTCGGAGAGGGGTTTGGGGAGAGGTCTTTTCTGCCTCTTCCAAAAGCGATCGCACTAAAGCCGTCGATTTTCCCGAACCTGGACGACCAATTAAAAGCACATGTTCTGGTGCATATTTCCGCAAACCTTCCAGAACATTTAATATTTCCCTTTCTTCCCTTGCTTCTGGTAATAGTTTCCTTTCTAGTTGAGGTGCTTCTGGGTTGAGTGCGATCGCTTGCAAATCGAACAACAGAGACTTTATCATCTGTTTATCATGGTTTTTACCCACAACATCCGTGATGGTGTAGCTATCCCACCACTGAGCATATTTTTCGCAAATCGATTCTAGATATGGCTTCCAGTCAATCACTGATATTCCTTAAGCACGAGAAGAAGTACTTAAAAATACTATAGCGTTGTTATTAAATAGATATCTCCGGAAATTAATAACAAAACCTCTCCCCAACCCTCCCCGCTAGCGGGGAGGGTGCCACAGGCGGGTGGGGTTCTTTTATTATGGGTAATCCTCGGACATAGTATCATCCACTGCCCAATGCCCACTCAACTACTTACAGACTTTTAATCAATTTCCGGAATGGCAAAAGCTGCTCTAAATCCAAATTCGATGCTACTTGTGCCAATTTATCCAAATCTAGCGGATTCTCTAGATAAGGCAAACAACCAAATACAGGCATATTCGTGAGCGATCGCACCATTCTTACTGGTGTCAAATCTTCGACTTCTTCTTCGGTACGTGGTTGAGTACAATTCAACACAATACCCAACAAATTAACACGGGTCATTTTCGCCAAAGCCACATTTGCTACAGCTTGGGAAATTGACCCTAATTTCACAGGCACAACCAAAACAGTAGGTAAACGCCATTCTGCGGCTAAATCTGCCACTGTCAACTCATCGGTAACGGGGGAACCCAACCCACCTAAAGCTTCAATTAAGACAAAATCCCGTTGTGCTTGTAATTTTGTCAAAGCTTGCCAAACTATACCTAAATCAACATCGCGATTCTCTTTTGCTGCCGCGATTGGTGGTGCTAGGGGAGCTTGAAAATATAGCGGTGTAATCTCTTCGCTGGTTTGCGACAAAGAAAATAACTTTTGGTAAACTTCGCGATCGCCTATTCCCGATTGAATCGGTTTCATAATTCCCAAACTCTGGGAAGCACAATATTTCTGCCAATAAGCTGCCAAAGCAGTTGTTAACACTGTTTTACCAGCTTCGGTATCAGTTCCTGTAATTAGTAATGAATTCAATGCTTTATAAAAATTTGCTTAACTATTTTCAATAAAGTAACACAATCCCCGTAGAGACGTTCCGGTGGAACGTCTTTATCCTACCGAGGTGTAATAAAACCAGAACCTGGAGTTGGTGTTGGTTTAACCGGGAAAAGGTCATTACTACCATTGTTAGTTGAGTTAGTTGAATCCGGTATTTCCTGGCTTGGTACTTGTTCCCCCAACCCTGTTTTTGGTGTTGCAGTGGGAGTTGGGAAAGCTTCGTTGGGTGCATTTCTCTTGGGCTTTTCCCTCGGAGCTTTGCGATTTTGTCTTCCTGGTGTTTCCGTTGGTACGATTATATCTGTTGATGTTGGTGTTGATTCTGGAGTCAGTGATTGTTCCAAAGCAGGTTGTGTAGGTGTAACGGTAGGGGATTTTTCTAAACCAACAGTCAAACTATAGTCGCTTTCCGGTAATCCTGGTGCGGTCGTTAGCTGGATAATATATTTACCAGTAAAGGGTAAAGCCCCTTGATAGGATGTGACATCCCTGGCGATTGCATCGACTGGTTCGCGGTTGGGAGCTAAAACAGTTAGCAAAATCCCAGTTTGTTGTGACAGTAATGCAGTAAGTTGCTGCCCTTCTTCCCCTTGAAAGGTATATTGAATCGCTTCATTTGCCCGCAATTTTCCGGTAACAGTAACGCTGCTCGATCCACCAAAGATGAGACGTTTGCTGAAAACAACAGGTTCACCATTGGTAGTGGTTGTGGGTGTTACAGTGGGAACTTCGCTAATGACTGGTGAGGGAAATGATTGGGGTGGGGTTTGAACTGCTGGCTGATTTTGAGGTTTACGAATATTACTAACCCATGCCCAAGAACCAAAACCAGCGAGAATAACAACTGCTGCACCGATGGCACCGACTGCGAGGGGACTATCTAAAACCGAGCGATTGGGGTCGGGGATGCCTGGATCGGGTCGGTTTGGTGTTACAGGTGTTTGTTGTATTGGTTCTCGACGACCACCAACGGCAACTGTTTGAACGTTGGAGAGGGGTTGTATGGGTTGATCGGGGAATTGTAATGCGTGGACAACTTCAGCCGTCGTTTGGAAGCGATCGCCCGGAATATGATTCAACATTTTATTCAATACTTGGGCAAATCGAGGATTAACGGTGGCAAAACGCTGCCAACTCCACAAAGCTAAATTTTCATCGTAGAGTTCCTGGGGTTCTTTTCCAGTTAATAAGACGATCGCAGTTACTGCCAAAGCATATAAATCACTACTTGGATATGCCCTACCCGTTTGCATTTGTTCTGAGGGAGAATAACCCAATTTACCAACCGAAGTCGCCGAAATTCTCCCACCAGGGGATTGTAACTTTGTTGCCAGTTCCTTAACCACACCAAAATCAATTAAAACTGGATTGCAATTACTTGGACTATCGCTTTCCCGGAGCATAATATTCTCTGGGGAAATATCGCGGTGAATAATGCCTTGACTGTGGAGATATTCGAGAACGGGAAGTAAGGAACGTAGGAAATGCAATACTTCTTTCTCATTATAAACACCACCAATTGCTTTTCGGTCCTCAAGTAAGGTGCGATAGGTTTTCCCCTGAACGTAATCTTGTACCAAAAATAATCTTTGGTCTTGCTCAAACCGCTCCCGAAACTTGGGAATTTGCGGATGTTCAATTTGATACAGTACTTCTGCCTCACGTTGAAAAAGTTCTTGGGCTTTTTCCCAGCTAGAACTAGTCCCTGTTGCAATTGGAATCAATTCCTTAATAGCACAAGGCTCGTTAAAGCGACGCTGGTCTTCTGCTAGATAGGTTCTACCAAACCCACCCTGACCCAGAATATTAATGATTCGGTAACGATTTTGGAGGATTGTGCCGACTGGAATGGGTGGTTGCATGGTTCTACTGATTAAATTAAATTGCAACGGAAGAGAAAATAGTGTTTCAGGGTTGATAACTCCCAGGAAATATTTGCAAAAACTGCCAGAGTGTGGTTACTACTCCCAAATCTAGAATAGCGGCAATCATTATATAATTGCTGCTGTCACAGATACTAGCTAAGTAAGCTGAAAAGGACTTGCGTCATACTATTTTCATCAAAGCTTAACAATATGCAGGAAAAATAGTGGTGCTGGGTTAGGCTTTGCGATCGCATTTCTCACATCAATGTAAAAAATATCACGCCACAAGCACAATTCAAATCAGCACGGATGTGGATACAAGTAAGTATAGCTTTTGGGTATCTGGTTGGTTCTCAAACCTGAAATCAAGCCTGCAAGTTGAATTACAGCGATTATTCAGTTGACCAAAATACAGTTGGTAATCGGTAATCCGATAGGGGAACCCACAGTTGTTTGCCCCGATTTTTATCGCATTCAAACGAAAAGCGCTATAGTATCTCCAAAATATTTAGCTACATCTTCTAGATATACATATCATCTATCTGGTTTTACGGAGTTTTAAAAATTCCATATAGATTCAGCAAATAATCTTTATTCTCGGCTATAAATTAAGTGAGTAGAGTATTTTACTCGACTCAGTAAATGCCAAGACATCTTCAATTTTGACTTATTTTGACTTGTTTTTTAGTTCTAAACTAAAAAATCAAAAAATTAGGTCTAATTTCTAGACTTAATGTCTGTTAAGCTGTCAATGGTTACATCGGGGAATCACACAAAGATTAATGTGATGTAGTTTTACAAAGAAACTTTGAACATTTTTATCAAAGCTTCAAAAACCACCACATTATTTTTTTAGTTATTCCAATCCAGTAAGCCAAATATCTGATGATAAGATTGCCATGAATGCACATCGAGGATCTGCTGTGCTTAGTTCTGCAACTTTAAAAGTGCAGCCAGCGCCAACAGGACTAAACGAAAACAATCGCCTGCGGCTGTTCTCTGGCTCTGCCAATTTACCTCTCTCCCAAGAAGTCGCCCGCTATCTAGGGATGGATTTGGGACCGATGATTCGCAAACGTTTTGCGGACGGAGAACTGTACGTTCAAATTCAGGAGTCAATCCGAGGTTGCGACGTTTATCTCATCCAGCCTTGCTGCAATCCTGTGAACGACAACTTAATGGAATTGCTAATTATGGTTGATGCCTGCCGTCGGGCATCCGCACGACAAGTGACAGCAGTAATTCCATATTATGGCTATGCCCGTGCGGATCGAAAAACCGCCGGACGTGAGTCAATCACAGCCAAATTGATTGCAAACCTGATCACAAAAGCAGGTGCAAATCGCGTCCTGGCTATGGACTTGCATTCAGCACAAATTCAGGGCTATTTTGACATACCCCTCGATCATGTTTACGGCTCGCCAGTTCTCTTAGATTATTTGACGAGCAAAAAGTTTGAGGATATTGTCGTTGTTTCCCCTGATACTGGTGGTGTGGCAAGGGCTAGAGCATTTGCTAAAAAGCTCAATGATGCCCCATTGGCAATCATCGACAAACGTCGTCAAGCTCATAATGTCGCCGAAGTATTAAATATTATCGGTGATGTCAAGGGTAAAACCGCAGTCTTAGTTGATGACATGATAGATACGGCTGGAACTATCACCGAAGGTGCAAAATTACTGCGTCAAGAAGGTGCTAGGCAGGTATATGCTTGTGCAACCCACGCTGTTTTCTCGCCACCTGCGATTGAGCGATTATCAAGCGGTTTGTTTGAGGAAGTCATTGTCACCAATACAATTCCCATTGCCGGGAGTGACACCTCGCTCGATGTTCTCCGTAAGCGTTTTCCACAGTTGGTGGTACTTTCTGTGGCGAATTTGCTCGGTGAAACGATTTGGCGCATACACGATGATAGTTCTGTAAGTAGTATGTTCCGTTAACCCCAATTTTGGCTGTCAACCAGATTACATAATTGGGAAAATAGGAAAGGAAGAAATATAGTTAGGGGTGGGAAAATACCGCCCCTATATATTTTACGTTCCTGTAGAGAGATGCGGTGGAATTGCAATATATATAATATGGAAAGACGCGATATATCGCTTGTTTTCTAAGGATGGGGTAACAACTCCAAAACTAGCTAATTAGCCACACTAATAGTCCAACAACCACACCTAGCGTAACAGACAGTGAAGAAAGGGCGGTTTTTTGGCGAACTTCTTCGATTTGTAGTACCGATACAATAATACCCGCAGTCCCAAATCCGCTAGGGATGGCTAAACTATCCCGTTGTTCTTTGCGATCGCGTACTCCGAAACGGAGAAGCAAGCTACGCTCTTAGCGTTCCCGTAGGGTAGCTTTCCGCAGGAATCGCGTTGTCGTTCGGCTTCTGCTAAGTCTATGGCGACTTGACCACGAATTAATGCTATCGCTTTATCAATTCAGCCAAAACCATGACGAAAGTAGTCTAATTCCATCGTTACTTGTTCTTGAAAGTAACGGCTGGTGTTTGTACTAAAACTTTCTAAAAAGCTGAGATTTTCCTTGGAAAAATACTTTTAATTTACCGTAATTTTTCTGCATAGCATAATAGCGATTTTTCACCACAATTTTATTTTGATTGTCTTCAATATCTCTTAGACGATTGGCATACTCTAGGGGCATTTTTAATAATGCCACTATTTATCGATTAAACTCTTTTAATTCATGTTGATTTAATCCAGTATTGCTACCAAAATTCAGAATTTTATTAATTTGTTTTTCATTAATTGATTTACTTACCTAAGTTTTACCTAAAAAACATGCATTGTTGGTAGCTTAGTTAACAAACAAAAATATAAACCACCATATCAACAGCATATTAATCCGACAGGCTACAGAAAATTTCCCTTCACCTCTCCCTTCTTTTTTCCCTTCTTTATCCAAAAAAACTCGAAGATGATAAACCAAGCCGAACTGTTAACGCTAAGATAGAATTGTTAAAGCTTGTTTACAGAATTGCTAAAATAATCCGAATTCTGTTACAGCAAGCTTGTAAAAACTAATATCTTAAAACCATCTACAGTACCAAAACGCGCACTATGACGCTCCCAATCCGTAACGTCGCTATTATCGCCCACGTAGACCACGGCAAAACCACCTTGGTTGATGCCCTTCTGAGACAATCCGGCATTTTCCGCGAAGGCGAAGACGTTCCGGATTGCGTCATGGACTCGAACGACTTGGAGCGTGAACGCGGCATTACTATTCTCTCCAAGAACACTGCTGTTAAATACGGCGAAACACTAATTAATATTGTTGATACCCCTGGACACGCTGACTTCGGTGGCGAAGTTGAACGGGTATTAGGTATGGTTGACGGTTGTATTTTAATCGTTGACGCTAACGAAGGTCCAATGCCACAAACCCGCTTTGTGTTAAAAAAGGCACTGGAAAAGGGATTGCGTCCCATCGTTGTTGTCAACAAAATCGATCGTCCCCAAGCTGAACCACATAAGGCAACTGACAAGGTTCTCGACCTGTTCCTTGAACTAGGTGCAGACGATGACCAGTGTGATTTTCCTTACTTGTTTGCATCAGGTCTAACTGGGTTCGCGAAAGACAAATTAGAAGACGAATCCAAAGACATGAAACCCTTGTTTGAGGCGATTTTACGCCACGTTCCAGCCCCAGTTGGTGACTCAAACAAGCCATTACAATTGCAAGTTACTACCCTCGATTATTCCGAATATTTGGGACGGATCGTGATTGGTCGTATCCACAACGGCACAATCAAAATGGGTCAACAGGCAGCACTTGTAACCGAAACTGGTGCGATCGTTAAAGGTAAAATCAGCAAGCTGATGGGCTTTGAAGGCTTGAAGCGGGTTGAGATGCAAGAAGCGACTGCTGGTTATATTGTTGCTGTGGCAGGTTTTGCAGAGGCAAACATTGGTGAAACCATTACTGACCCCAATGACCCCCAAGCGTTGCCACTTATTAAAGTGGACGAACCGACTTTACAAATGACCTTCTGGGTGAATGATTCCCCATTTGCTGGGCAAGAAGGTAAGTTGGTGACATCGAGACAAGTACGCGATCGCTTATTCCGCGAACTAGAAACTAACGTGGCTTTGCGGGTTGAAGAAACCGATTCCCCCGATAAGTTCTTAGTTTCTGGACGGGGTGAATTACACTTGGGTATTTTAATCGAAACCATGCGTCGTGAAGGTTTCGAGTTCCAAGTGTCCCAACCACAGGTAATTTATCGCGAAATTAGCGGACAACCCTGTGAACCTTTCGAGTTGCTAGTTTTAGACATTCCTGAGGAAGCAGTGGGTAGCTGTATTGAACGTCTGGGACAGCGCAAAGGTGAAATGCAGGATATGCAAGTGGGTGGTAATAAACGTACTAACCTGGAGTTTGTGATTCCTGCCCGTGGTTTGATTGGTTTCCGTGGTGAGTTCATGCGGATGACTCGTGGTGAAGGGATTATGAACCACAGTTTCTTGGAATATCGTGGTTTGAGTGGCAGTATTGAAGCCCGTAATAAGGGTGTTTTAATCTCTTTTGAGGAAGGTGTTTCGACATTCTACGCGATGAAGAATGCCGAAGATAGGGGTGCTTTCTTTATTATTCCAGGTACTAAAGTTTACAAGGGTATGATTGTGGGTGAACATAATCGTCCCCAGGATTTGGAACTCAATGTTTGCAAAACCAAGCAGCTAACTAACCACCGTGCATCTGGTGGTGAAGAATTAGTACAGTTGCAAGCTCCTATTGATATGAGTTTGGAGCGGGCATTGGAATATATCGGTTCCGATGAGTTGGTGGAGGTGACACCACAGTCAATTCGCTTGCGGAAGATGTCAAAAAAGCTCGCAAGTAGAAGATAAACCGACTTTGGATATTTAATTGAATTAAAAAGCCCGTTAACGCGGGCTTTTTAATTGTTAAAGTCTCAAAATCAGTTGAAAAGCTCAATTTTTAAGCAAGTAAAGCAACGCGATCGCACCACGATATTGGTTTTAACTAATAGTTTTTGAATGCTACTGGGATAAACCTCTGGTTTCCTAACGCGATCACATGACAAAATTCTCAAGTTCAGGCTATTTGAGGATTTTACATAAAACATGCTGATTAGATAATAGTACCACAGTTTAAAAAGAAAATTTTCTCGACTTTTTAACTCCTGAAATGACCTATTTACGTTAAATTAATGACTTCATTCTCAAGGTTATTGAGAATGGAGTGTTTTATTGATAAAAATTGCATATCGATAATTTTGCGATATCTTTCGGTAAGCTTCGCTAATGCACCACCGATAAAAACCCAAGATGAAGTGATTTAGAGTTTTCGCGTGGGTTCAAGATTCCCGACTTCTGCGCGGAAGTTTTAAATCTGACGACAAGCATAGTTAGAAGTCGGGAATCTGACAGTTTGCATCGCTTGATGTAGCGGAGAATATTAGGTTATTTAAGGTTTTCTCGTTAGGGAAGAAACCCGATTTCTTGGGATAGCTACAACTCCCTAAAAAAGTGAAAAGTAAAGAAGTGTAAAGGGGAAAAGAGAAAGAGGGTAAAGGGAAAGGGAATCCTCATGCAGAAAATACTAAACGAAAACCGTAGTTGTCGTAACGACTCCCGCGCGAATTGAAGTAGCGAACGGCACTACGACAGTTTTCTGGGAAGTTGAACCAGGAGCCACTACGCACCAGCTTGCTATCATTATTATTATCAATCCATGCACTGCCATCACTAGGTGCGTCATTATAATTCTCATGCCAGGAATCTTGACACCATTCCCTGACATTCCCATGCATATCGTATAAACCAAAGGCATTGGGTGGAAAATTGCCTACAGGTGTTGTTTCCTCGCGGTATTTACCCTTTGGTCCTTGACCATAATTGCCTGGGTAGACTGTACCGTTAATATCCCAATCAGTTCCTCGATAATTTGCTAAATCAGTCGTAATTGTCTCCCCAAAGTAAAACGGTGTAGTTGTACCAGCACGACAAGCATATTCCCATTCCGCTTCGCTGGGTAATCTGTAGGTTTTTCGTATTTTTCGGCTGATTTTCTGACAAAATTTCACGGCATCACTCCAACTAACTTGCTCTACAGGTCGTTTTTCCCCTTTAACATTAGAGGGGTTATTACGCATAACAGCTTGATATTGGGCTTGGGTAACTTGATATTTACCCATAAAGAAACTAGGAACAGTAACTTGATGCTGCGGACTTTCCCAGCAAACTTTTTCAGCTTCTGCTTCTGGAGAACCCATTGTAAAGGTTCCTCCTGGTATCTCGACCATCTCCAAGGTGACACCATTCCTCAAGTTTTCAATTAAATGTTTTGCTTCCTTCTGTTCCCGCTTTATTACATCCCCTCTTTTATCAACAGTGACGGTTTGAAATTGAAATATTTGCAGGGGTAAAGATGTTGAAATAATCGTTGGTGTTATTGGTTGATTTACTGGCTGATTTACTGTCTGATTTCTTGGGTTACTCAATATCTGCATCGCTTCCAAAGCTTCTCTAGCATCTTGGTAACGCTGACTTGCACGACTATTTACCATCTTCGTCAACACTTCCGCCAAAAGACTACTAATACTGACCTTATCTTGCCAAACTACTTCCCCATCATCGTCATCCAACAACTGGGGTGGTATTCCCGTTAATGCCTGTATACCCAGCATCCCCACTGCGTAGATATCACTGGCTAATTTAGGTTTACCCATAATTTGCTCGACTTGCATAAAACCAGGTGTTCCAATTCCCACAGTCAGACTGGTTTGTCCGGAATTTTTGAACATGATTTGTTTGACTGCACCAAAATCAATCAGGACGATTTTCCCATCGATATTACGACGCATAATATTCTGGGGTTTGATATCGCGGTGAATGATATTTTGTTGGTGGACAAATTTCAATACCTCTAATATTTCTGTGAGAAGTTGAGTCACTGTGACTTCGGGAATCTTTTTGCCTGGGATGATGATTTTGCTTAAATCAACCCCATCGATAAAATCTTGGACTATGTAAAATTCTTTTCCTTCCTGAAAATATTCTGACAAATTGGGAATTTGCGGGTGAAGTTTACCCAAATTGTATAAAGTCGCTGCTTCCTGTTCAAAGGACTTTTTCACCCAATCTAGTTCTACCTGATTGAGGTTTTTAGGACTTACGCACTGTACAAACGAATCATCTTGTGTATCAACGTAAATACGTTGTTTCAGGCTTTTATAAACCCACTTTAGTTAATTGCGATCGCTTGGTGGGAAGCCGAAAAATCAAGGTCAAAGCGCTGAAAACCATACCCCTTATTTTGATTTTTCTGTCAATGCGTAAGTCCTAGTTTTGTGTTTTGAGATGTTTAACCACGCATTTAGGCTTCGGATTAACGGGAATACCCAAATCCGAAGCGAGATAGGTTTCACCAAACCCACCTTGTCCTAAAAGCGAGATAATTTTATAGCGATCGCGGAGTATAGTATCTGGATTCATCGCTTTGAACTAAATATACTTAGTATCTGATTCGCTTTTCATTATAGTAGTGCGATCGCAGAATCCAGTCTCAAGTCATTACTCGTCAATTTGCCAAGAATCTTTGTTAAAGTCTTCATCCAAAACCTTTTTGGGACGAACAATCACAACTACTTGTCCCAACAAGGGAACCTCTGGTTGGGTTTCAAACCACTGAAAATCAATTTCCCCAGAATTATCGACAACAAAATAACTACTATCATTCCATTGTCTCTGAGCGCGATCGCATACGATAACCACATCTTCAATCGGAGAATTGACGGTTTGATTGGGTAGTTTAGAGCTATGACATAAGATTACCACGGGGTCTTCAGCAGCTAAAATGACTTGCCAACCAGGTAAGGGAATCCATGCTTGTTCTCCAGTAACCCGTACCATCCGAAATGCACCGATTTCTTCAACCATTGGTACTACTTTTAAATCTTCAGGTTTCAAGGGCATTTCCCCTGCAACGGGAAGGATTCGCGCTAATTCGGAGGCTGATTCGAGTCGGTATAAGGGTAATATTGGAGCAGGACGTTTGGGAATAACCGTGAAATCGGTAAGTAACTGTTCGATTTGCTTTCTAGCTTCCGGGGAATGGGCAAAACGCAAACCTCTAGCAATGAGACGGGAACGTTCCTGTAAATCTGAGTATTGACGTGCGTATTTCCAAGCTTGATAAGCGATCGCATCACCAGGATGTTTGGTAAATCCTTCGGGGGGATTACGAAACCGGGAAAAATCTTTGATTGCCCGTGCAATTTCCTTTGCTTCATCACAATCTATTTTTTGGGCAAATGCCAATTCTGCTGCCGATGCTCTTTCTTCGTGGGTTAACAAGCGAAACTCATATAACACATCACTACCACGTTGGCAAAAATGCGATCGCACTTCTGGAGATGCACCAATTTTCTCAACGGAAGCAAAAACCTGAGAACCTACAACTACTTGGTTTTGTTGAACTGGTTCAAATCCAGTGTCTTCAAAGATTTTTTGCGGATTGTAACCCGATTTCTGCAACTGCGCGATCGCAATTCCCCACTCTACCCAATTTCCTTGTTTCTGTCTGAGTTTCCGTAACAACTCGGTTGCTACACCATCGTTAATATTTTCTGGGTTTTGAGTATCGGGTGGTTGGTCGCTCATAACTAATTGCACTTATCGCTCGGTATTTTAAATACACCAAGTTCTATTCTATGGTAACAGAGAAGACTATTTCTCTATTTTTTCCAACTTCAGCTAGCAAATTGTAATCACGGATTCGGCAATCGAAACAATTAATACTCTGAGTCTACCATTCTATTAAGTATTTAATCTCAATAATACCTGCGCCAATTTATACTAAATAAAAATAAATACTTAGTTGAAATATTTGTCCATACAATAAATTTCAGGATATTCCCTAAGTTAACACTTGTGATTATCAATTAAACTGGAGTATGGAATATTACCATATCATTAACAATTAAAGGAATTACCTTATGAATAATCTGATTCCTGAAATTGATAGCACTCGCAAACAATCGATGACTGTTGAAAAACCTAAAAAACTTAAACTATTAGTCGTAGACGATGAGCCAGATAATCTCGATTTGCTCTATCGGACTTTTCGACGTGACTTTAACGTACTCAAAGCGGACAGTGGTGTCAATGCTCTCCAAGTTCTGGCAAATGAAGGGGAAGTTGCGGTAATTATCTCCGATCAGCGAATGCCAGAAATGAAAGGAACTGAGTTTCTGAGTAAAACAGTTCCCCAGTTTCCCGATACTGTGCGTATCATCCTCACGGGTTTTACTGATATTGAGGATTTGGTGGAAGCAATAAATGCCGGACAAGTTTACAAGTACATTACCAAACCTTGGGACCCGACGGAACTTAAAGCTGTAGTGCAACGTGCTGCGGAAACTTACGACTTGCTCAAACAACGTACTGAAGAACTACGTCGCGTCAATGCTCAAATGGCATTGTTGAAATCGTTGGTAACTGTCACCCAAATGTCATCCAGCTTTGAGGATACACTAAACCCGATCGCAGAAGCTTTTGGCGAAAGTTTTGCTGCTGATGGTTGTGTTCTGCAAATATTGGATAATTCTGCATTTACATCATCCCAAGGAACCTATAGTAGTAATGGTGCCCTGGGAAATTGGTTGACTAATGACCCATTAGTAAGTGAAGCGATCGCAACTAACAAAATCCAGGTTTCAGCAAATATTCCCAGCGATGAAAAACTAGCTACGGTTTCCCACTATTCCGAGAGTGATATCAAAGCACATTTGACTGTACCAATTATTTACCGCAGTCAAACCCTGGCAATCCTATCACTCCAGTGGAAACAACCCTTTACCCTACGTGAAGACGAACTCAAACTAATTCACTCCTCAGTGGAACTAACTGCGATCGCGCTGACTGCGACTCAGTGTAGTTAAGATTTTCAATCAACCTAAATAGGTATGTAGTAGTGTTTTAACTTCAATCCAACGTATTAAGCACTTTCTACATACCACTTTTTTTTGATTTACAGCACATCTCAACATTTATTTTATTCTCTCTGCGTCCTCCGCGTCTTGGCGGTTCATTAAAATATTCCTTCTGACTTCTGACTTCTGCCTCCTGCCTTCCCTCCATCCATCCATCCACTCTAAAACTCGATTCCAAGCCCACCAAACATCAGGGTCATTTGCTTGTTTCTGACCTCTCTTGCTATTCAAGTACATAACATGTCCCCCATATTTTGTCAATAATAACTTTATATAGGGATTATTCCTACAAGCAGCTTGCAAATCTGGTGCGATCGCAGGGTTAAAAAATGGGTCATTTTCGGCGTAAATAATTAAAGTCGGGATTTCCAGATGGGGCAAAAAATGTAACGGACTTGTTGCATCATAATACGCTTCCACCGTCGGAAAACCCAAACCTGAAATAACCAACTCATTATCAAATGCCCAAATACTATCAATCCGATCGATTGCTGCGGAGTCAATAGCACCAGGATGAGTATCATGAATTTGCCAAGCTAATGTTTTTAAGCTCCCAGTAATACCCTTTTCGATATATCTACCTTGCCGACTACCCAAAAGATAAGAGAGCGATCGCGTTGCATCCAAACTCGGACAAATCGCAATCACACCTCCAATATCCCCTGACATCGACAATGCGATTTTCCCAGCCCACAATGCCAGTTGACCCCCTAAGGAAAACCCAAATAGCCAAAACTTTCCTGGACAACCCAAATCAGCTGCTTGCGAGGCAATTCTGAGAAAATCTTCCCCCTCATACAACCCATCCGATGCCAAAGTAGGCGATAATTCTATAGATTTCCCGTGGGCACGCCAATCAAATAACACCACAGCATAACCACTTGCATAAGCCTTACGTGCCCAAATTCGCAACAACCATTGGTTTTCTAGAGTTCCAGTAATCCCATAGGTTGCCACAACCGTACCGCGAGCATTTTCAGGAATCGCGAATAAACCAAAAAGTGGTACACTACCAGCCCCCATAAATATTTGTTGCTGATATGGTGGTTCGGGAGCAAAAACTGTATCCTCCCAATTACGACTAGTAGAAAAGGCTCCATGTATGGTCATTGCGAAACCATTTTGTAACAATAGAGGCGGAATATAGGTGGGAAAAGACATAATTGATATAAATTTGTATATTTGTATCCGAGATTTACAAATATTTCATCTTAATCTTTATATTAGATTTAAAAACTTTTTTATAATCAATAAAGAAATCTTTGCACCAATCGAAGATTCTTATTTCTCTTTAACAAATTAGTAATAACAATATATAATGCCAAGGATTCTTGTCATAGACGACGACCCCGCGATTTCAGAACTCGTTGCTGTCAATCTCGAAATGGCTGGCTACGATGTCAGTCAAGCTGAAGATGGCATTAAGGGTCAAGCATTAGCGCTACAGCTACAACCCGACCTGATTATGCTCGACTTGATGCTACCTAGAGTAGATGGATTTACCGTTTGTCAGCGCTTACGTCGAGACGATCGCACATCTGAAATTCCCGTATTGATGCTCACAGCATTAAGTCAAACCCAAAACAAAGTTGAAGGTTTTAACGCTGGTGCAGACGATTACATGACTAAACCGTTTGAAGTTGAGGAAATGCTAGCACGAATTAGGGCATTACTGCGACGTACCGATCGCATTCCCCAAGCTGCCAAGCATAGCGAAATCCTCAACTATGGACCATTAACTTTGGTTCCCGAACGTTTCGAGGCAATATGGTTTAGCGGAACGGTTAAATTGACTCATTTGGAATTTGAATTGTTGCACTGTCTGTTACAGCGTCACGGGCAAACCGTTTCCCCTAGCGAAATTCTTCGCGAAGTCTGGGGTTATGATCCTGATGATGACATTGAAACGATTCGCGTCCACATCCGACATTTGCGAACCAAACTCGAACCAGATCCCCGCCATCCCCGTTACATTAAAACTGTATATGGTGCTGGATACTGCCTAGAAATGCCCACAACGACTACATCAGGAGAAGGAGTAATGTTATCAGTTGACTAGGAATATAGTTGTTTCCTAGTAAAAAAATATGGCACTCCAAACCTAAATAGTTAGGGAAGTGCCACGGTATTTAATCCTGATACCAATTTTCCAAAATAACAACCCAAACCTCACTACATCCGAGTCGTTTATCTCCGGCAAGTTTTGAATCTAAATCTTCATTTTGAGATAACTCTTGCGAATCACAACATAAAATCCTAGTAGAGACAATCCAGCAACAACCCCCGGTTCGGGGACTTTTTCGGTAGGTGAAACAACATTTATCCTGCCGTAAATTGCTGCTGTGGTTTTTGCTCCTTCCCGAACACGAAATTCTTTTGCGCTTGTCGAGCTACCATCTTCGATAAATCCAGTCAATTCTAAGGTATATTGCTTGCCGCTATAACTAAAACTGCGGTTGGTAAATACTGGTGTCGGGAATACATAGTCTGCATTCGCTATATCGGAGATGGGAATGTTGGGGTCATTTGGCGAATTTACCAAATTAAAATTAAAATCAAAATCCTCTTTTATTTCAGCAGGATTTTTGAATGATAAGCGCAAATGGAACCGTACTTTTTCGACGTTTGTATATAAAGGTACTGTGCCGTTGTAGTAGCTTAAATCCCCGATTTTAAATAGAGAATTAAAGTCAGATGCAAATGATGTTCCCTTAAAAATAAGACTATTGGCTGGAGTCCTAAACCTGGGTATATCAGGGAGTGACAATCCCCATTCAAAAGTATTTGTTCCCACACCTTTATAGATGGGATTGGTATTAAAAGTACCAGGATCGGGTTCTCCCCATGTTCCGCTAGAGTCACCTGAAAAGATTAATGCTTTGGCTTGATTTGAGAAACCAAGTGCTGCAACAGCAGTAATCGCAAATGCAGATAAGGTAATACCGAAAACAGAACTTAGTTTCATCGCGATCGCATTTAACCCCACGTTAGGAGTTTTTCTTATAAAGAGGATAACTCATCTAAGCTAGTAAAAATACGGAGAGATTGCCAACTTTAACTGTATTATTCATAAAATCTTTATATTAGCTTTGTAAATCCTTCTTATAATTTCCTTATAAACCTCGTCTATTTCGGAACCCGGAGTTTTTGATTATTCTGCTGCGTCATTGCGACGTAAGGTAGACTCGCTTCTTCGGCTACCTTCGGAAGTCACTCCGTGCCTACCCGCAGGGTAGCAATCTCAAAATCTTCGCGGAAAACTATAGTTCTCAAGGTAGACGAGGTTTAACTGAAGACAATTGTTACATCTCAAGCATTTATTTACTAACAGCAAAATATTATCAAACAAAGGTTGTTATTATCACCCTCGTATCAAGTAAGTATATGTAAAAAGCTAGTTAATATAGAGTTAGAAGAATTATTAAAGTGTCGAATCTGTGAGATAAAAAAATATTTGCCAACCTTCAACTTTCGGCTAAAAATTAGCAGATTCAGAGGAATAAAATTTGGGAAGCAGAGAAACATCAACAACCTGAACTTTATTCCCCTAAAGCCGCAAAATAACTAAATTTAGTGATTTTTAGGATGACCAAATTTAGAACTAGGGAGCCAGAGCATTACCACGGAGTAAACTACCAATTGTTTTAGCAGTAATCTTAAGTTGAGTAATGGGATTTGCGGGTACAACCGTTTTGTACAAATAGCTATCAAAAGTCAGCTTTTGGACATCAAGGTCAGAACACATCTCCACAAAGGCTTCACGGGTGGCATCGGAACGGTAGAAAACGCTTTGCAGGATATCGAGAACCTTATAAGTTAAACCGTATTTCCGATCCCAATTCTTCAAGTAGATTTTGAGGTCTTTTTCGGTGGGGATTATCGCACCAGCATTCGACATTTCCACGATGGTTTCCGCACACATCCGTCCCGACTTCGCCGCAAAGTAAATACCTTCACCCGAAGACTTAGTGACATAACCAGCAGCATCACCAACCAAAGCCACACGTCCAACTACCCGACGAGGACGGGGGTGTTCAGGGATGGGGTGAGCTTCCACTTTGATGATTTTACCACCTTCGAGTTTGTGTGCGGCACGGGCGCGAATACCAGCCTGCAACTGTTTGATGTTAGCTTTGTTAACAGACATCGTGCCAGTTCCGACAGCAACGTGGTCGTATTTGGGGAATACCCAAGCGTAGAAATCGGTAGAAACATCGTCCCCGACGTACATTTCCGCCAAATCGTTGTAATACGCCAGTTTCTCTTCAGGAATGCGAATCCGCTCTTGGAATGCGATCGCATAGTTATAATCCCCAGCATCGATTTCTTTCGCAATGCGGGAATTAGCACCATCAGCACCGATAATTACATCAACCTTTAAGGTTTTCGCAATCCCCTGTGCCCCACCTTCGTTATGGTCAACATAATGAATGGTGTAGGAGTCTTTGTTATTACCGGGAATATCTAGTTTATGAACAGTGGCATTTATTAAAATTGCACCTAATTTAGCCGCACGATTCCGCAAGAAACTATCTAGCACCTCGCGACGGCACATTCCAATATATTCATCTTCATTTATCAGATTGATATCAACCTCACGGTTCGAGGGAGAAATCATCTTCATTTTCCGCACCTTACGGTCGATAATCTCCGCAGGCAGGTCAAATTCGTTGACCATGCATAACGGAATCGCACCACCACAAGGCTTGGCGTTATCTAATTTGCGCTCAAACAAATAGGTTTCAATACCAGCTTTTGCCAAAACTTCAGCAGCACATGAACCAGCTGGACCTGAGCCAACAACAGCAACCCGGAGTGTCAAAGGTCTTCTCCCATTTTTGACGTATTACCGAGAGCATCCTACCACGGACTTTTGTCTGATTTTTCTCTAAACCCCAACTATTTCACTTAATCGCAATATTCCTTAACTTTTCGATACATTTTGGCGAGTTTTGATAGCTCTAAGATGATGGCATCAATAGATTCAGGATTATGGAAAGTCATCCGATTTTGGATACATTCGCTGTCGCTCAGTACAAGCCCCCAGATTGACCCCACGGATCAATCTGGGGGCTTGTAACCTTGTTTAAGTTTATATTCTGACTCCTGACAGAAAAACGAAACGCAAGCCCCTGACAATTCATAATCTATTATGCAACGCCACTAATTTCCTAAAATTAAAATTTTGCCAGCATTACATCTTTTTCGGGTAATACAAGTACTTTTAATGGGTCATAGCCTAGCTGCTGAGTAATCCGTTCCCTAGCTAAAGCACGATACTCCCAGAAGTGTTCTCCAGCAGCGCACAAACCTAGATACATGTTGAGAACTTGAGGTTTATGTCGCAAAATAGTCCATAGTTGTTGCCAGAACTGCCAGCGAATTTCCGATCTTCGTAAACCCTGATGCCATATTACCTGAGCAACAAGTCCTAATCCTTTACCTAAGGGAAATTGCATGGTTTGTTTTCGTCCTTTCAGCGAACCAATTCTTAGACATTGCTCGAAGCTGCGTCTAAGATAGTTTGCAGGTTCATACATTGTCCAAAAACCCTCAACATACTCTTTGGCAATTTCTGCAATGGGACGGGTAGGAACAAAATTCATCAAGGTATTCTGATCTCCTGTGGGATGGTTGATGCTGTCGAACAAACGTTGTTCTGCCTTGAGACGATTCCATAAAGCAGTGTTGGGCAAAGCTTGGAGAATACCCAGCATGGGTTGAGGAATATTGGTTTGTTCCACAAAAGCTTGAATCCTTTCTCCAGCACCAGAGCGTTCTCCATCAAAACCAAGGATAAATCCTGCATAAATCAACATACCAGCTTCATTGATTTTGTGACAGGATTCGACAAGGGAACTGCGTGTATTTTGGAGTTTACGTGTGACTTCTAGGCTATCTTGATCGGGGGTTTCGATACCGAGAAACACACCATAAAAGCCTGCTTCGTGCATCAGTTCAAGTAGTTCATCGTCTTCTGCCAAATTTACCGAAGCTTCTGTGATGAAGGTAAAGGGGTAATCATGCTGCTGCATCCAGGGAATCAATTCTCTGAGGAAGCGTTTGACGTTACGCTGATTGCCAATAAAGTTATCGTCTACGATGAACAATGACCCTCGCCAACCTAAATCATACAAGGTTTGCAATTCTGCTAAACTTTGACTTGGTTCTTTGGTGCGTGGTTTGCGACCGTAAAGGGAGATGATATCGCAAAATTCGCAGTTAAAGGGACAGCCGCGAGAGAATTGCATTGCCATCATCAAATAGGCATCACGTTTGAGTAAATCAAAGCGTGGTATGGGACTAATGGTGACATCGGGTTTTTCAATGGAGCGAAAAATGCCTTGGGTTTGACCTTGGTTAAGTGCTTCTAAAAACAGGGGAACCGTCAACTCTCCCTCATCCAAAATCAGATAATTTGCTCCAAAATCAAGGGCATCTTGGGGTACGGAGGTGGGGTAGGGACCACCGACAGCGACCTTTTTACCGAAATGCACTGCTTTTTGAATTAAGGCATGAAAATCGGGCTTCTGCACCAGCATTGCAGAAAGAATTACCAGGTCACACCACTCCCAATCAGCGTCAGTTTCTGGATTGACATTGCGATCGCAAAATCTAATTTCCCAGTCTTGAGGTAGGAGTGCTGCAACTGTAATGATTCCCAGTGGAGGCAAGACAGCTTTTAGTCCAGCGATTTCCATGAAGCGATCGTATGACCAAAAAGACTGAGGAAATTTTGGGTAGAGCAATAAAGCTTTCATATATAAGTTCCTTTGTGTAGTTTTAGATACACTCTGGGATGGGCAAATGTATTTAATTGAATTAATTAATACGCATTAGCTTATCTCAGCCTTAAGAACTATGTATCAGCCTCTAGAATGATATTTGAACTGTTAGAAATTTCCAGAAAATAGAAAATAAACTATCCCAACTCTAGACTTATACTGAAAACGGTTAAGAATGAGACTTTTTATCTATCAAAAATGATATTTTTAAGCCTCTCCCCTTAGTAAGGGGAGAGGTTGGAGAGGGGTTCTATAT
>NZ_NTFS01000470.1 GCF_002289455.1 Brunnivagina elsteri CCALA 953
GAATAATTTTTGTGATTCTATCTTAAATTCATTCATTAAGCCGAAAGCAGCTTAAAATATTTTATACCTTGATACAGGTTTTAATCGATTTGTTGCTGCAATTAATACCAAGTAATCAAGCTCTGTTGCAGATTTTTTTTTTAATAATAGTCAAATGACTTGCTAGCAATCTTTTTGAGATATCTCATGAAGATGATTCATCCTGTCAAACAGTACAACCTCTGTAAATAAAATTACTTTGTACTTAAATATGATTTTTAGCGATCGCACCTTTACGATTGAGATATTAGCGCTATATTAATTAAATAGTAAAAATGAACTATTAATATAGCGAGTGTGAGTCAGACCAGAAAAATCATTCACATCGACATGGATGCTTTTTACGCATCTGTAGAACAACGCGACAATCCCAGCTATCGAGGTAAACCGTTAGCAGTTGGTAGTTCACCGAGTCAACGCGGGGTGGTAGCAGCTGCAAGTTATGAGGCAAGAAAATATGGGATTCATTCGGCAATGGCATCAAGTATGGCAGTTGCAAAATGTCCAAATCTCATCATTGTCCGTCCTAGATTTGAAGTATACCGAGGAATATCAGACCAAATCCACGATATATTTAGGCGCTACACCGATATATTTGAACCCGTGGCATTGGATGAAGCTTACCTCGATGTCACAGAAAACAAACAGGGATTTCCCTATGCTTCCACCGTTGCACGACATATCAGAGCCGAAATATTCGCCCAAACCAACCTCACCGCATCAGCAGGGGTATCCATCAATAAATTCCTCGCAAAAATGGCATCGAGTATAAATAAACCCAATGGCATGACGGTGATACTGCCGGAAGATGCGATCGCGTACTCGCGCTGCGCTTCGCTTGTCGCTTTTGTGGAAGGTTTACCCATCGAAAAATTTCACGGCATTGGTAAGGTTACAGCCGCTAAAATGCAATCATTGGGTATTCGCACCGGGGCTGATTTGAAAATGCGATCGCTTGCTTTTTTGGTGCAGCAGTTTGGTAAAGCAGGGCAATACTATTACAACATCGCTAGGGCTATTGATGACCGAGCAGTCGAGCCAAACCGCATTCGCAAGTCGATTGCTGCAGAAAACGCACACCAAGGTCAAAAAGTGCCAGGTACAAAAATATCCTACATAATGCACTTAAGTTTTGTCAGTATGGAAATAATTGCTGCTTTAAATATAGAGCCAGAACGCGATGGTAATTTAGCTATTCAATGCGCTATTTTGCACGACACTATTGAAGATACCAATACAACATTCGAGCAATTAGAAAGCGAATTTGGCGCAAAAATAGCTAATCCCGGATTTCTCACGAAGTTTGAAGAAATAGGGGTCAAAAACTGCCAAAATGTATGTTGCGAAACAATTACAGCAGTTTAAAGCATGACCCCAAGTAAAAATCATTCGGGTGCGGCTCTTTTAAGAAGACGCAGAATAGGTTTAGACAGGCATTGCAATGCTTGGAGGGGAAATAGAACAACGAGCTTGAATGACTCGTTTCATCAATGGAATACCGTCTTTGTATAAACTGAGGTGATTGCGTTTATGCTCTTGCTGTAAATGAAAGCGCCAATACTCATGCCAATCACCGCTAATGTAAAGAGAACGGAGACGCAAAACAGCGATACTCACCAGCCAAACTCCATCTAGCACCAGTAATGTCCATTCTGTCTTTAATTAAATGACGACAGGCACCCTCAATAACTCCGGTGGCGATCGGTAGACCAGCTTTTAAGTAATCGTCGTATTTGAGATAATTAGCATTGTTGAGCAAATATAAGGGCGCAGTTGTCCACTGGTTTACGCTCGGATGTTGTAAGTTGGCGTAAAGTTGCACTTCGACGCATACCTGCGGCAACGGAGCTTGATTTACCTTCGAGGATAAGCTGTAAACGTCTACTCACCCAAGTTTCTGCCTGTTTAGAAGTATCCGAATAAAAGGCAAATGCTGCTTTCCACAAATACTCAATCACATGAATAATATCCAGGACAATTGTTAAGTTGAGATTGTGTTGAAGAGCAAATTTATTCAAGAGTGATAATTGTTGCTTGTTGCCATCGACTAAGGCACAAAAACGCTTTTGTTTGTTGGGGTCACGGTATAATGCCTCTTCAATTGCCTCGGAAATAACTAGTTCTGGCTGTTTCTCCAAAGAAGCCCAAACACGCTTACCGATTGGTCGAGGTCGTTGTCTTGAAAAGTTTTGTGGAAGGAGACCTTCCCCACAAACTTTTCGCTTAATTTTTCGATCTTCATCAGATGGGCTAACAATTTGTTGGGCTGTACGTACAAAGGGATTGATTGTATAAACCGAAGCCACCGTTGCCATTCGTTTAGCATTGCGCTTTTCTCATGAATCGTTAGGCGTTTATTTAACTTCTTGCTTGAAGCCTGCGCTCGTTTTTGGGTATCAGCACGCAAGTCTTCTGTGCGTACAACAACGCCCTTCCCGTCCGTACTGATAACTACTATTTCCCCCGTTTCTTCTAACTCTCTTGACTGAGCTTGTTGGTCGTGATAGAAATCATCAAAATCGCCAGCACTATGGTAAGCCAGTTCTTCTGCTTGACGCTTACCTATTTTTGCTGCCGTTGTTTTTTCGATTATTTCCACCGTTTCCCTAAATCCCGAACGAGCTACTTCAACTGCTACTCGTTGCCTGAGTCCGTGAGAATATTGTTCCACCGGTAAATTTAGCTCCCCATCTAGGGGAATGAGCGAATTTATCTTTCTGCCTCCGTAACCAATTCGATTGGCAATTACTGTGCCAAATATTGTTGTTAATTTCCGCGACAATCTTTTCTTATGGCTTCTCTTGGCTTCGTCCCTACCTTCTGCCAAGCCTTCTATTTCGTCTTCACTGCGTTTATCAAAATATCCTTGCAACAACTTTCTCAACAGTTCATAACCGTTTTCAAGCATTTTACTTTCTATCTCCCCATGCTCTAAGCCACAAATACTATCTGAGTCTAGCCAACCGACTAGTTCTTCAAATAGCTCTCGTGCTTCTTCCCAAAACATGCCTTGATTTGAAGTAGATGCTTGCATATGTCTCGTTTAATCCTGGTTTTTCATTTTTTCAAGCCAATTCCATCTAGTTGCTTTTTGACTTGCAATACTATTCTGGTAGGCTTTTCATTTATTACTCTTTTATTATACACCGTACTCCTAAAAGAGTCGCACCCAAATCATTCTATACCGGAACAGTTCATATTTGGACAAGAAAAGTCATATCCAGTTATAGTTAATTTCAAGAGTGAGCCTGTAACATCGGATGCAGGGCTAACACTAATTGCGGAACTGGATAGAAAAAGAGAAATAACATCACGATTGGCAGGATGTTTCAAAGACTACCGAGAGCCAAATAAAATTCTGCATCCAGTTAATAGCTTAATTGCACAAAGAATATATGGCTTAATCATGGGCTATGAGGATATAAATGACCATGAAACTCTACGTCATGACCCCATATTTGCATTTGCAGTTGGGAAAGTGATTAATGAGGAACAAAAATCAATTATATTGGCAGGCAAAAGTACCTTAAATCGGCTTGAGCATTGTCCAGAAGATGTATCATCAAGGGCAGATAGTAGATATCACCGTATTGAACATGATGCATCAGCAATAGAAACACTACTAGTTGAGCTATTTCTAGAATCTTATCGAAAGCCACCACGACAGATAATTTTGGACTTAGATGTTACCGATGATTTAGTTCATGGGAATCAAGAAGAAACATTTTTTAACCCTTATTATCGAGGGTATTGTTATGCTCCACTTTATATTTTCTGTGGTAAACATTTACTTGCCTCAAAACTTAGGGCATCTAATGTTGATCCAGCAGGAGGTGGGTTAGAAGAATTACAACGAGTAATAAAAATAATCCGCTCAAAATGGAAAGATGTAAAAATTATTATTCGCGGAGATAGCGCATATTCGAGAGACGATATAATGAGTTGGTGTGAAATCTTGCCACCGGGGAGTATCCCCGTGGCAAAGTTTCACGTGAATCTCAAAGTGAAATTGATTATGTATTTGGACTTGCTCAAAATAATCGTTTACTTCAGTTATCTCAATCAATAAAGTATCGTGCATCTCAGGAATACTCAGGAAAACTTCAACCCATAGTTGAGTTTTTTCAAAGCTTATTTCCTCCATCACCAGATTTAAAAAATGATGCAGCAGCATTTGTTCATAACTCAGTTTGGTATTGTTCTCTTGACTATCAAACACTCTTATTGTTGGAGCCGCAATCGTCGTGTTGTTGCAAATCTTGCCACCGGGGAGAATCCCCGTGGCAAAGTTTGCGCCAAAGTTGAGTATAGCGAGAAAGAAGTTGATACTCGCTTTGTAGTGACTTCACTTCCTATCAATAAAATTCCTCCAGGACGACTTTATACTCAAAAATATTGCCCACGCGGGAATATGGAGAATTGTTTAAAAGAACAAAAACTAGGGTTACATAGTGATAGAACTAGTACCCATACGTTTCAAGGAAATCAACTACGTTTGTGGTTCGCATCAATTGCCAGGGCTATTTCATTCTAAAAAGTTGCTGAAGTGTGTCTAACCCAAAGGAAGACAACCGTTGAGCTTGCGCCATATTTTCAAACATATTGTCACGGAATAAATTAAGTGCGAAATTTCGAGCGATCGCA
>NZ_NTFS01000471.1 GCF_002289455.1 Brunnivagina elsteri CCALA 953
CTAATTGATAGAATATTGATTACAACTTATTTCTAAGCGTTTCTGTTATATCGAACTCAGGTAACAGAATAATCAAAAACTCCGGGTTCCGAAATGGACGAGGTTTAATAAGTAAGTCATTTGCAAATTGGCTTATAGTTCATCCACAAATATTTTAAGTACGGAGACTAATTTTAGTTCTATTTTTATCCCTCCCTTCTTAGGGGAGGGACGATTTTTGCACAGCAAAAGTCAGGGAGAGGTCATATTTTATTCATATTGCATTATCATTCCAAAATTTCCAATAATTGAGCTTCACTTAATATCATAATCCCCAATGATTCAGCTTTTGTTAACTTAGAACCAGCTTCTTCACCTACTAACAAAAAATCTGTCTTCTTACTAACAGAATCGGTAACTTTACCACCTGCTTTTTGAATTAATGCTTTTGCTTCATCACGTTTTAATGTGGGTAAAGTACCTGTAATTACAAAAATTTTGTCAGCTAATTTTTTATTGATATTTCCATCTATTAAAACTTCCTCCACTAAATCTACAAATTGTAAACCAGTAGCTTGTAATCGCTCAATCAATTTCTGATTTGAAGGAATGCGAAACCACTGATAAATACTATCCGCAATTTCCCCACCAATCCCATAAATACCTTCAATCTTTGCCCTTGATGCGTCAGCTAATTGTTCAACATTGGGAAATTTTTCTGCTAACAACTGGGCTGTGACACTACCAACGTGACGAATCCCCAAACCATAAAGAACCCGACTCCAAGGTTGATTTTTAGACTTAGAAATTGCATCGACAATTTTCTCAGCCGACTTTTTACCCATCCTCTCCAATTCACACAATTTATCCGGTATTAACTCATATAAATCACCGACTGAATGCACCACTTCTTTATCTATTAATTGATGCACCAATTTCTCACCCATTCCCCGAATATCTAGGGCATCTTTACTTACCCAATGCTCTATGGAACCCTTCAAAATTGCCGCACAAGACGCATTTACGCATCTTGTTACAGCTTCATCCTTTTCCCTAACTACAGGTTGTCCACATACGGGACAATGGGTAGGCATTATAAAAGGTTGGGTACCATCAGGACGTAATTCTGTTAATACCCGTACCACTTCCGGGATAATTTCCCCAGCTTTGCGGACAATTACCGTGTCTCCAATGCGGATATCAAGTTGAGCAATGCGATCGCAATTGTGTAAAGTAGCTCTAGATACGGTTGTACCCGCTAGTTGTACCGGATGCATCTCTGCAAGTGGTGTTAAAGCTCCTGTACGTCCAACATTAACAGAAATGTTTTCGACAATGGTTGGTGCTTCTTCGGCTGCATACTTTAATGCTACAGCCCATCGGGGAAATTTCTGCGTAAAACCCAATTGTTCTTGTAGTTTAAATAAATCGAGTTTTACCACTACCCCATCAGTCATGTAGGGTAAATTCAAACGAGCTGTATCCCAGTTATTGTAATATTCGGCGACTTCTGGTAGAGACGAACACAATTTCATCTTGGGGTTGACTTTAAAACCCATTTTTTGGAGTAATTCTAGAGCTTCCCACTGAGTATTTGTAATACTGGCATCGTCTTCTCCAGGAATGTGCAAAGTATAAGCAAAAAAGTCCAATTTTCGCTTATCTACAACCCTAGAATCAAGTTGTCGCAAGGTTCCCGCAGTGGCATTACGGGGATTAGCAAATTGAGTCTCACCAACTTTTGTACGTTCCTCATTAATTTGCTTAAAGACATCAAGGGGTAAAAATGTCTCCCCCCGTACTTCTACCCGTTCCGGAATAATACCACCAAAAGCTTCTGCATTTAACCGCAAGGGAATCGAACGAATAGTGCGGATATTCTGGGTAATATCTTCCCCCATCATACCATCACCCCTAGTAGCACCCCGCGTCAAAATCCCATTTTCATAGGTTAAAGCTAAAGCATTCCCGTCAATCTTTAATTCGCAGACATACCCAAACCCATGTTCTGCTTCGATGGTCAAGTAGTAATTAGAAGGTTGTAAATTCCTTCTCCAGCGATTATCCCAGGCTTTTAACTCGTCAACATCAAAGGCATTTTCGAGACTATACAATGGTACATGATGACGTACTGAGTTAAATTGTGTTGCTGCTCTTTCCCCGACTCGTTGGGTTGGACTATCGGATGTAATTAATTGGGGATGCTGACTTTCCAGTTCCTGTAATTCACGGTAAAGGCGATCGTAAACCCCATCATCTAATGTTGGATTATCAAGTACATAATATTCGTAGCTCGCCTTTTGCACAAGCTTCCGTAGTTCTTCAATTCGCGTTTTCACATCTACCATAGTCGATTCCAGCACGTTTTACCTCCATTGCTAGCAGGATAATTATATTAGTTACAAAGAGGACTAAATGGGAAGAAGGGAAGCAAAGGGAAAAATATTTTCTTGTTATTGTTTCTTCTCTCTACCTTAATCCCTAGTCCAATCTTCGACTTCATAAAGGAATTTGGTTCCTCCAATTAATTTACGATTCGCAGAAGTACTTTGGACAAAAACCATATATTTTTCCAAATTATTCGGTTTAATCCTAACCGTCGAACCTTCCGGTAAACCTAACATTTCCCTGGCTGCTTCCCCTTCAAATAAATCACCTGTTTTTCTATCCATTAAAATGATTTCTTTATGTCCTTGGATAGTTTCTGTTTTCGTAAACTCATAAAATCCCCGTCCAACTTTAAAAGTCAAACCATTCTCTAATACAAAAGCTTTAATTGATATATTATTATCAACATCAAGGACTTGAAATCTTCCTGGAGAAATAGTACGTAAATCAGCAGCTTCGTAAAGTGATGTTCCTTCACGTTTCATCATTGAGTTAAAGATACGACTTAACCCCCGACTCATCCTTCCTTCGCTGATAATTTCTTTTTCGTATTCTTGGAGTTGTTCGTTTGAAGATTGTTGATAACAGACTGCTAAAAATAGGTCTGTAATATAAGAAAATTGGTCGAGATTGACGTGAAAACCACCTGATTGTTCAGCTAAATCTTGATAAAATGGTGTTGCGTGGGAACGGTTTAAAGCTTGCACTCCATAAACCACTATTTCTTGTTCTGCTAACTTCTTAACTTCCTGTCTCCAGTTTAATTTTTTCGGGTTATGTGCAGGAGCATGGGGAATATCATCACCAATTAATACCAGGGATTTTGATGCTGATTTAGACCAAGAAAATGATTGTGCTTCGTGTAATACTAGTTCGTAACACTCTGGAGCATCACCACCTCCTGTAGGTTCCACATTCAGGACAAAATCGCAAATTGCCTCAATATCTGCTGATAAATCAAAATGTTTGGTAACGTATGTTGAGCCTTCATCACAGTAATCACCGTGGGCAATTATTCCAATTTTAATTAATGGGATTTCGTTGATTAAGCGTTGTACTGTTTCCTTGATTTTTCGGCGTACTTGAGTTAAGCAAGGGTACATACTACCTGTAGTGTCAAAGCTAAATACAACTTCAATGCTACTCATAATTTAACCTCTTCTTATTATCGTGCTTTTTTAGATATAATTCTAATTCTGTAAATCAATTTTAACCTCGGATAATGATTAATTCACAAGAGAAAAATGCTAACTTTATCTAATTTTCATAACAGAATTTTATGTAAGTAGTTTTACTGAAGTATATCCACATAGGGATATAATTATGAATATTAGATAGATAACCGCCAAGTACGCCAAAACGCCAAGGGAAGAAAGAAGGAAAGAAGGAAAGAAGGAAATATATAATTCCTAATTTAATAATACAATTATACTACTTTAAGAAAAAAATGCAAGTACTGGGTTGATTGACTTTCCGCGAGGCAGCAGTCAGCACTACAATGAATCATAGTAATTGGAGTCTGGAGTTCTAACAGTGGGATTATTCGATGACTTGAGTCGGTTTCTGGAAAACCGTTTAGAAGAATTTTTGCGAAACAATCCGCATTTGGAGTTAGAAGCGCTGTTAGAGCAGTTGCGGGAACAGGAAGAGGATACATTAAAGTTGATTGCGGAATTGCAGCTACAAGAAAAGCGATCGCAAGATGATATTTTGGCTACAGCGACGGAAATTCAAAAATGGCATGTGAGAATCCAAAAAGCAAAAGCTGGGAATCGGTTAGATTTAGCATCAGCAGCACAGGAACATGAAGCTTCATTGCTCCGTAAGGGAAATCAGCAATGGGGACATATGCAGGGTTTGAAGGAGCGAATTAAGCAAGCTCAGGATTTGTTACAAAAAATTCAAGTACGTAGACAAGAAGTTCAGGTAAAGGCAACGGAAGCACAACAAGTACGTAATCAACAAGCAAAAACTCAACAAACCAAAACTCAGGAACCATTGGAAACTAGTGGTTGGAGAAGTTCGACAAAAACATCTTTGGGAAGTTTTGATGAATTAGAAGAACAATTTCGTCGTTTTGAAACAGATGATGAATTGGATAGATTAAAACGAAACATGGGTAAAAAGTAAAGAATAAAAGAGAGCATCCCAGTATGGTTGAAAAACCAAGCAAATAACTCTCCATATTCCTCTGCGAAACTCCGCGTTAACCTCCGCGAACCTCTGCGTTGAAAAAATTTTATTTTACTTTATTTTATTTATTCAACAAACGTAACCCACTTAAAGTAACCAAT
>NZ_NTFS01000472.1 GCF_002289455.1 Brunnivagina elsteri CCALA 953
TAATCGTCATCTTTACTTAGATATTTATCGCTAACTATCTTGACAAATCCTGTTTAAAAGGGAACGAAACAGCCCTGGGTATGGAGGGGTCACATAAATAGACTCACATAGAATTGGTATAACTCAAAACTCCTAACTAATAATTATGCAATTTATAGATCAAGCAGATATTGAAGTTGAAGCCGGAAAAGGTGGTGATGGTATCGTCGCTTTCCGACGGGAAAAATACGTTCCCGCAGGTGGTCCAGCAGGTGGAAATGGCGGAAAAGGTGGTTCAGTATTCTTTCGCGCTGCTGAAGATTTGCAAACTTTACTTGACTTTCGTTACAACCATAAGTTTAAAGCCGGGAATGGTACTCGTGGTGGTCCTAACAACTGTACGGGTGCAAATGGCAAAGATACAATTGTCGATGTGCCTTGCGGGACAATTATTTATGATGCTGAAACAGGTGATGTTATCGCCGATTTGACGGAAATCGGGCAAACAATCTCAATCGCGGCAGGTGGTAAAGGTGGCTTGGGTAACAAGCATTTTTTAAGCAACCGTAACCGTGCCCCTGAATACGCTCTTCCTGGTTTGGATGGCGAAATTAAGTCACTGCGTCTGGAATTAAAGCTGTTGGCGGAAGTGGGAATTATTGGACTTCCCAATGCCGGAAAATCAACTTTGATATCAGCGTTATCTGCGGCACGTCCAAAAATCGCTGATTATCCCTTTACTACGTTAATACCTAATTTAGGTGTGGTCAGAAAACCTACTGGCGATGGTACGGTATTTGCTGATATTCCTGGATTAATTGAAGGTGCTTCGGAAGGTGCGGGATTGGGACATGATTTTTTACGACATATCGAAAGAACTCGTGTTTTACTGCATTTGATTGATGCAACTAGCGAAAATGTAATTGACGATTATCAAACTATTCAGAGTGAATTGGAAGCATACGGTAGAAATTTGGCTACACGTCCACAAATTTTGGCATTAAATAAAATCGATGCAGTTGATAATGAAAGTGTTGATTTGCAACAGTTAGCAACTCAGCTTAATCGGATTTCTGGTAATAAAGTGTTTATAATTTCGGCTGCGACTCGTGCAGGATTGGATAATTTGATGCAGGAAATTTGGCGAATTTTGGATGAAATGAATGTAGTTGAGGCAGAGGAAGAATTAGCTTTAAGTAGTTACTAATTAGGGTGAATTTATTAGGTAAAATTTAATGTTTAAGATTTAAGAGGATGTTTTAAAAGAGTTATTTTATGTCATGTTGAACGAAGTGAAATATGCCAGTATATTGATGTTGGGTTACGCAAAGCCTACAACGTCACTTGCTATAACGAGGGGAACCCCTTCGGGTGCGGCAGTCCACTCGGCGGCAAAGCCGCACGTGTGGATGCACTTACCTCGCAAAGCAGTGACTCCCCAACCTACTAAGAACTAATAAGAATTGTACTTCAAGTACTGGACATGTGCTTGCAGCTTGGTTAGTAAACAGTCGAGGAATGTCAAATAAAGATGCAATTTCTGCCGTCAAATGTACGGGAAGAAACCCTCATGAAGCTGCGATCGCATCTCCTTTTCTCGGTAAAAATCCTGGGAACATTATTAAACAATTAAACACACTTTTGGATAGTTGTAGATGAAGAAATAAATCAATAAATCAATAAATCAATAAATAAAGGAGGGCAAACAACCGTGGGTTCCCCTACGGGATTTTTACAAACTACAATTTAATTAAGGAATGGAATTCATAAATCAACTAAATCAAGGTTGAAGTTATCCAAATTGAAGCTGATTATTTGCCGTTAAATCGGAAAATAGATATCGATAATAGCAGTATTTAGGAACTATTAATTTTACTCCGGGAACTAATACAATTACTTCTGGATTCGCATTATATATAACCTGCCAACAAATGCGATCGCCATAAATTTTTTCTGCTATTTTAAATAATGTATCACCAGTTTCTACTGTATAAACCATTCTCTGTAACCCCAATTATATTAATTTATCTCAGTAAATATTATTTTCTTGTAAAAAATATAACTTAAGTATTGGCAAAAGCGAATACCTGTTTCATTTAAGTAAATTCATATTCAATAATTCTGTTAATCTTAAGCGTTACAAATTTTATTAATGTTTGTAATCTCGCATTTATTAATTTCCATAAGTTACGTAAAATTAACGAGTAATGATTAATTAGTGACAAAATTACAAGCTTATGCAGTATCCGAATATATCGAGAATATGACCAAGAATATCATCAACTTATCTAAACAGTCGGGAATATAAAGTTTACTATATTAACCAAGGTAAAAAGAGTAAAGAATGATTACAGGCACTACCAAGCTATTAGGTGTAATCGGACATCCAGTAGAACATTCGTTGTCACCATTGATGCATAATGCGGCAATTTCGCAAATGGGAATTGATTATGTTTACCTTCCATTCGCGATCGCACCAGAAAATTTAGCAGCAGCAATCAAGGGATTTGAGGCAATTGGAGTTGTTGGGTTTAGCGTCACAATTCCCCACAAACAAGCAATTATGGCTTTTCTGTCGGAAATATCAGTTTTGGCTGAAGCAATCGGAGCAGTGAACACAGTCGTTCGCAAAAATAACCAATGGGTAGGAACAAATACCGATGTCGAAGGATTTATAGCCCCATTGCGATCGCAATATAATCGCGATTGGAGTCAAACCACAGCAGTAATTTTAGGAAATGGTGGAGCAGCACGGGCAGTTGTTGCGGGTTGCGTTCAACTCGGTTGTGCGGAAATCCATGTTGTCGGTAGAAATTTCGCAAAATTAGAGACTTTTCGCGATAGTTGGGCTAATTCATCCCTAAAAGCTAACTTACAAACTCATCAATGGGAATTACTACCAAAATTGCTTCCCCATGCCGATTTACTAGTAAACACAACACCCATCGGCATGTATCCAAATATTCAAGAATCACCCTTAAGTGAAGAAGAAATAGAGAAACTCAATCCCAACTCACCCATAGTCTACGACTTAATTTATACACCCAACCCCACAAAACTACTACAACAAACGCAAAAAATCGGAGCAATCGCAATTGACGGACTAGAAATGCTCGTCCAACAAGGAGCAGCAGCATTAAAAATTTGGTGCGATAGGGAAACCATACCAGTAGACATAATGCGACAAACATTAATAAAACACCTGCGATCGTAACTCCCTCTCTTCTTCCTCCTTCTCTTCTTGGCGTACTTGGCGTACTTGGCGGTTCAAAAAGAATATTATATATATATAGAGAGACGCGATATATCGCGTCTCTGCATTATTTTTAATTCAAAAACGATCGCGCTAGAAAGAAACTCGCAATCGACTTAGCATCAACAAACTCACCATCCAAAATAGCCTTTTCCAACTGTTCTGGACTCCAAATTAGCACTTCGATATCTTCATCATCGTCTTGTGCAGGAGGTTTTTCGAGTTTTTCCAAATCTTGAGCGAGAAAAGCATAGATAATTTCATCAGAATAACCAGGAGCAAGGAAAAATTCGCCCAGTTTCTGCCATTTTTTGGCACTATATCCCGTTTCCTCCTGAATCTCTCGCTTTACCGTGTCCAAAGGTTCCTCATTTAGTTCTACCGTTCCTGCGGGAAACTCCAAAACCCTAGTTCCGACAGCAAAGCGATACTGACGTACAAGTATCAATTTACCCTCAGATGTGACTGGTAGTGCTAAAGCCCCTCCTGGGTGACGAATGCACTCCCATTCCCCCTCTGATTTGTTTGGCAATCGCAGACGATTGACCTCAAAATTAAACTTACGACCTTTGTAAAAAAGGCGTTCTTTTAGAAGCTGTGGTAATTCTCTACCTAATGACATAATCTGATTGAGTTGTATGTAAACACACAGACATACACTGAAAATTTGGTTTTCTGATGTATTCGTCTGTATTAATAATGTTGGTAAAATTAATCGCCTTTAAACAGGCTGACATCAGAACAGTCTACATCCTTAACCAGTTCTTTAATCGTTCTTTGACAAACTGGTTCAACCCAATCGGGGGCAATTTCCGCAAGCGGTACCAATACAAAAGCGCGATCGCACATTCTTGGATGGGGAATCTGTAATTGTGGCGTATTCAGAATCAAGTCATTGTATAATAGCAAGTCTAAATCCAGGGTTCTAGCTCCCCAGCGATCGCGACGGATACGCCCATATTTGTTTTCAATACTTAACAATATTTCTAATAACAATTCTGGTATCACTTCCACTTGCAATATGGCGCAACCATTTAGATAATCCGGTTGAGGTGGTCCTACTGCCTTAGTTCGATACCAGTTTGATTTGGCAAGTAACTTGATTCCTGGGGTTTGAGCGAGTGTTTCTATTGCTGCTGCCAAAATTTCCTGGGAATCACCAAGATTACTTCCTAGAGCAATGGCACTTTGGGTAATTAACCTTGAAGGTATCGCGCTATTATTCAACAAGTTCTCCATCGGTTAAGTCTAGATCGATTCGCTCTCAAGTAGGTTATACCAATTTAATATGAAGACGCATATAAAGAACCCCACCCCCTGCCTCAGGGCTGTTTCGTTCCCTTTTAAACAGGATTTGTCAAGATAGTTAGCGATAAATATCTAAGTAAAGATGACGATTA
>NZ_NTFS01000473.1 GCF_002289455.1 Brunnivagina elsteri CCALA 953
GAATGTATCCCCCAATTAACTGTAAATAAAGTTACAACTACACCGGGTCCAATTTCCCAACCAGGGAAGGCGATTTACACTATTACTGTTACAAATGCAAGCGATCGCGCTATGGCGACAAATGTTAATATTACTGACCCGTTACCGAGTGGTTTTAGCTTTGATGGTTCTGTGGCTCCAACGATTACTTTAAACGCTGGTGTAACCCGTACAAGTGTTATTAACCCTAACACAGGTGATACAATTCTCAATTTTGGTAGTTTTGATATTCCTGGAGGTGGTAGCGTTCAAATCTCCTTCAGTACTGACATTGCAGCTACTGTTGTCGATGGTAGATATCAAAACAATGCTACAGCGACTTATATTGACCCGACTCGTACCGTAGCTAATGGGACAACAAGTAGTAGTTACGACTCTGCTAGTAGTACGGGTGAAGATGTCACTGTTGGAACTGTACCACCATCTCCTCCTCCAGGAAACATAAGTTTACGCGGTATTAAACGTATTACGAATGTGATTCGCAACGGTATTCCCATTCCTGGGGTTAACTTTAATCAAACGATTGATGACCCAAATGACCCTAACGATGATAGAACTATTTGGTCGAGTTCTGCGATCGCACCTACTGGAGTTATTCGTATCGATCCGCAATTATTATTAAAAGCAGGTGATGAAGTTGAATATACTATTTATTTCCTAGTGGATGGTAATCAACCCATACCTAATGCTCGATTATGTGATTCGATTCCTTTGGGAACGAATTTTATTGCTGATGCTTTTGGTTCGGGTAATGGGATTGCTTTGAATATGGCAAATACTATTACAAATCAAACCAATAGTAGTGATGCAGATAGAGGTAGTTACTTTTCTCCTGTGGCACCACTACCTGCAAATAATGTTTGTCCGAATCAAGGAAATCCTACTGGTGCAGTGTTGGTTAATTTTGGTACTCTTGATTATACATCTGGTAATAATGCTGGTTTTGTTCGGTTTCGAGTTCGTTTGGAGTAGAAATTGTAATAGATGTAGTTTGGCTTGGAAACGCAAAAATGGGAAACTGAAATTTACTGATTATCTGAGGGTTGTTTTTTTTGAATTAATGTTTGGATCATTAACCCAAATAAACCAACTGCGACTAATGCAAAAATTCCGGCTCCTAAAGCTGCCATCCCTACTACCAATGTTCGTACAGCAATTGTTATACGAAAAACTATTTCGTTGTTTGTCGTGATTGCTTTACTTGCGAAACTAAGTGCGATCGCATTCATTAAGTTAAATATCCCATATGCTAATCCTCCGGCAACAAATGAGCCGATTAAGCAGTGTAGTGGACTTGTTTTTGATGGGGGGTTTTGATTTTTACTCATAAATACCTTGTTTTGTAAACCATTTCTGCTGTGATATTACCTGAATTTTGTTGCGAGTTAACTGGGAAACAAACAATTCTCAATTTGTGCTGAGGGTTTTAATTTATTGCTTGTAATAATCCAGACAATAAATATATGTTAATTTTTCTTTTTTTCCCTTATATTTTAGATGATTGGAGCAATATTCATTTATTATTTAGGTAGTGAACATGTTAAAAATAATCCATCCAACTAGATTATTGTTAATCTAGTATATTAGGCTAAACATGCAATTTAGAAATACAGAGCTTACTTCCAAATCGCCAGAGGTAAATCTTGAAGAGATTGAGGTTCGTTTATCTCAACTGCTTTCTCGAAGTAGGGCAGATTGGACGGAGTTGGCAAAACTAACTCTCAAGGTTCAGCAACAAAAGCTCTATAAACAAAAGGGGTTTTCTTCATTTTCTGCTTGGATTCGCCAGTTAGCAGTTAATAATAATCGTGAACCTTCTTTGTTATGGCGATTTGTGAAGGCTGCAAAATATTTTTTGAAGTTAACGGGTTCTGAGGATTTAGAGCAAGTAAATGAAGCGGCTAAAATTGCTCCAGAAGCGTTGGAGAGGCTAGAAAAAGTCCAGCGTCAGGCTCCAACTCCAGTTTTTGAGACTTTGAGGGAGCGAATTTTTGCTGGGGATGTGACGGTTGCTGAATGTCGTCAGATTGAAAAAGATTATCGACCACCAGCGACGGAGGTTCGTACGAATCGGGGAAGACCTCCAAAAGGTGAGGAAGGTAAAATTGAGTACTTAGGACAATGGAAGGATACGTCTAATTTTAGTACTTTTATTGAGCGAAGTTTGGGTGAAAAGGATGTTGAGGTTGTAACGATACCGAGTGCTGCTAGTAAGTTTACTTACCGCCAAGTTGCACCGACAATTAACCGCGCTCTGAAAGCCGATTATAGTTGGATGCAGGGATGTGCTGGTACAAATTATCCTCCACAAAATTGGGGAACTCATTTAGATGTGAGGGTTGGGGAGGAAAGTAATAAATTGCGGTTGGATTTGGTTGGTGTGGTGCGATGGGATTTGAAGTTTCCGAAGGATTTGTTTGCTGTAAAAATAGTTAGTGATGCAAATGATTTTGAATTTGGTGCTAATTGGGAGAAGTATTTAGCTTTTTGTAATTATTTTTGTTTTGCTTGTCCGATTAGTGATGTGAGGTTGTTGGAAGCCATTCAAGAAACGGTGTCGCAGTTTGATTTCATTGGTGTTTTGGGTGTGGATTTTGCTGCTAAGTTGAATAGTTCTTTAACTTATCCAATTCAAGTAATCCACCGTCCTCAACGTCAGGATGGTGCTAATATTTGTTCTGTTTATGAAACTTTGTATGAACGGGTTCTTGGTTGGTCGGTTGCTGAGTTGGATGTGGTAGATGATTTTGGGGGATAGGGTACAAAGGTTAAATAGTTAAGGCTTTTACTTAAATATAACTACTTTTGTGATGCTACTTGAATCCCGTGTGAAATTAATTTAGTGACGAATAATTCTAGGTTATTATCGGGAATTATTTTGTGTACTTGCGATTTAATAGACTCTGCTTGTGATTTTGATTCGCAAATTGCAAAAACACTGGGACCTGAACCTGACATTATTGTACCTAAGGCTCCTAAAGATGCGAATGCTGCTCGTAACTGCGACACCTGAGAGTATTCAGGGAGTACCACTTTTTCTAAATCGTTATGTAGCTGCTGACAAATTTCTTGGATATTTTTGTGAATAATAGCCTGTACCATTGGTGCTGAATGTACTGCACTGGCACGTGCTGCTAAATCTTCTTTATCTCGAATATAACTATCTGTATACGCTGCACGATAACTTTTATACGCCCAAGGTGTGGAAACAGAAATATTTTTGTGTTTACCTAATACCACATATACGTCCTCCAATCCCAGAATCGAAGTAAGTTGTTCTCCTCGTCCAGTTGCGATCGCAGTTCCTCCCCCTACACAAAATGGAACATCGGAACCTAAAAAAGCACCCAATTCTTCAATGTCAGATTGAGTTAGTCCCAAATTCCACAATAAATCCATCCCAACTAGTACTGCGGCTGCATTTGTGGAACCTCCAGCCAAACCAGCAGCAACTGGAATATTTTTGTGGATGGTAATATCAACACCACCGTACTGTGCGAATGCATCGGGAAACTTTTCCGTCATCAATTCAGCAGCCCGATAAGCGAGATTGGTTTTGTCGTTGGGAACTTCCAAACTCTGACAATCTACCTTAATACTCTTATTCCCATTGGCGCTAATATCAACTTGGTCAGCAAGCTGAATACTCTGCATGACCATCGCTAACTCATGATAACCATCTGGTCTATCCCCAATGATTTCCAAATATAAATTTATTTTTGCTGGTGCAATTAAACTATAGTTACGCATTACTAATTTTTTTCAACTGATTACTCAACTCCACCCACTGCTCAACACTTAAGTCTTCGCCACGGGATTGGGGATTTATATCTAATTGTTCCAGAATTTGTGTCATGCGATCGCGTTCAATTACGGTTTGCAAATTATTCCGTAACATCTTCCGCTTCGCACTAAACCCCAATTTTACTAAAGTTTCCAGATATTTGGGGTCATCTGCGGTGACTTCCAATTGACGCGGTGTTAATTTTACCACTGCTGAATCTACCTTTGGTACTGGATGAAATGCTTTTGCCGCAACTGTGCAAACATACTCGCACTTCGCTAAATATGAAGCACGCACTGTTAAAGCTCCAAATGTTCTTGAACCTGAAGAAGCAGTTAACCTATCTGCGACTTCTTTCTGTATGAGCAACACTATCGATTCATAAGGTTGTAAATTTGGATTACTAATTGTCCCCAATAACTTTTCAATAATAGGACCAGTAATATTGTACGGGATATTAGCTACTACCTTATTAGGATGATTAAAAGCAGAAAAACTATTCAATAAAGTTGCTAAATCCAACTCCAAAAAATCGCCTTGTAAAAGTAAAAAATTTTCCTTCTCCCCCAACTGCTTTGCCAATAGCTTACACAAATCGCGGTCAATTTCCACTGCAACTACCCCCCCTGCAACAGACAATAAACGTCGTGTCAAAATCCCAGTACCCGGACCAATTTCCAATACTCGGTCATTTTCCCCACATTCTGCTGCCTCCATAATGCTACCCAAAGCCTGCTCACTTTTTAGCCAATGCTGGGCAAGTGCCCTGCGCGGTTGAACCATCTATTATCC
>NZ_NTFS01000474.1 GCF_002289455.1 Brunnivagina elsteri CCALA 953
TAACTGTATAAAATGATTTCTAGACCAGAGGACAAAATAAATTTTCTGCATCTATCCAATGGGATAGTATTTAATGGCAACATAATTTTCTCTTCCTTTTGGATGATTTGTTTTGAACAGAATGGGTTCAAGATTTAGTAAATCAGTATCAAGCGTGACCGAAAAAACTATCAACTAGGAAATCAAGAGTCAGAAACCATTACTAAGAAGGCAGTGTGGATATTATGTACGTAAATACGGATGTACAGTCTTCTCGCTGCCATACTTAACCTTCTTAACTTGATGGCATAGCATTGGGGTAAGCTATGCCATCAAAAACCAGCGATTCTGACTCGATTTTGTGTTTTGTTTGAATCCAGGGATGCATTAATGTTTTAAGCACAACTACCGCGCTGACAAAATTATCTGAGGCAAAGACTTCTGTCGGAATTATTTGCAATTAAATTGCAAGTTATTTACGGCATAAAATTAATAGAGGTAATGCGCTAATGGACAATATTATCAAGCAAGAAATATTGATTCAAATAGAATCTAACGAACAGTTTCGGGGTGAAATGAGCAATCGTACAGAAACTTACGCTAAGGCTGAAACGCCTGCTACATAAGCATTTTAATCCTCCTGCTCATTTGGGTCATTTGGATCGCGTAATGGACGCATTTCTCCCTGCATAACTGCGAGAGGTAAAGAAAACTGATAACGCCCTAACATATTGACGTGGGAATGCCCCAAAGGCGAGAGCCGCGCTATATCTTCTTGATTTACGCTTTGTTTCAAACCGATAGAGGTAAGTGCAGCATCCATATAATATGTATTCCATAGTACCAAAGCATTTACGACCAACCCTAAAGCTGAAAGTTGGTCTTCTTGTCCCTCCCGGTAACGTTGACGCAACTCACCCTTTTGACCATGAAATATAACTCTGGCAAGTCCGTGTCGTCCTTCACCTCGATTTAGCTGAGTCAAAATTCGACGACGGTACGCCTCATCATCGACATAGTTTAATAGGTACAAAGTTTTGGCTATACGTCCCAACTCCCCAATCGCTCGACCCAAAACGGAAGGTTTGTCACCTCGGTATAAAGTTCGCATAATTTCTGACGCGCTCACCGTTCCCAATTTCAAAGAACCAGCAACTCGCAGCATGTCATCCCAATAATTCTCAATAAAAGAGGTATTAACCTTTTGACGTGCTATTCCATTTAGAACCCCATAATCTGCAAGCGAATCTAAACGCCAAAAGCGAGCCTCTCCTACATCTGCTAGCCGAGGACTGAACTGGTAGCCTAGTAGCCAGAAAAGTCCAAATATTACATCGCTGTAACCGCTTGTATCCGTCATCAGTTCCCTGGGACTCAAACTGGTTTGTTGCTCAAGAAGCCCAACCAACACAACCAGAGAGTCGCGCAGCGTTCCAGGAACCACCAAACCGTGAAAACCTGTAAACTGGTCTGAAGTGAAGTTGTAGTAAGTAATACCCCGACCCCGACCAAAATATTTGCTATTGGGTCCAGAATTTAGTGTCTGCACAGGCACCACAAAACGTAATCCATCAGCCGAGGCGACTTCTCCCCCACCCCAAGTCTGTGCCAATGGAATCTGAGTTTGAGCATCAACCAGCCGTGCATTAGCACGAATTAAGGTTTCAGAACGAAGGTAGTTTTGCTGCACCCAAGCCAGTCGATTGCGAGTTAGGGCTGGAATATCTGCGCGTGTCACTGGCTTCAGACCTATGTTGCAACTAGTAGCTATCAGCACTGCACAGACACTAATGGGTAAATCAGTTACTCGTGAGCTTTCCTGGCTACCGTGGTTAAATTCATCCATAAACCCTGTTTTGGCATGGATTTCTAGTAGGGCTTCAGGCAAATCCACACGGGGGAGTAGTTCTGCTACCAGTATTTTGAGAGCCTTCAAGCTGGCAGGTTCTTCCAACTTATCCAGGTTGGTTACTGTTAAAGTATCACGCCCTTTTTTGTTAGGCTCGACCCGTACAGATGCATTACTAGGCAGATTATTGGCAGTACGATGAAATGCTTCCTCAAGTTGCTGCTTCAACTTGGACAGTTCTGCATCTGGTGTTGGTTGCAGGTTCAGCGCTCGACAAACTTGTGGTCGGGCTGATTCCCAGTCTGTCCCTTGTAGTAATTTAGCATGGGGATTACTCCAACGTATGCTAGGAGTAATAAACAGTTCCCGATGGCGCAATCCCTCACACAATCGCTCTAAGGTGCAAAAAGTGTAAGCGCGACGGTCGATATCTGCATTCGGTTGTACAATTAATTGTAGCCAGCCTTTAGTAATACCATTAAGTGGAGCAGCATCCATCTTGGGATTCGCTTTTTTTTCAATACTTTTGAGAAATTCCACAGCTTTAAGTATTGACTGACCAGCTTTTGTGGCTTGAAAATCGATTGTCCGTAATAGTGAGGGGAGAAATCTGCGAACATGTGCCCAACGCTTCAGTAATTCTGGGTAATAGTCATCTTCAGGCGGTCGGGCTAGTTCTTCCACCTTTGTCACAGCAGATTGTAATTTCTCTTGAGGGATGCGTTGAAAAACAACTTCACGCACACTTTTATCTTCACAATTGGGGTCAAGTATAACGGAACATGCTTCACCCAAGCGCAAAGCTGCGGCATCCAGGTCTTTTATCGTGCGTAACCGTTCCTTTTTTCCATCCCGCACCGACTTGGACAGCAAATCCTTGATCAACAATTCCAACACATCGAGGGTATCGTCGGCGGCTGTAGCTTCTAGCACTTGAATAAAGGCAACTAGAGTAGCAATTCTCCGCTCAAATGGCATCCGAGCGATCGCAGCCACTCGAATTGTTGCTGCGTGGCGGGCAAGAGCTTTTAATCTGCTGGCTGGTAGCTTTGAGAAATTTAAAGTGTTGATACCAAAGGAACGTACCTCAACCAGACGATTCAAGGCATTGACTAGAGCCGGAGCGCTGTGACGAGTTGGAGAGCGCCTCAAGGTGTCGAGTGGTGTATACCAAGTTTTTTTGTCCGATACTAGTAAGGCTTCAAGTTTTAACCGTTGTTCAGTAGTTGGCATTTTGGCTAAAATTCGCCACAAACGATTAGCCGTTCGCTCCCGCACGGTGGCAACTAGACGCTCCAAAACTGTAACTCCTGGTAAAAGGATTTTATGTTCAACCAACCTAGCTGTAACCACGTCAAATAGAACACTAGGAGCTTCTGAACCAACCCAAGCACGTCCGTACAGCCAGCGAGTCAGTTGCCAGTTTCCCGGTTGTGCGCTGAAATCTTGATAACCGTATCGCTGCTTAATTTCGCCCTGATGCTCCCAATGGGTAACTGAGCGCTCAAGGTAGCGTGGCAAAAAATCGTAATTTACGATATTTAACTGAGTAGCTATATAAGTGATAACACCAGGCGGAACATCAATCGGATTTTCCAAAAAAGTCCCTAAAAACCTGACGCTAACGAGCTGCAATGCAAAACCCAGACGGTTATGATTCCCACGTCGAATTTTCACGCTATCCTTATCCATATCGTCAAGATGGAAGTACCGAGCCAATTGCCGAGGTGTTGGTTCCGACTCATAGCGTCCGTAGCGTTGCCGCTGTTCGAGAGTAAGGAATCCCATCCATAAGCCCTAATTTGTACTAATTAAAGTTTACTCTGTTTGGTACACTAAATTCAAACGGTGTAGTCAGGGTTTGATACCCCTTTTTTCTGGAGGGTTTAATTGGTACAAAAAGTCGCCATTTATTGTCGGGTTTCCACAACAGATCAGTCCTGTGAGCGACAAGAACGGGATTTGCTGGAGTATGCCGAAAAGTCAGGGTTTGAGGTGGTTGGAGTTTGGTTTGAAACAGCGAGTGGAATTAAACACAACCGTACCGAGCGCAAAAAAGTTATGGCATTAGCTCAAAGCCATAGCATTGATGCCATTTTGGTTACAGAGATGACCCGGTGGGGACGTAGCACCATCGATCTGATTGAAACATTGCAAGAACTTCATAGTTGGCATGTTTCCTTAATTGCCCAAACTGGATTGCAATTTGATTTGAATACACCGCAAGGCAGGCTAATTGCTCATTTAATGGCTTCTTTGGCTGAATTTGAGCGGGATTTAGTGCGAGAAAGAGTACGTTCTGGTGTAGCTGCGGCTAAAGCACGAGGTCACAAGTTTGGCAGACAACCGGGACAACGGGTGAAAGCCGATAAGTTTGAACCCAAAGTGTTGCAAATGGTGGAATCCGGCTATTCTTACCGCAAAATTGCAGAAAAACTCAATCTTAGTAAGACAACGGTCAGCGATATTGTAAAACGCCACAGGCAATCAGGCAAGAAATCGGACTCGACCGAAAGTAAATCTGAAAACTTTACCCAGTAACTGTTTCAGCCTTAGCGTAAGTTTCTGTACGATTGCTCATTTCACCCCGTTTCCTGTTGATTTTGACATTTATTGGGAATGGTTAGATTTTAGTAGTAAGGGTAATGCCAAAAGAGCCTTTGGGAAATATGGAATCAGCTTTGAATTTACGAAGGGAATGAGTTTGATTGAGTGGGTAACACATCATCTTTTACAAGCGATTGAATCATCTAAGACAACAGCAAAAATCACTC
>NZ_NTFS01000475.1 GCF_002289455.1 Brunnivagina elsteri CCALA 953
ATATTATACATTGTATACATTCACTGTTGTTCAATTACTATTTCCAATAGTATTTACGGAATCCTATTATGAATCGGCATCAAGTATTATCGCAATCTCGACCTTTCGATTGTAAATATATTCGTCTCAGTATAAGCAAAAATGTCGTGATGGTATTGCTCCTAGCTACTACTATATTAATCCATGAGACTACTAGCAGAAGTGTTTTTGCAATCGAAAATCACCAAGAAAAACAAGATGCAACAGTAAATTTACCTGATAATGATTTCAACTATAATAATGAAAAAAAAATTGCATCTGATATTGTCAATAAAACAAATATAATTTCTGGTGATGGAAAAACTATAACTACTATTGGCAATAAAATTTTACAAAATAAACAATCTAAATTAGATAGAAAAACACGACAAACAATCCCTGATTCTCAAACAATCCTACTCAAAGAGTTACGCGCTTATTCACATCAACAAGATTTATCAAACCCATCCAGCACAATCTTATCTGAAAAAGCTAGTAATCAGGATTTTATTGCTGTTACAGACACTAACTCCAGTAACTATTTAATTAGAGATTTAGTTAGAAATAAGTTTCAACAACGTCAACAAGAACTTCTCAACGCTTTAAAACAGAACAAATCAAAACAAGAACAAATACTTAGCCAATCCGATTCTTCTGGTGTAGTTGGTGACACTTTTGGAGATACAGAGAAATTACGTCAAGAGCTATTAATCGATCCGATTATCGTCGGTAGCAAAACAAGATTGTCCGTAGCTTCCCCTGCTTCCACTGCTGGAACTCCTAGTGCTTATGGTGCGAGTTCCCGTCAAGCTTATATTGGTGGAGGATTGAGATTTCCCCTAGATAGCGATCGCGATCGCACTGATGGTTCACTATCATTGGGGATTGGGGAAGGTGATGCAGTGAAGTCGCTGGGTATTGAATTTAACCTCAACATCACTAGTGTTGGTGGTGGTAATGACTTTGATTTTGGTGATAGTGGTAGCTTAGGATTCAAATTACACAAGTACTTTGGTAAAGGTACAGCAGTTGCCTTTGGATGGTCTAATCCAATTCGCTGGGGAGACTCTAGTATAGGCAAACCAACCGTTTATGGTGTCGTTACCCAAGCATTTCCATTGATGGCAAAGAATAAGCTACCATTGACGGTTTCAATTGGTGTCGGAAGTGGTGCTTTCCGCTCCAAAGGAGCAATTTTGTCGAGAGATAACTCTCCCAATTTATTTGGAAGTGTGGGTTTGCAAGTAATACCCCAATTATCTCTAGTTAGTAGTTGGACAGGGAACCGCTTAAATGTGGGAGTATCTGTCGTTCCCGTGAAAAAATTTCCTTTCGTAATCAATGCTATTTTTTCTGATATAACTGATAATTTAAATGGAGGCTCTGGTCTAACAATTACAGCAGGTTCTGGCTTTAATTTTTAAAATATCATTCTTACTTGTATTGAAAATAAAGGTATGACAAAACAAACTTTTTCCTATTCTTTGAGTATAGTATTAATAGCAACTATATCTATATTTGCTGTCCCAAAAATCGCACTTGCTGGTGAAGCTGTCGTTGGTGGAAGTAACTTTGACTCAACAGGATATTCAGGTGTAACCCAAGAAACTGTTCCTATAATTGCCCCTGATATTGGGGTTATCCTTAATGGTGACTCGCTGAATACATCGGGAGATACACAAAAAAGTTTTGAAAAAATTGCTGAACAACTACGCGAAGAATTTCCAACACAGGATAATATTGTTATTAGCCTCATACTTGGTAAACAAGATGCAGGTGTGGCAGCATTTGAGATTGAGAAAGCATTCGTTAACTTAGGGGCAGATCAAAAGCTAGTCGAGCAGTTGAGAACATCTTTATCAGGAATGTTGCCAGATTGCCAATCAAGAGCAGCAGCTTGTCAATCTGTAAATGTGAATAAACTTAATGCGGCAATCAATTCTTACAATCAGCTAGTAAAAACAGTCGATCCAAAAGTACTTGTCAAACTTGCAGAAAATCCGTATTTCAAAGATATTTCTAAGCAGTTAAGGCAGTTAAGGCAAGCTTTAGCTAAGAGCTAGAAATTAGGGGACACCAAAAATCAATCACCTGATAAATGTAGGGGTAGGGTCTCCCTACCCCTACGTATGATAGGGTTGGTAAATATATGATTTGGAGATTTTATTTTCTGGAAGTCCTCTAAGGAATGTAGATTAAATAAAGTGCAAGATTCTCTTGTTTGTTGTGGGGCAGGCAGGATGCCTGCTTAATCAGCTTAACGGGCAGGATGCCCATTCCACAAGAAATATATTGTATTTAATTGCTATTCCTAAGTAGTACTGCAAAACTAATTATACTCTTTCAAGCCAATTTAATTTAGCTATAGAGCCTGTTGTTACTCCATTACATTCGCTCTATTTGCAGTGAAAAATCTATATTTAATTTTGCAAATCCTCTATGGCAAATAAGCTACACCTATCCCCTCAAATTTCTTGTAAACTAAATAGATATCATAATTTAGTACTTAGCACTCAGCAGTCATGACTAAGAAAGGTAATTCTTCAGAAAGTAGTGTTTCCTGGCGCGAATTCGGCGATAATAACTCTGAGGCTTTAGAAAGACCAGTCCAAGAACTACCCCCAAATCAGCAGAATATTCGCATACAAGCTACTCGCTCTGGACGTAAGGGTAAAACAGTCACGATAATTACTGGCTTTCAGGCAAAACCGGAAACTTTAGAAAAATTATTAAAACAGTTAAAAACCCAATGTGGAACTGGTGGAACTCTGAAAGAGAATGAAATCGAAATTCAAGGTGAACACAAGCAAAAACTTCTCGAAATTTTGATAAAATTGGGCTACAAAGCTAAAATTAGTGGTGGTTAAGTAAGAGTGTTTATTACTGTAATTATTAGTATAATTTAGATTGTATAAATCTTGACTGTATTTATAATATATTCTGGTGTTTTTCGGTTTTACAAAAAGTGAATAAGTGCGGTTTACCGAATATTTACCGAAATCAGAAACTTTGGAATTAATATTAAATTAAGAAGTATCAGCAGATTTGTTGATTGCGATCGCATCTGAATCATCAAGATATATTTAGGAGATGAAAATGGATTTAGTACGGATTATTTGTGCAATTTTTCTTCCTCCATTAGGAGTATTTTTACAAGTTGGTTTAGGAATGGATTTTTGGATTAATATATTGTTGACGCTTTGTGGTTACATTCCCGGTATTGTCCATGCAGTATGGATAATTGCTAAAAAATAGATCGAGAATATCCCCGATTTTTCATAAGTCGGGGATATAAAATTTGACGTTACTGAATAAAAACCTATTATTCAGATTTTACGTTTACTTTGAGACTGGAACGACGACGCAATTTCAAGAAACCAATTGCACCAACACCTAGTAATGCAGCAACTCCAGAGGGTTCTGGAACACTCGTAATACCAGCTAGTGCCCGTGCGTTATCTTTACCTACATCAATAACAAAAACAGTATCGTTGTAGTCTTTGTCACCACCACCCCATAAATCCTCGAAACCAACTACCAACAAATCATTGTAGTAGTAAGCCATCGCATGTTGTAAACCATCTGGGTTCAGCGCATCATTCAGACTCCAAACACCTTTTGTATTTGCCTGTCCTGTTTTGACGTTTGTACCGGAAATACCACCATTAATATCATTCGAGTGTAGTAAAAAGTCTAGCTGTGTACCAGCTTTTTGATTACCGATACTTACCCAGTCACCAACTTTTAAAGGACTATCAGTTTTCGATCTACCTGCAATAGCATCATTAGGGTTAGCGCAGAACGAACTGAAGTTAGCAATGCTATCTGTTGTGCTACAAGAGGTATCACCAAACAATTTGCCAGTATTCGTATTACCATTGAAAATCGATTTATAATCTAAACGGTTACGATATCCACCCGCAGTTTCCCCCAAGAAGAAAACGTTAACATCATGTTGATATTTTAAGACGAAATTGGAAAGGTCTACTTTTTGAGCATTGATGGTTTTTAGGTCTAATTGACGTGCTTCTTTACCAACAAAGTCCTTCATGTTTTGAAGATTATTTTTGAAATAGTCTGGTGCTGTATCTCTACTTTGTATCGCTGGAGATGGAGTCACAGTTGTTGTTGCACTTGCACTTGCTGATGTAGAGGTCATCATTCCAGTAACAGCAGTGGCAGTAAATAAAGCAGCAAAAAGTTTGTTATTCATGATTGATATTTCTCGTTTGTGACAAATCGTTTTTTCGTCTGTCACTGTTGTAGTTCTGCTTTAGAGGCTTTGTCTAGAAGTGCAAATAAATTTTCTTATAAGCATCATATTCTCAGTAATTTATCTAGGTGCTTTTATGTTGCGATCGCATTATTTAAATCTATAATTTTCGCCACAATATTTTCCGAGCATTCACTTAAACTTGAATCATTAAGAAACTTGTTTAAATTAAATTATAGTTAGATTTAATTGTTTAATTTACAGTAATACTACTAAAAATATGTTCTTTTAACTCGTAAGTTAGGATATTCTTTTCTAATTATCAGTATATCTAC
>NZ_NTFS01000476.1 GCF_002289455.1 Brunnivagina elsteri CCALA 953
ATGCCTTGCTTGTAGGTTTTATATACTACTTTCCCAATATTTTGTTGATGTGTGACAGTTAGGGTGCGGAATGTGGGATATAAAATTAATAAAACTAAATGGACAAAAAGCTTAGTTTATGAATTAGACGCAAAAATAGGATTTTTAGCTAATCTTATTTTTTTATCCGTAGACGAAAGATTAAAATTATATCTTTTGTCAATAGGTAAAGCTTCAGAACCTATAAATAAGTTCTGAAGCTTTACTTTATAAACAACCTGTTAGTAAAGAAATGATTAAATATATCTTTACTTATTATTCCAAACTAGACACTAACAGGTGCGTGAATAGCTTCATTAACTTGCTTCCCATCTGGTTGTAAAGCCTGCCCTTCGATGAACGATCGCAACATCCAAGCCATTTCCTCATGTCCTTCCATAATTCCAGTCAGGAAGTCAGAAGTACCCTCATCATGAAATTTTTTGCTGCACTGATCTATATGTTCGCGAAAATTACGAATAACTTGTTCATGATCGTCTACCAAACGAGCTACCATTTCAGTCGCAATGGGAACATTACCAGAATGTTCTTTCAGAGATGCCAGCTTTAAAAATCCTTCCATAGTGCCAACAGGATAACCACCCAAAGCACGAACCCGTTCAGCAATCGAGTCAATTGTTTCAGTAAGTGCTTGATAATGTTCTTCCCAAAGCTGGTGTAGACTGCGGAACTGAGGTCCAACAACATCCCAATGATATTTCTTCGTTTTAACGAGTAGTAGATAAGCATCTGCCAAATCTTGATTTAATAGATCAATAACACCTTGACGCTGCTCTTCGCTCAAACCGATATTTAATCTACGCATTGCTAATTTGTCCTAAACTATGTTTCCTTATCTAATTGAACTAATTCCAGCACTAATAAACATCAATCAAAGGAAGTATTACCACCATAAAGATAAATAAAAAATAATATTAGGATGTTCCATTAATATATCATCAAGGCATTTCAGAAAAATCAGATAAAAGTCAGATTCCCGACTTAAAAAATCGAGAATCTGAAGCTATCTTTGAATTAGTAAGTAGATGACTCAAACTACTTAGCCAAACTAATATCGAAAATACTAATGAAAACTACTTATTACCTGTGACTTTCTTCAAAAAACTATTTACTTCACCTTCTACACTTACCGCATCTTGAGAATTACTAGGACGTTTCATTTTGTCAATATCAGCATCACCCTGAACCTCATTTAAACCCTTATTAGCTCGCTCCTGGGTCTGTTTTAAATTAGGTTGACCAGGAGCCATTCTCGAAACTTCATCTGTAAGACGTTGCGTTTCTAGTAATTGTGTTTCACCTTCTTTTAAATCACTTTGATAGCTTTCAGTTGCAAAAGCTGGAAATGCATTTGAAAACAGTAATAAAGAACAAGTTGCAATTACAATTAGATAACGAACTGGACGTAATATAGATAAAACAAAAGTAAACATTTTCATTGAATCTTCTCTCGTAGTTTAAAAATCAAAAAAATACCTAAATATTTATTCTCATTGCTAATAGTAATTGCGATGTTCTCCCACTTTAGCGTTCACCAAGTAAGAAGCTCTTTTTAAGCATTACAAACTACTGTGATTAGAAATATCAGTAGTAAATTCAGTCAGCAATTATTAGAATTAGTTTTTGAGAACTCTCATAAGGCAATCAATTTAGAAATCAAGCTAGCATCATACTAGAATAAGTATTATGATTACAAAATATAATCGACTAGCCGAAGTTCTAACTTTAGGTATTTGATTGCTATTTGTGAATATCACACTAATTGAAGTATTGTCTATTAATGTTTTACAAAAAAAATGCCTTATAGCGAATCAATCAATAGGCTGATTTTCTGATAAATATATTTATTTAAGCATCAGTCTAAAGGTATAGAAGTTATTACTTATCAAATAAATATCCAGATAAAATAGAATCATTCAACAATTTATAACTGTTATAACAATACATTTTTCAATTTGATTTGAAGCGCTTGTTTTTTGCTTCGTTACGACTGTCCTACATTTGTGCTACAAGGAGTGCAAGGGGTTGGGGAAAATTTTTTTGAGATTATCAAAAAAAGCTTGCGGGAGTTGGATTTTAAGTATGTAATATATCTGTAACAAGGTTAAAATTTGTTTAAAATGCGATCGCCGTAAGGTGTGTACTCTCTAGCATCGCGCAGCGACTGCTCCAGATTATCGCATCGTCGGAGGGCTAGATAAAGAAAGGATTAGGTAAATGGGTAAGTTCATGGCTGGAGTCAAAAACTATATGGTGTATCGGGGTTTTGTCCTGGGACTAGCAATTTCTTGTATTACGGCATGTAGTGACACCAATACAAAAGAGCGATCGCTCAATAAATCCGCAAATCCCACACAAAAAGGTCAGGTATTATCTGGGAATATTCCAGCTAGCACTCCATCCCCAAAACCAATAACGCAGAATCTAAGCTTCAATCCTCCAGCGAAATTCCAGGGAAAAACCCTATCTAAAGTCGAAGTACCAAATAATGAGAAAGTCATTGCCCTAACTTTTGATGATGGTCCTTGGAAAGAAACTACACCAAAGATGTTGGACATTCTCAAACAAAATGGTGTGAAAGCAACTTTCTTTTGGGTAGGGACAGCGTTGCAAGAAAACCCCGAAATTGGCAGGCAAGTTGTGGAAGATGGACATGCGATCGCAAATCACACTTTTCACCATTGGTACAAGCAGATGGATGCAGCAACAGCAAAAAGCGAAATCGAGCGCACTGCGGATTTGATTTACAAAACAACGGGGGTAAAAACAACTTTGTTTCGTCCACCAGGTGGTTATTTAAATAATGGATTAGCAGGCTATGCAAAAAGTCAAAATTATGCTGTAGTCATGTGGTCGCAAACATCCGCAGACACCGATCCAAAAGCAAAATATCAAGTGTTTATTAAAAACGTATTGCGGGATGCCAAACCCGGTGGAATCGTGCTGATGCACGACGGTGGAGGGGACAGACGCAGAACCGTACAAGCTTTACCTTTAATAATTCAAGGATTGAAAGAGAAGGGTTATCGGTTTGTGACGGTTCCAGAAATATTGGAAATGGGGAATTAGGGTTTGAAATTTGTGCGATCGCACATCGTATGTTATTACGGGTTATATATTAGCCAAAAGCGCTCCTGATAAACGCTAATAGCACTTTGATAAGTCCAATTTTTAACCGTTCTGAGTATCGTTGGTTATATTTATTTGTAGTGGCTTAATCACCAATAGGTCAATTTTGTTGTTTTTTTGATGTATTTGTAAAGATTTTCTCTGTTCATCAAGTATGGCAATCGCAGTCAATCCCCATTGGTTTTTCTTTTTATCGAATTTCTTCATTACAGCAAGGTTGACCATTTGCCTATCCTCCAACTGACCAGCCAATTCACGGGGAACATAAACATCATCGACAAAACCAAAACCACCTTGTTTGAGACAAAACTGACCACATTTATGAAGAATATTATCAAAGGCTTTACCTGAAAAGCGTTTTTCAATAACGACAATAGTTGAGCGTTCGTTGCTCCGATCGACAGTGACTATTACAGGATCGCCAAGCGTAAGATGTAAATTCTTTAGCAGTCCTCGCACTGGGCTAACAAGTTCTTCAGATTCTCCATGAGAAACTAATCCAAATTTAACCATTTTCTTGTCGTTTTTACTGGTAAAAGTACCAAGATAATTGGCATAATAGCGTGGACAAGTTGACCAAATAACCCTTTCTGCATCAGAAGCTATACTTTCTAATACTTCTTCTGGATTAGATAGATTTTCTGCATGAGTATACCAGGAAGTATTTAATAGGTTACGAAGTGACTGAGGGATTTTCCATTGATTCCGGTTACGAATCGTGAAAGCTTCTTTGGCAGACCATTTAGCTAGTTGTTCTTTACCTTGATGTACTGCCAATCGGCTCAAATTCTCGAAAACGCTAACACCAAAATTTGGATTGCTACAAGTTAAGCAAGCTTTCGCATAAAGAGCTAAAGCAAGTGCAGGATCGGAAGTTTCTAAAACTTTAGCAAGTGCTTCCCATGCCCAAAAATCATCGCGTTTCTGTTTAACAAAGGAAATCAAGAGTTGTTGAGATTTTTCTAACTCTCCCAATTGATTGAGCAATAAAGCCTTACGATAGTTAAGCCATTCAGACTTTTGTACTTTCGCTTTTTCTAGTGCATAATCAATCAATAAAATAGCAAAATTTTGTAATTCTTTTGCATCATGATAATCTTTGGCTGTTAACTCAATCGCAATTTTTCCAACTTCTCTTGCTGTTTTTTCAACTAAGGATTCAAATACTTTATCATCTTTACCAAGATATGTTTCCAAATCTTCCGCTCTAAAGGAGTCAACACTTGCCCATTTTATGAACTTAGGCAAGAATTTCAATTCCCCTGGGAACCTCAGAGTTTGCGATAGCAAGCGACTAAAAAGTAAATCTGACTTTTCCCGTTAAGTCTGAAAACATAGAGATATCAAGGGTTTCAGCCTACAAGACTATTGTCAAGAAATGAGG
>NZ_NTFS01000477.1 GCF_002289455.1 Brunnivagina elsteri CCALA 953
TCGCTATAATATGCTTCGTTGGTTAAAGACATCTTAAAGAACATTTTTTTAGTATAAATAAAGACTAAAAAATAGATATTTTGAATACATATTGACTTTTGAGAAAACTAAGATACTTGACAACTTTACAAAAATATTTATGAGCAAAATATAGATAGTAAAAAACAAATGATGATTGGTGCTTCGGAGACAAACTATGGTAGCTGTCACAGAGAACGTCCAACGTCGGTTAACTATACAAACTGTTGAAATTGCCCCTAATATCACGGCAATCCGCTCGCTTGATTGGGATCGCGATCGCTTTGATATTGAGTTCGGTTTACAGAATGGTACAACCTATAATTCGTACCTAATTAAAGGCGATCGCATTGCTTTGGTGGATACTTCCCATAGCAAATTTAGCGATTTATATTTAGAAACGCTGAAAACCCTAGTTAATCCGAAAGCGATTGACTATATCATCGTTAGTCACACCGAACCTGACCACAGTGGTTTGGTTGAAGATGTTCTCCAGTTAGCTCCTAGAGCGACTGTACTAGCTTCAAAGGTTGCACTACAGTTTCTTGAGAATCTGGTTCATGACCCTTTTTCTAAAAGAATTGTGAAGTCGGGAGACGTTGTAGACTTGGGTGATGGTCACGAAATCGAATTTGTGAGTGCGCCAAATTTACACTGGCCTGATACGATTTTTAGTTTCGATCGCAAAACCAAAACCCTGTTTACCTGCGATGCGTTTGGGATGCATTACTGTAGCGACGATACCTTTGATGTCGATTTGGAAGCGATCGAACCCGATTTTCGCTTTTACTACGATTGTTTGATGGGACCAAATTCCCGCTCTTTATTGAATGCAATGAAGAAAATGGGTGAACTTGGCGAAATCAAAATTATCGCTAATGGACATGGACCCCTACTTTATCACCACCTGGACTTCCTCAGGGAGAAATATCACAATTGGAGCCAAGTTCAGGCAAAAGCTGAAACTACCGTTGGCATATTTTATGTTTCTGGGTATGGTTATGGCGATAAACTTGCCCATGTGATCGCACACGGGATTCAAAAAACGGGTGTGGGTACTGAGGTTCTCGATCTAAGTACTGCTGATGTCCAGGAAATCCAAGGATTAGCTGGACGTGCCGCAGGTATTGTGGTAGGAATGCCACCCAGCAGTAATCTTGCCGCACAAGCTGGGATTAGTTCCTTGCTTGCGGTTACGAAAAACAAACAATGCATTGGTTTGTTTGAATCATTTGGTGGTGACGATGAGCCGATTGACTCTCTCCGCAGACAATTTACCGAACAAGGTGTCAAAGAGGGATTTGCTGCCATCAAAATCAAAGAAAGTCCAAGCCCAGCTACATTCCAATTGTGTGAAGAAGCGGGTACGGATATTGGACAACTCTTGGTAAGGGACAGAAACATCAAGCAGGTGAAATCCCTTGATGTGAATATGGAAAAAGCCCTGGGACGGATTAGTAATGGTTTGTATATTATTACTAGTCAGAAAAATGGCGTTAAAAGCGCTATGTTAGCATCTTGGGTGGCACAGGCAAGTTTGCAACCATTAGGCTTTACCGTCGCTGTGGCTAAAGATAGGGCGATTGAAGCTTTTATGCAAGTTGGGGACAAAATTGTTCTTAATGTCCTTGAAGAAGGCAATTACAAGGAGCTGAAGAGGCAATTCCTCAAACGCTTACCTCCTGGTGCTGATAGATTCGCGGAGGTGAAAACCCAAACTGCTAAAAACGGTTGTCCCATCCTCAGCGAAGCACTAGCGTATATGGAATGCGAGATTACTGACAGCATGGAATGTAGTGACCACTGGATTATGTATTGTTCTGTTAAGGAAGGTAAGGTTTCTAAACAGGATGGTGTGACCGCAGTTCGTCACCGCAAGGTTGGAAATTATTACTAATTAGGGGATTGGGGATTGGGGATTGGGATTTTCTTATTCCTTGTTCCCTGTTCATTATTTCCTATTTTTATATAGACGACCCAATATAGACGACCTATCGGGTCGTCTCTACGCTTCTCATCCCTTCACACGCAGATAAGTATTAAATATGAACGAAAATCTCCGTGACGTGCAGGTGCTGCCGATTGCGACGAACACTACAGTATTGCGATCGCGTAGTTGGACTAGACAACGTTTTGAAATTGAATATGCCCTAGCAAGGGGTACTACGTCAAATTCCTATGTGATTCAAGCTGATAAAATCGCGATTATTGACCCACCTGCGGAAACTTTTACGGAAATATATAAGGAAGCACTGCGTCGCTGTTTGGAGTTGGAAAGTATTGACTATGTAATCATTGGTCACTTTAATCCAAATCGCATGGCAACGTTGCGGGCATTGATGGAGATTGCCCCTGATGTGACTTTTGTAACTACAGTAATAGGTGCAAATTATCTAAAAACGGCTTTTTCTAACCCGAATTTGAAAGTATTGGCGATGCGGGGTAAGGAAACCTTAGATTTGGGTAAAGGTCACGTTCTCAAGTTTATCCCTACTCCTAGTCCAAGATGGACGGAAGGACTTTGTACCTACGACCAGCAAACGCAAATTCTCTATACTGATAAGTTATTTAGTGCCCATGTTTGCGGGGATGAAATTTTTGATGAGGATTGGGGCAAATTTAAAGAAGACCAGCGCTACTATTACGATAGCGTTATGGCTCCCAATGCCGTCCACATCAAAGCGGCATTAGAGAAGATTTCCGACTACCAGTTACGGATGATAGCAACGGGACATGGACCTCTACTGCGCTATGGTTTGATTGAACTGGTGAAATTCTATAAAGAATGGAGTCAATCGCAAACCGAAAGGGATATTAAAGTTGCTTTGTTATATGCTTCCGCCTATGGGAATACGGCAACTTTAGCACAAGCGATCGCATTGGGCTTAACTAAGGGTGGTGTGGCAGTTGAATTGATGAACTGTGAATTTGCCGAACCTGAAGAAATCAAAGATGCAGTCGAAAAGTCGGAAGGTTTTATCATTGGTTCTCCCACGATTGGAGGACATGCACCAACACCAATTCATACCGTATTGGGAACAGTTTTATCTATTGGTGATAATAACAAGTTAGCTGGTGTATTTGGTTCCTATGGTTGGAGTGGTGAAGCATTCGATTTAATCGAAGGTAAGCTGAAGGAAGCTGGATTTAAACTTGGGTTTGAAACAATACGTGCCCGCTTCAAACCATCCGACAAAATACTGAAAAATTGCGAAGAATCAGCCATCGATTTTGCCCAAACCCTAAAACGAGCAAGGAAACTACGATTGCCCCAACCATCCGCCAGTCCAGTTGAACAAGCCGTTGGTCGTATTGTCGGTTCGGTATGTGTAATTACTGCACAACAAGGCGAAATCTCCACGGCAATGATGGGAGCTTGGGTATCACAAGCAACATTCAACCCACCAGGATTAACAATTGCGATCGCAAAGGAACGGGCGATCGAATCGCTGTTACATTCTGGGAGCAAGTTTGCCTTGAATATTCTTGCGGAAGGTAAGCATCAGGAATATATGAAGCACTTCCGTAAGAATTTTGCACCAGGGGAAGATAGGTTTGCGGGATTTGTTACGACTACTGCTGATAACGGTTGTGTCGTTTTTGTTGAAGATGATACTGCTTATCTTGAATGTACTGTCAGTAAGCGGATGGAATGCGGCGACCACTGGGTAATATACGCAACAATTGATAACGGGAAGTTGATTAAACCTGATGCTACCACGGCAATGCATCATCGTAAATCGGGAAGTTTTTATTAAGGAAGGGAATTTTGGCTGTTAGCTATTAGCTTTTGGCTTTTAATCTTGATATTTTCATCTCAATAATAGGTGCGCTAGTTATTACTAGTGCATCTTTTTCTTTCTACCCCTTGCCTAATGACCAATTCCCAACCTCCATATATTCCCGTATCAGTATCTAACTTCATCATTTACTAAATATTCCGCAATTATCACCAAGACATCAGTATCTAAGCTGTGTAATCTTTAACTTGTATATTCAGTGGATGGCATCGATTCTTACAAGAGGTCAAACGCTGTAACAACGTTTTTATTTATACTAATTTGTTTGCTTCTCTTATGAATCCAGAAGAAACCCAAATAAAATTTCCGTTTTGGCAGTATCTCAATCAACCATTACTCGGTACTGAGAAACTACCAATTCTTAATCCCCGTCGTTTTTCACAAATTTACCGCATCGAACTTTTAGAACGTTGCTGGAAAAAGGAATGCGATGCTAAAGGACCATATTAAAAGAGTTATGAGTTATGAATTAGAGAACACTAAAAAGTAAATTATCCCAAATTGTTGTAGGGCTGGGGTATCCACCAGCCTTATGAATGGTAAGATTGACGATTCTGTAAAGTCATATTTTTCCAGTTTTACAATGGTTTAGTCACCGAAGTCTCTTTTTAAACATCATTGCAGGATTCGTTAATTCTGGAAAAAGAACTATTTGCTTAACAAGCTTGTTCTGTTTAATTCCCCAGCAATAGAAGGGCAGCGTGCAAACTTTGCCACGGGGAGTATCCC
>NZ_NTFS01000478.1 GCF_002289455.1 Brunnivagina elsteri CCALA 953
TTTAAATCATGAGATGGAAGTTGCGATCGCTTTTGAGATGGCAAATGAAGGATTGGAAGATAGTGAGGATGAAAGTCCCTAACAAAGTCTAATGAACGAAAAACAGGTCAATCGCTTGACCTGCTTTTCTTATAGAGTCATGATTAGGTTGCAACTAGTTAAAAATTAAAATTCAAAAACTAAAGGTTAAAATATTAAATCTTAACTCCTAACTTCTAACTCCCAACTCCTAACTACTTCGCACCTATTTGTGCAGCGACTTCATCAGCGAAACTAACTTCATTTTTCTCGATACCTTCACCAAGAATAAAACGAACAAAACGTTTTACTTTAATTGTATCGCCAAGTTTAGAACCAGCTTGCTTAACTAACTCTTCCAGAGTGATACTTTGATCGCGAATGTAAGGCTGATCGGTTAAAGTCATCTCTTTAAGACGTTTGTCAATACGTCCCTGGACGATTTTTTCTTTGATATTATCAGGCTTATTCGCGATGTCATCGCGTCCCATTTCAATCTCTTTTTCTTTTTGAGCAATTTCGGCAGGAATTTCACTAACATTGACATATTCAACGTTAGGACAAGCTGCAACTTGCATCGCAACATTTCGAGCCAATGTCTTAAATTCTTCGTTATTTGCAGCAGCTTCATTTTGGCAGTTTAATTCCACCAAAACGCCCACTCTACCACCAGTGTGAATGTAGCTTTCTACAGCACCTTGCGTACCTTCTGTCAACGAAAAATTGACAAATCGACGCATCTGCATATTTTCACCCAACTTTGCCGAAAGTTGCTTAATAGAATCCGCAACCGTGATATTTTTATCTTCAGCGTAGGGTTGAGCTAACAGTGAATCAACATCATCTGCGGTAGCAGCTTGCTTGGCAATGCTATGTACTAACGCTTTAAAAGCTTCATTACGGGCAACGAAATCAGTTTGGCAATTGAGTTCAGCCAATACACCAACCCGACCATTCGATTCCACAAAAGTATCAACTAAGCCTTCAGCAGCAACCTTGCCAGCTGCTTTATCAGCTTTGATCATACCTTTTTGGCGCAACCATTCGGAAGATTTTTCGATATCGCCGTCGTTTTCTTTAAGCGCCTTTTTGCAGTCCATCATGCCAGCACCAGTTTTTTGGCGCAGCTCTTGGACAAGTTTTGCAGATATTTCCGCCATGTTGCCTCAATCCCTTGATACCTATTTGACTGACACTTTAGTTACATAATCCCATACTAACGCGATCGCGCTTTCTGGACTTCTCAGTGACTCCCGGTATCCCGTCGGACATTAACTGAGCTTTATTTTAATTCCACGAGATGCCTCTCCGCAGAATTGTAGCAATTTTCCGAAAGGTCGAATACAAAAATTAAAGATGCGATTACACGTAAACGGGTTAAAACCTGACAGAATATAGAACCCCTCTCCAAACCTCTCCCCCACAGGGAGAGAGGCTTAAGAAATTGTTTTTTATACTAAAAGTCTATTTTCTAGCCGTTTTTAGTACCATAGTAGAAACGTAATTAGTAGAAATGGGCTTGTTTGTCCCATCTCTACTCAGCACTAATTATGATTCTTCTTCCGGAGCCGCTTCAACATACTCTGTTTCTTCGTATTCGTACTCGTCTTCAACGCCTTCATAATCATACTCTTCCTCAGCACTCAACTCACCATGACGACCTTCGTAGATAGCGTCTGCGAGTTTGCCAATGATGAGCTTAATCGAACGAATTGCGTCATCGTTAGCGGGGATAGGAATATCGACAACATCAGGATCGCAGTTAGTATCCAACATCGAAACGATGGGAATACTGAGCTTTTGACATTCCTGAACTGCGTTGTATTCCCGACGTTGGTCTACAATCACAACTATATCGGGTACTTTCCGCATGGTTTTGATACCACCCAAGTACTTCTGTAACTTCGACATTTCCCGACGTAGCATCGAAGCTTCTTTTTTTGGTAACAAATCAAGAGCGCCATTTTCCTCGCGACGTTCGAGGTCTTTGAGACGGTCTACACGAGTCTTAATAGTAGCCCAATTTGTGAGCATTCCACCTAACCAGCGCTGGTTAATGTAGTGTGCGCCGCAACGGGATGCTTCTTGAGCGATGATACCTGCTGCTTGGCGTTTTGTGCCGACAAACAAGAATTTTTTACCTGCTTCAGCTTGCGATCGCATATAGTTATATGCCTCGTCCATCAACTGAGCGGTTTGTACTAAGTCGATGATGTGGACACCATTACGTGATGTATAGATGTATGGGTCCATTTTGGGGTTCCAACGACGGGTTTGATGCCCGAAATGAACGCCTGACTCCATCATTTGAGCCAATGAAACTACTGCCATTTTAATTTTCTCCGATTCGGGTTAATCCTCCACCCAAGTGCATTTCCGATATCGAAAACACCCGAATGCTTGGATGTGCGGAATTTATGAACCATACCAGGGTAGCATAACTTGGCGACTATGAAGGGTGGATTTCGCGAATATTTTCAGGTTATGGTGGTGTTTCTTGCTTAAATTTCTTGCTTAAATATTATCTGGGTCTTCTCCTAGTTTTCGCAATTTTGCAGCAAATGGGTAGCAAAGTAGAGTGGAAGAGGTTAGTTTGCCACTTCCATTATTTGAGCCGACTCCTGAGCAGCTTGAAAGTCTTAAAAGTGACGCTGGTGGATTTGTCTCATGAATATTCCCGAATAAGCTAAACGGCACTTAACCTGCATGATCCAATAGCTAGACTCCTTTTGAGGTCTAGATCGGTGATCCGAAGTAAGTGCCTTTTAGCTTACTTAAGGCTTGTCTTATCGATCGAGGATAAAGGTCAGGCTATACTGAAAACAGCCCATAGCCTTTAGAGAATGATGTTCCAAGAACTCGAAGCCGTATTTGATGGGACAGCCCTTCAACCAGAAGTACCCTTAAACCTAGCCGCAGGTACGAGGGTGCGGATTGTCGTTGAAAGTATTTTGCCCAATGAAGTCAAACCACCTAAAACATTTCTTAAAACTGCTCAGTCTTTAAAATTACGAGGTGAGCCAGATTGGTCAGAGAAAATTGACCAATATTTGTACGCTGCAACTCTGTCTGACAATGACTGAAGTTTTTTTAGATACTTCGTTTGCGATCGCCTTATCTTCTGTCACCGATCAAAATCATGTACGGGCTGCTAAACTTGCCAATCAAATTGAGACTGACGGAACCTGTTTGGTCACAACTCAGGCGATCTTGCTAGAAATAGGTAATGCGCTTTCTAAGCAAAGATACAGAGCGGCAGCAATCCAACTTTTGGAATCCCTCGAAACTGACCCCAGTGTCGAAGTCGTTTTATTAAGAGTGTTCCAAGTAAAAAAGTGCCCAATTGTCATGCTGAATGGAGCGAAGCGCAATGAAGCATCTCTGTCTATTACATAGCGACTCAGGATCAACAGTTGGATCATTTATTTCTTGGATTACTCTAACCAATAGCCTTTACAAATTAGCATTCAATTTGTTTAAGCAACGAGAAGACAAGGAATGGGGATTAGTTGACTGTATATCATTCATTGTCATGCAGGATCGAGCAATCACGGACGCACTAACCGCCGACACCCATTTTCAGCAGGCAGGGTTTCGAGCATTATTAAGGGACTAATCCCCTTACATTAAGCCTAACAATGCGTTGGAGCCGACCTCTCAAATACGATCTTAAAAAAGGAAAAATTTATCTGCGGCGGCTCAACTTCACCGTTAACAATTTACTAGAAAACCGATCGCACATCAATTTCTCTACACTAACTAATTGCAATCACCTCACCTCAAAAACACCAAAATATAGCCTTTACTTTTTTTATTGTCTGCCAAATGCGATAAGCGGAGCTTAATGCCAAAGGCATATCGCATTAAACCCAAAAATGACAATTTCGTTCTAAGTACCTCTATCACCTGCGATCGCAAGTTGAGGAGGGTAATCACGGGAAAATTGTGGCGTTCGGCTTAAACTATCGCAATCAAAATATATTAAACTAGACGATCGCTATTATGAGTTAAGAAATCTGATAACCTATCTCATATGAGTGAAACCGTCTACATTGAAACTAGTTTGGTCGGCTATCTAACAGCCAGACCTAGCAATAATTTGATCCTCATGGCAAACTTGGAGATTACGCGAAGGTGGTAGGACACTCGCCGCAGTCAGTTTAACCTCTACATTTCCCAAGTTGTTTTGGATGAAGCAGCAGAAGGTGATTCAGAGATGGCAGCTAGGAGACTTGAACTCATACAATATCTCCCTGTGCTTGAACTAACTGAAGGCGTGCGAGATTTAGGCGCACAATTCCTTAGAAGAAGTAATTTACCACCAAAAGCGTCTGATGACGCAATTCATATTGCAGCAGCTACAGTTTACGGGCTAGATTATTTATAGAACAACACGGTATGCGTAAAACTCAGTCACTTTAGTGCTGAGATATAAGCGACACGGGCGATTTTAATCGCATTGAATCTTTTTAGGTTCTGGCAATGTATCTATTAAATCTTCGACGATTTGAGTAATAGTCTTGT
>NZ_NTFS01000479.1 GCF_002289455.1 Brunnivagina elsteri CCALA 953
CCTTTTATTCCGATTTTGATGTTGACTGCTTGGGATAATTTATCAGACTCTCCCGATTATGCAAGTAATTGGTATAAGAATAAAAATGTTAAAAATCAAAGGAAAATATATCAAGAATAAATAAACCCGACTTTTGAAGCTATACAAAAACTTAATATTTTCTTTATTAAGTTAGCTATGAATGAAAATCCAAAATCCAAAATCTAAAATCCCATGTGGTTAGTTGCAATATTTGTCTGTCTGGGTTGGATGGTATCCCTATGTTTCCATGAATTTGGTCATGCGATCGCAGCATACTGGGGGGGAGATACTTCCGTGAAAGACAAAGGATATCTGACTCTAAATCCCCTGAAATACACCGATCCAGGTTTAAGCTTACTTTTACCCTTATTCTTTCTCATGATGGGTGGTTTTGCCTTACCAGGGGGTGCTGTGTACATCAACACCAGTAAACTACGGAACCGTTGGTGGAATAGTGCGGTTTCTGCTGCTGGATGCGTAGCGGAGTTTTTTGTTGTTATCATACTTGCTTTGGTATTCCATGCTATTTGGAATCAAGAGACTTTCAACCTCGAAAGAAATGTGGAAAACAGTCTCTACGTAAGTTCAATTCTGAGTATTGCTTACGTAATTTTTCTAAATATATACGTAATTTTTATTAATTTATTACCAATTCCCGGTTTAGATGGATATGGAATAATTCAACCTTGGATACCAACTAGGATTGATAAAAAGTTAAATAAATTTAGTTCCTATGGATTCTGGATATTAATTGCTGGATTCTGGTTTTATCCTCCATTTGGTCATTTGTTGCGGAATATTAGTAATCATGCGATCGCACTTCTTTCCATACCCGATATTTTGGTTGATGTTGGTGGTTCAATGTTTAGAACCTATGCTCAGTATCTAGTTTTAGGATTAATCGCTGTTCTGTGGATATTCCGAGACAAGCGCAAAGATTTATATCGCAAGGGAACTCGACTCATTTCTGAAGGAAAATATGCAAGTGCGATCGCAATTTTTGATCGAGCAGTAGCAGCAGAACCCAACTATTACCGTGTTTGGTTGATGCGGGGTTATGCACTTTACTGTATGGAACGTTATGAAGATGCACAAATTTCCTACAATAAAGCTTTAGAATTACAACCAGATTCTAGCGATTCTTGGTACTACAAAGGTATTATTTTTACAGATACAGATGAAAGTTACGAAGCATTAAATTGTTTCAACAAAGCTATCGAAATCCAACCCGATTATTTAGAAGCTTTATGTCAACGAGGATATTTATTAATCGAGCAGGAAAATTACCAGCAAGCACTTACCGATTTTGAGCGAGCTATTGAGATAGATACGAATAATAGCACAGCTTGGCATGGGATGGGAAAGGTGATACCCTGACAAAACTACAACGGGATGAAGAGGCAATTACCGCATATCAGCAAGTTTTAAAATTAGAACCGAAATCTAGTGCTTGGCAAAATTTAGTCAAATTACTAGAGAATACAGGGCAATATGAAGATATTATTGCAGTCTGCGACCAAAAGTTACGATTTCAACCTGAAGATGCAAATATTTGGAATCGTCGTGGTTTGATGTTAGAAAAAATAAACCGTCATGATGAAGCGTTAATAGCATTTAAAGAAGCAAAACGTAATTCTGAAAAAATACTCAAACGCAAACCAGCAGATGTAGATTCCTGGTTCCAAAAAGGTTTAGCATTAACAGGGATTAGGCAATATACAGAAGCGATTTTGGCTTACCAGAATGTTCTGGAGATTGAACCTGATTTTGCTCCCGCTTTCTACAATCTTGCTTGTTGTCATGCACAGGAAAATAATTCTGAATTAGCGATAAACAACTTACGAAAAGCAATTATTCTGATGCAAATAAAGCTTGAAATGAAGGATATTCGCGAATTTTATCAAAGTTAGAATCTGTTATCCCATCGCTAATGTACAATTCCCGATTCAGAATAATTTTTTGAAGATATTAATCTAAAGATATTCAGTCTATCTCAAGTTCCAGTTGCATAAGTTCGATTTTGTAAACTAACAACTTTTTCCGCAGCTTCCCATAAACTAGTAACTGTATATTTAGTAAGCACCGATTCCTTAATAGCACCACAGGAACTCTTTAATTCTACAGTCTTAGCATCATCTTTGACAAGTTGCGCTCGGTAACAATAAGTCGAACCATCGGATTTTTCAAAGCTGATTTCAGCTAAAATATTACCCTTATCTTGACTCTGCTCGACAATCCTACCTGCGACTTTATAGTTGAACCAATCCCATCCATAACGAAGAATCAATTCTCTCTCTAACCCTTGAATCTCTGGTGGTAAAATTCCCCAACCACGGTAAATTTCATTCAAACATTCAATATTCCCTCTTCGGGTTAGAATTGATTTAAAAGCATCTTGTTCCAACCTACCATAATACCTTCCCTCAGCTAAATCGATGGCAGTGGGAGCAAATCTATGTCCACCAAAATGTGTTGATTTCCAAATACGCACATTATCAAGATGCAAATCAGAAATAATTTCCGCAGCATAAAAATAAAAAGGTGAACCATAACGCGCACAACAGCGATCGTGACTTCCATGAGCGCAAACTAAAATATCTCTAGTTGCATGGGTTTCTAATTCACAAGCTGGCAATTTTCCCCACAACCATTTCTTAATAATTGCTGCTACATCTTCTATATTTGGCAAGTTAAATTCTTGTTTTACATAACCACTTCCCAGCCCTTCTTTTCTCTGATAGATTAGAAGTGTCGTTTGACTGACTTTGTGGGATAAACTATTAGCAATTAACAGAAACTTAATCGGTAATCTGGCTTTTTTAACCTCCTCAACCAAAGCCTTTAAGTTACTTGGAACCCATTTAGAGTCAAATGCTTCCGATGCCCAAGGTTGTGGACATTCAATTAATATATAAGTTTGATAATTGGTTGCGCTACCAATAATATCTTCTCCCACTTTCCGGGAATTATCAGAACAAAATAAATTATCCATTCTACCTATCTTGTATTGACTGATGTGCTTTACGAACAAAGGATTTTACCAACAGAGATGCTTTGATTCGCTAATACTTGAATGCATTCAGTAAATTTTCGATGGTAAAGTGATACCAGAAAATATTTAGAGCATAACTTTAATTTAAACTTAAATTTAAACTGAATTCTGACGATTACGATATGTTTTTGATATTAAGCTTCGCTTATCGCAACTCATTCCTGGAGTATTACACTATTTTACAACCATCATCTACTGCTATTTTATCTCCGCAAAAAAAATCTGAAAAATATTTAACCTTTAACGCTATATTGAAATTAAATACTCCTCCTCAATCTAAAAGTTTAAACCTAATAATCTCAGCTTAGAAATATCATTTTTTTAGCTTTCGTAGTCAACACTACGATATTTTCCTTAGAAAAGATAAGTTATATTTATTGAACCCTGTATTAAACAATCTTTTTGTAGTCTTTTAATTTTACCAACACTTTCCCACCATTTATCTTCCGATAAAAAATAGCTGTAATCTATCTTGAGATAGATTATTACTAATAAAACCAGAATTTAAAAATTTGCTCCCTTCACATCTCAATCGACTACTTTGTTTATAGTTTCTTGATTGTGAAGTTTAGTTGAGAAAAGCTATTTGATTTTTGTTCGAGTTGTTTTTTAAGTGTCGAAATAATCAAGTAGCAAGCTCTTTGACTCAAAACTGATTAAAAACACAATCACAACAAACATGCTAGTACGTCAAGGCAGTAGTGAGTAGGCAGTAGGCAGTGGGGGAAAGCCTATTATTACTGGGAATTTGAGGATTAAATAATGGTCTGGTTATTTACGCCGAACTGTGCTATCTATTTTTTATTATTTTTGTACTGTTCTCAATCCTACCCTCCCGAAAATTAGATTTAACCCTGGATACAAAGTCCAGCTTTTCCTATCTTTAGACTCTAACTTAACTCAAAAATAAATGCAAGTAATTGCAATTAATTCTCTTTTAATTTAAATATATTCATAAATATTACACCTGCTTAATCAAGGCTTAAACAATGTTTGTGAGAAACTTATTGCATCTATAACAGAAACTCTATACTTCAAGTAATAATACTAATAGTTCTCAATAATCTCAAGCTTGAGTCACTTGCGATCGCGCATTCTAATCTAAATAGTCCATCTGTACTAAATACTGATTTCAGCAGTACACTAGTAGTACGTCAGAGCAAAAGTAAAAAAAGCCAAAAGGCATCACCAGATTGGTGGATGATGCACCTTTGTAGAGTATTATAGCTTTGCTAAAATGGTTTTTGAATTGGGGTAAAAATTATGAATGATATTTTAAAATTTAATGATATGTGGGATTGCGAATTATATGAAGGTATGCGCTTAGAGGTTTTGGATACAAGTGATTATGACGTTTATGATTGTGAAGTTACTCGCTTAGAAAATGCCAAAAAATTCGCTTTAAAAAATGATACTATTTCCTTAGAAATGGCTATCAATGAAGTGAATCTCA
>NZ_NTFS01000048.1 GCF_002289455.1 Brunnivagina elsteri CCALA 953
TGTCTCATATTCTATAATGCAGTCTGTACCAATTTACATTCTGATTTTTTTTCTACCCCGATTTACCGAGCGGATACGTTTTTTGTATAATTGAAAATATACTAAGTAAGGTTGCAGCTAAAAGCAAAGGTAAGAAGTAGTAAATACCCCGATATGCTAGCATTGAAGCGAGAATTGCAGGAGCAGGGATTTTTGAAGAAAGAATTAGCAAAATCACTGTTTCAAATATACCTAAGCCACCGGGAACATTACTGACGACACCTGCGAACATTGCTAGCAAGTAAATACCCAAAAAATCAATAAATGAAACTGCTGTATTGGTAGGTAAAATGACGTAAAGAACGGCAGCAGCGATTAACCAGTCAAAACTAGAAGTGATAATTTGAGCGATCGCAGTATTAAAATTGGGCAAGCGAAATTCGTGGTTTTTGATGATCAAAGGTTGTTTGATAAAAATACAAGCAGTTAAATAAATCACCAACAAAACTAAAAAAATTACACCAACAGGACGAACCGTTGTGAAAGGTAAATGTAATTGTGGGGGAATTGGTAAGGGGTTGATGACAAAGACGAAACCAGCAACAGCTAACATTCCCAACCAAAAAGTGAAATTAGTAAAAGCGATAATTTGAGCGATCGCAATTTTCGGAACTCCCCAACTCGCATAAAATCGGTACCTAATTGCGCTACCCGTAAGTAGAGCAAAACCGATAGTATTACTAAAAGCGGAACTAATAAAGTTGACAAACGCGACTTTATTCAAGTGTAGGGAATATTTGGTATAACGAAACCCCAAAATATCATATCCAACCATCACCAGATACCCCAACGCAGTCAGGCAAATCGATAAACTCAAACGGTTTTTGGGAATTGCAGTTACAGATGCGATCGCATCACGGTAGTTATACTCCCCCAGTTGGTTGCTAATTGCCCATACTGAAAGTCCAAGTAGAACCAGGCTAAATAGCGGAGTCAAGTTGAATTTTTTGGACATAATCAAATTTAGGGATAGGACATTGGGTAAAGTGAAGAGGAAAGGATAATTAGCAATATTGCCTTCCTTTCATAATTACTTACTCATCACTTCTTAAATTACATCCAGTCGCAATATCTCCACCGTTTTGACACAACATTGACATAAATCTGATTTACCCTGAATGAATGGCAAGTTTTAATTGCTAGTCTTCAGAGATTTTGAAGTATGGAGTATGAATTATGGTACTTTCATCTTTCATACTTCACCTTTCATATTCATTTAATCTGATAGGTAAATGATAAATTACTCGATCAAAGATGCTTTAGTTGGTTGTCCAATTAACCTACGAAACGGGGTTAACTTACAAGTTTGCTACACTCCAGGGAATAACCCAGCGATGGTTTTTCTACATGGAGGTACGGGAAATCGGTTTAATTTACGTAGTCAGTATGAATTTGCCCAAACTCAGGGTTGGGAAGCTCTTACATACGATTTAGCAGGACATGGACAGTCAAGTTCTTACCCCAAATATTCAATTGGCAGACATTGTAGAGATTTAAAAAGATTATTACAATACTTTGAAATTAAATCACCCATTTTATGCTGTCATAGCTATGGAGTTCCCATTGGTTTAGAATTTGCCCAGCGCTATCCCGTCAGTGGCATAATTGCGATCGCAGGGGGAACTCATAATTTAGTACCTTGGTGGGAAATACCCTTAATGAAGTTTATGGAATGGGGTGGAAGGTTTATCTATCATCTACCTGGAGTACAGTCTATAACTAATTCGTTTTCTTCTACTTACAATCATGATGTCATTAAAAAATTCTTTTTAGAGTGTCCTGTACCAACTGACTCTCAATCTTATAAAGCCTTAGATATCTTTTGGGAATACAGTTTTTTTAACCGCAATCCATTATTTAAAATTTCTGATATCCCAGTATTAATATTAACTGGTGGCAAAGACCCAATGTTCACTGTCGAAATGGGAAATGAATTAGCAAGTTTATTTGCAAATCATCAACATTTACATTTTCCCAATGCTGGACACTTAGTGATGGCAGAATGTTTTGAATTAGTTAATATTTCCATTGCTAATTGGGTGAAAACGCAAATTCATCAAGAAACATTCACCAGTCAAAAAAAATAATCAATTTTGTCAGAAATAAATCAGAAATATATAATAAGTTTTTCTTTACCCATACCCTACAATTAAGCAATGAATAAACCTGGATACTACCCTATTTACCTACTAATATCAGCTTTTACCTTAGTTGGCTGTCACTACCCACAAGATGTCAAAGCCCAAATACCACAACAGCTAAATGCCACTTTACCACCACAACCGAAATCTAGCGACCTGATAACACCACTCACCTACAAACTCGAAACCTACACAAGTCTAGCAATGGGTGGAACTCGTACCTATGGAATTTCCCTACCTCCAGGTTACGACCAAAACCCTCGACAACAGTATCCAGTAATTTTCCTCCTTCATGGGGGACATGGGAACCCAAAAGATTGGTTTGACAAAAAAGGTGATGCCCTTACGACTCTGCAAAAACTCTATGCATCGGGTAAATTACCTCCAAGCATTGTAATTACACCCGATGGTAATGACAAACGCGGTTCGAGTAAGTATTGGGACCCCCAATATTTCGATGGTTCTAATGGTAAAGTATCCACGGCTATTGGTAACGAACTTGTGAAAATCATCCAAAAACGCTATCGGACATTATCCAATGCAGATTATTGGGCAATGGGTGGTTTATCTTCTGGTGGTTGGGGTGCAATGAATGTAGGTTTAAAAAACATTAATAATTTTTCCATTTTATTTAGTCACAGTGGCTATTTCAAAGATAAAAGTGGTTCCCAAAATAGCCCCATCGCTTACATAAAAACAGTCTCACCACAAGCTTTAAAACGTCTGAAAATCTATCTTGATTCTGGAAAATCAGATACTGAAGAAATAGAGGAAATCAAAGCATTTACCCAAGTACGGTCCTGGATTGTTTGCAAAAGCACTGATGCCAGTTACTAATGTTATCCCAACTGTGGAACCACACCCTGGATTGGCACAACTGACACCAAGAGAATTAGATGTATTGCGGTTAATTGCTTCTGGAGCGAATAACCGTGAAATTGCTCAATCGCTGTTTCTTTCCGAAAACACGATAAAAAATTATGTTACCAATATTCTCAGTCGGTTGAATTTACGCGATCGTACTCAAGCCGCTTTATTTGCTCATTCTCTTCTTGGTAGTTAGCGCCAGTATACAGAAATCTGACTCAGCTTTTTCGTGATAAATACTCGTATAACTTATTGGTTAAAATATTGCTGCAATGTAAACACTAAATGAAAGCATCGCAGTAAAATTTCCACAGAATAATGGTAGGGTTTCCCATAAAACCATTCTTCCACAGTTCGTTTGTGATGCCCGGTTAATGTCGATAAAGTTGTCAGACAAGCTGTAACCAGACCCAAAATTTGTCAGGGTCTGGAAGCATAAGCGAGGATTTTAAGGTCTGAAACCCTTATTGTTGCGTTAGTTAATTGTCATCAATTCCTAACATTGTCAGCATAACTTGTCCTAGTACGTAAAATGGAAGCATAAACCGGACGTAAGTACTAATATTTTTTCCTAGTTCAGTAATAAGTATGTAGCGTTTATTTCTTAATAATATTTGAACACAAAAACAATATGTATCAATACTTTGCTGCGATTAGAACCGAACAATTTTACGTAGTGCCGACTCATCTACAATCGTTAAGCAAGCAATACCTTAAGTGTAAAGGTTAAGAATAAATTATCAACAAAATAATCGGACAATTTTAACAAAAGTTAATTGTCTAATTTCTGACTAGGGCTTACGAGTTATAACTGAAGAATTATCAGGAAATTCACCACTATTTTTGGCTAATTTAATCGACATTTCAATCAAAAAAGCAGCAAGATTAGCTGTAGGACGACCTTGAGACGCAGCCCATACTTCTAAATCATCTAAGACGCTATCCGCCAACGTAACGTTAATTCTTTAGCTCACTCTAAATGCGACCAGTGTGTATCAACTAAATGCTCTCGTAATTAACAGTAAGGTTAAATTTAGATAATTTACATCGTATTTACATCACTATAGATATATAAAAGATACTAGAGTCTGTCAAGACAAAGAATGTTTGCGTTGTGTAATGATGGGGTGCAGCCATGATGACACAAGAAGAATTCAACCAATGGTGTGTAAACCAAAGTCTTTCAAATCAAGCTCGAATTGAGATTGAGAAGATTCGCAATGCCTGTCCGTCTCGTAGTGTAGGAAGTCGGCGCCAGAACGTTTCGGGACGTTATCCAAGCCGCAAGATGGGTGTAACAATTCAATTTGAGTCTCATAAAGTCGAACTTCCTTTTATCTATCAATTAGAACATTCTGGAGATGTTTTAGAATATTATGACCAACCACCTCCCTTTAAAATTCAATATTCTTCTGCATCAGGGCGTAATTTAGGTGTAATAATTACTCCGGATTTTTTTGTTATTAGGTCTCATAGTGCTGGTTGGGTCGAGTGTAAGACAGAAAGAGAATTAGAAAAATTAGCACAGAAAAGTCCTCACCGCTATCAACTTGATGATAATAATAAATGGCAATCACCACCTGGGTTAGACTATGCCCAACAGTTCGGTTTTAATTTCCAACTTTGGTCGAGCGCAAAAATTAATTGGACTTTATATGACACCACTGAACATCCAGCCTTACATGGGCAAAGTCCTCATGAAGTTTTTACAATGGGAATTAACCAATTTGGTAGCCGTAATGGTCGTCTAATTCCTTATGATGATAATTTTCGTATTTTAACTTTACCAACAACAAAAAAAGGTAAAGCTTTAGTTCAACCAGGTAAAGGAATAAAAATAGATAACAAATATTATTGGCATCAAACATTTCGCGACCCACAAGTAGAAAGAACTTTGATTAATGTTAGGTACGACCCATTTAATGCAGGAATTGCTTATGCTTATATTCAAGGGCTTTGGGTAGAGTGTATTAGCGAATACTATCCTTTATTTAGAGGGCGGTCTGAAAAAGAAATAGAATTAGCTACTGCTCAGTTGAAAAAACAGATGCAGAATCATAGAAGTTCTTATTGGTCAATTAATAATTAAACCAGCAATTTTGGAAACTGAATTAGGTTGGGCGTTAGAGCAAGCATTAAAACAAAGAAAGCCAAAGATTTTTTTTATTGATGAAGCACATCACCTATTAGCTGTAGCAAGTGGGCGAAAACTAACTGATGTACCTGAGGCAATTAAATCACTAGCAAATATCACTCATGTTTTACATGGGCTAATTGGTACTTATGATTTACTTACTCTCCATGATATAGGAGACCAATTGAGTCGCCGTAGTATTTATATCCATTTACCTCGTTATAATGCTGAATTTCAAGAAGATAGAGAAATTTGGCACTCAGTAATTTGGAATTTCCAGCGTCAAATACCAACCAGAGAACCACCAGATTTCTTATCACATTGGGAGTATTTGTATTCACGTAGTTTAGGATGTGTTGGTATCCTCAAAAATTGGTCAAGAAATGCTCTTGGAGAGGCATTAAATGAAAATGCTTCTACTGTGACGCTCAAGCATTTAGAAAACAGAGCTTTATCAGTTGGTCAATGTCGCAATATTCTCAAGCATATTAAACAGGGAGAAGCTAGATATGCAGAAATTGAAGGAAAGAAAGAAGAACTATATCAAGAATTAGGTTTATCCCGTCCCCCTATCTCTAGACAAAATTATCCTTTACAACCGGAAATCAAACCTCAAGATATTGAGCCAAAAAAACGAAGAAAATCAATTGGTATTCGCAAACCTGTGCGAGATTCAATAGGAAAAGAAAATGCAGTCTAATAACCTAGCTTTATATCCAAGTTATGATTTGTATACTCCAGATATTGGAGAGCCTGGTGTCCTTTCTGTTATAGCTATTGGTATCAAAATCAATTATCTATATACGAACCGTTAATCTGGTGTTTTCAACCAGTTGTTATATGTTTTCATCATCATTATCCCCTAATTACTCAATGTCTTCATTGTAATCAGAAATTACCTATAATCGTTTATAACTCACGTCTTGGATATTGCAATCACTGTGGAGAATGGTTAGGAGACTTGAATAAATATCAAAAGGAATCACATAGTTTATATCATTCAGAAATCGCATTACAATTAGAGCTAATTAAAATTATTGGTTCGTTAATTGCATTTAACAAAAAAGTATATGAAGATGAAAATCAAAAATTTTACAGGCAGATTATTGCATATTTTCAATTCAAAGAATTAGAAAGCTTAGAATTGTCAAACTCTATGGTTAAAATTATGTATGAATTGTATAAGTTCTACTAAAACATTCCAAAGGTAGAGATTATATTGGGCAAAATTTGTAACTATTGAGCTTGTGGTGAAAAAACTCAAGTTAATATTCAATCAAAACTTGATGAGGATAGAGCTAAATTTCAGAAAATAAACATACTATAGGAAGCATCATGAGTACTACAATTGACAACTTCACCAAAAACCTGCATGACAATTTAGAAGCAGTTGAAGAGAGGGCAAAATCACTTAGAGAAAGCATTCAATCTCTACCGAAAAAAACTCAAGCTGAGATTCAATCTCAGCTTGATGAAGGAAAGGCAAAGCTAGATGCTAAGAAACAAGAATTCGATGAGTACCGGGCAAAGCTCAAAACTCAATTCGAGGAAAAAGAATCTGAAGTGAAGTCGAAGGTCGAGGAATGGAAAACGAGTCGCAATGTCAAGAAACTTGAACATCGGGCAGATAGAGCTGAAAACCATGCAAATACAGTAGCTTTCTTAGCAATGGCGACAATAGAAGAAGCTGAAAAAGCAACCTTAGAAGCGATCGCTGCCAGACTAGATGCTAAAGTTGCTGCGGGAACTACGGAGAATTAAGACATAAGTGAAGGAGGCAGTATTTCTCTTGCCCTCTGCCTTCTTAAATCAAGTTTGTCCTTAGAAGTTAGTTGACATAAATAAAGGAAATAAAGTCATGACATATACACATACAGTTGCTGCTCATTTCCCCTCCCATGCAGAAGCAGAAAGGGCTGTATTGGAATTGCAAAAAGAAGGCTTTGATATGCAAAAGCTCTCGATCATTGGCAAAGACTACCAGACTACTGAACATGTGCGCGGATTTCTCACCTGGAAAGATACTGCTAAAGCCGGAGCCGCAGGTGGTGGTTATTGGGGTAGCTTCGTTGGAGGTTTGTTTGGCATTTTAGCAGGGGCTGGGGTACTGTTTATTCCCGGAATCGCTCCTATTATCATTGCTGGACCCATTGCTGGAGTATTAGCGGGTTGGTTGGAAGGAACACTTGTTGGTGCTGCTGGTGCTGCTGCTGTAGGGGGACTGGCTGGTGCTTTGACCGGGCTAGGAATCCCCAAGCATGAGGTACTAAAGTATGAAACTCAAATCCAAGCAGGTGAGTTTATCATGCTTGTGACAGGTAGTGACAAGGATGTTAGTTATGCTAAGGAGATGCTAGACAGAATCAGTCATAAAATCAGTATTTCGGTTCCTGCCTAAGGCTTTTAACTCTTAATTCATTAGACTTCTGGGAAGAAGTCTAATGTAACTTTTTCTACCATTCGGCTATGGACGGGCTTGGATATCTTTCCGCAATGCAGCAATTTCGGCTTGGAGTGCTTTAATCGATTTATCGCTGGCAATTTCACCTTCATCATCGTTTGCCTCTTGACCCACAACAAACGTGGCAATGCTTGCAGTGACATATCCAAATACTGCAAAGGCATATAAAGCTAACAAAAAACACAGCACTCGACCAAATGGCGTTTTGGGAAAGTAATCTGATCCCATTGTTGTCATGACCATTGCAGTCCACCAAAGTGCATTACCATAATTCGTGAGTGTGCTATTGGGGATGTTTCGCTCAAACACATACATTCCTGCGGCTCCAGTAAAGACAACAAGCAGCGTTAACGCGACGACATAACCAAATCCGCGACGGCTAACACTTTTAGAAAGCGTCTTCATTCCCCGATTGATCCGAATCAGAACGCGCAGCAGTTGCACTCCTTGCACCCCAGGTGCGGTTCCTAACACCCGAATCATTCGCGTCACACGAAATATCCGCACTGCTGGGAGAAGAAGCGCAAACGCGGTTAACCAGTTGTGCTTTAAATAATTGAGTTTCTGGGGTGCAAGCAGGAATTGAAGTGTGAAGTTTACGATAAAAGCAATCCAAATCGTTGTACTGACTGCATTTAAAAGTGAACTAAGTCCCCAAACAAATTCAATGATCAGCAGCGCTGTCCAGACGAAACTCAATACGAGCATGGGTATTTCTAGCCATTCCTCGATCTGCTGTAAAATTTCACGTCGTTCTTGATCGATGGATTGTCTGCTAGCTCGATTTGAATCACTCATACATTAGACATCTCCAGAAATTAAATATGCGTTATGCAGAACCCTTGTAGAGAGGTAGCACTGCTACCTCTCTACATTCATTATCGGGAGATGTCTATTAACGTGAGTTCGGCGGAGTCAATTCACTGTGGCAGTGGGTTCAGGGTTCAATTTAACGATTGGCTATTTGTATTTTGACTGCCGACACAATATTCTCAACGGTGAAGCCAAATTTCTTTTGCAGTTCCTTTAGCGGTGCGGAAGCGCCAAAGGTCTTCATGCCAATGCTGTGTCCCTGATGCCCGACATATCGCTCCCATCCAAAGGTAGCGGCTTGCTCAACTGAAACCCGTGCAGTGATTTGAGGAGGAATCACACTATCTCGGTAGGCTTGGCTTTGCTGCTCAAACAGTTCCCAAGAGGGCATACTCACTACTCGCGCCTTAATGCCTTCGGTCTTGAGTTGTTCATAAGCATTGATGCACAAATAGACTTCGCTGCCAGTCGCTAACAGCAACACATCGGGTTGACTATCATCGGCATCAGCTAACACATAAGCCCCTTGGCTCACACCAGAAGCAGGTGAGTATTTAGTGCGATCAAAGGTTGGCAAATCTTGTCTACTGAGGACTAGACAAATAGGTTCATGACGCAGATTCATGATGACTCGCCATGCTTGGGTGACTTCATTAGCATCGGCGGGACGCATCACCATGAGTCCAGGAATGCCCCGCAGTGATCCTAACTGCTCGATTGGTTGGTGTGTGGGTCCATCTTGTCCAAGCCCAATGGAGTCATGGGTGAAGATATAAATCACCGGAATTTCCATCAGCGCACTTAAACGAATCCCCGGACGACAATAATCGCTAAAAATCAGAAAACTAGAACCGTAAGGACGAATTTTGCTGAGAGACATCCCATTTAAAATCGATGCCATCGCATTTTCTCGGATACCAAAGTGGAAGTTGCGACCATCGCGGTTGTCTGTGCTAAAATCTTTCATCCCTGCAAAGGTAAGGCGCGTTTTAGTAGAAGGGGCTAGATCGGCTGATCCACCCATTAACCAGGGAATTTGTTTAGCGATCGCATTTAACACCTGTCCCGAAGCTTCTCGTCCAGCCATTCCTTTGATATCGGCTGGAAAAGTCGGCAGATTTTGATCCCAGCCATCAGGAAGTTGGCGATGCTGCATCTGATATAGCTGAAGAGCCAGATCTGGGTGTTGGATTTGATACTGCTCAAACTGCTGCATCCACGCCTCGCGAAGCGTCACGCCTCGCTGCCCCATACCTGCTTGAAAATGCTCTCGCACTCCATCGGGAATTAAAAATTTGGCATCCTCAGACCAACCATAATTACGCTTAGTTAAGCGGATTTCTGCTTCACCCAGTGGCTCTCCGTGGGCGGCACTGGTATCTTGTTTATGTGGCGAACCATAACCAATATGGCTATCCACAATAATTAATGTCGGGCGATCGCTCGTTTCCTGAAACGTGTTAAATGCTCGCTCCAACATTTCCAAATCGTTAGCATCGCCCACCCGCGTGATGTTCCAACCGTAAGCGATAAAGCGAGTTGCTACGTCATCGTTAAAAGTGAGATCGGTATGACCTTCAATGGTGATGCGGTTGTTGTCATAAATCCAACATAGGTTCGACAGCTTGAAATGTCCAGCTAAAGAAGCGGCTTCGTTAGAAAGACCTTCCATCATGTCGCCATCGCCACACAGTGCATAAACATTGTAGTTAAACATCTCAAAATCAGGGCGGTTGAAATATTTCCTCAACCACAGGGATGAGATCGCCATACCTACACTCGTTGCAACTCCTTGTCCTAATGGTCCCGTAGTGGTTTCTACCCCTGAAGTCCAGCGATATTCAGGATGTCCCGGGCACTTGCTATCGAGTTCACGAAAGTGTTTAATGTCATCAAGTGTTACAGCTAACCTAGCTACTTGCTCATACTGAGCGTTCACGGCTTTCACACTGCACAAATGCAGCAGTGAGTAAAGCAACATGGAAGCGTGTCCGTTGGAGAGAATAAAGCGATCGCGGTTTGCCCAGATGGGATCATTGGGATCAAATCGCAGAAATCTTTGCCAGAGGCAGTAAGCCACAGGAGCTAGTGCCATCGGTGTCCCCGGATGACCCGAATTAGCTTGCTGAACTGCGTCCATTGATAAAGTCCGAATCGTGTTAATACACAAATCATCGATCTGAATTTGTTCATCGGTTGGAGTTTGAGCAATCGGAGTCTGAGCAATCATAATTTTTTCTCCTTTAGAGATATTTAGGGCTGATGAATCAGTAAGCTAAGACGAGGTAACACCATTGCTATGAGAAAGATTACCAATTGCGTCGCTACAATACTGGGACCGGATGGCAAATTAAACCAAGCTGAAAGCACCATCCCGAACACGGCACTTAATGCTCCTAGTCCTGCTGATAACAACACGTAATTTGTGAATGCGTGACTAAGCAAGCGAGCTGCACAAGCTGGAATCACCACAAATGCACTAACCAGTAACACACCGATCGCCTTAATGGAAATTCCCACCACCAAGGACAGCAGCACAATGAATACCATACGATGAGTTGATACTGACACACCACGAGCAATCGCTAATGATTCATCCACAGTCAGTAACATTTGCGTTCGCAACGTCAGCCCAATGAACATCGTGCAGACGATTAACAGCAAACTGCTTAAACCTAAATCCACTTGTTGAACTGCCAGAATATCGCCAAACAAAAGATTATTGAGTCCGCCTTTGTATTGCCCTACAAAGCTGAGGATAATGATGGCGATCGCCAAAGATGAGGAATAGATGATATTGAGTAGTGCATCAGTCCATAAACGGGTGTGTTCCAATAAATAGGACACCGCTAAGGCAAAGATCACCGCAAATGGCAGTAAAACAAGAGATGGATTAAGTCCTAATAAAAATCCGATGCTGATGCCCAACAAGGCTGAATGTCCCAGTGCATCACAGAAAAAAGACAACTGCCGTAAAATTGTCAAGCTTCCCAAAATTCCACCCATGATCCCTGTCAGGATACCGCCCATCAATGCCCGTTGCATAAAAGGTAGTTGAAACAATTCAATGACGTGGGTGAGTTCTGTTTGAAAAAACATGATGAAATGGGGTTAATGGGAATGGTGGTATCGAGCAAATTCTGTTCCGTAGAGAGCAGAAAGACTATCGGGGGAAAGCGCCACCTCTGGGGTTCCTTGACAGCGTAAGGTGCGATTTATACAGAGGACGCGATCGCAATGCTGCCGCACCATATCCAGGTCGTGGGAAATCTGTAAAATTGCCCAATTTTGTTCTTGCTTGAGTTGATACAGTAGTTGATAAAACTCCGACTCAGCCCGGATATCCAATCCAGCCGGGGCTTCATCGAGAATCAGCAATCGACGCGGGTAAACTAAACAATATGCCAGCAACATTCGCTTGGTTTCACCACCAGAAAGCCCACCAATTAGTTTAGTTCTGAGATGGCTGCCATTAACCCGTGCTAGAGCATCTCGAACAGCACGGTCACGTTTTTTGCGGTTTGCCCAAGGTAACTGAAACCCCAACCTGTCCCAACCTAAGCCCACCAGTTCGTCTACCGTCATGGGAATGCGGCGATCGACCAGAAAGTTCTGTGGTAGGTAAGCGATTTGCTGACGGAGGCGCGATGGGAGAAATCCTTTGCGAGTGAGGGGTTGACCCAGGATGAATATTTCACCTGAATGTCTGGGCAAAATTCCCAAAATGGCTTGCACCAATGTCGTTTTACCCCCTCCATTGGGTCCGACGATCGATGTATCCGTTCCTGACTCTAGGGAGAACGAAACATCTTGCACTGCTGCGTAGCTTTCCCGATAAACGGTTAGCTCCTTCACTGATAAGACGATTTCTTTCAATTAGCCTCCTTGTTTACCAGTAAATGCTGTCACCATAGTTTTGACATTCTGGCGCATGGTGGTGATGTAATACTCTGATTGCAGAGCTTCTGGGCTTCCGGTTTCCATCGGGTCAAAGGTGCTGACTCGAACCTTCAAATCCTTTGCCAGTGCTGCAAATGCATCTTCTCCACCCTGGGGTTCCGCTAAAAGGGTTTTGAGATTGGTTGTCTTCACGGTATTCATCACCCGCTTCACGTCATTGGGGGATGGATTGTCTTCTGGCACATCCACCAGAAAGTTGGCTTTCAAGTTGTAGCTCTGAGCAAAGTAGGGTGCAAAGTCGTGGAAGGCAACAAAGGTTTTACCCGCAAAGGGTTGCAGCATTTTTGTGGTTTCCGTATCCAGTTCTCGCAACCGTTGCATATAAGCGGCGGCATTGGCGGTGTAAATCTCTTTCCCACTGGGGTCAGCAGCAATTAACCCATCCCGAATGTTTTCTACTTGGCGGATGGCTCGCTTGGGATCGAGCCAGATATGGGGATTGAATTCTTCATGTTTGGATTTATCGGGTTTTGCGCCTGCTCCGGCATTGATTGCTTCTGTAGATATTGTCTGTACTCCTTTGCTTGATTCAATAATCTTCAGGTTTGAATTGCCTGCATTTTTAACCAATTCATCCAGAAATCCCTCCACTCCTAATCCGTTTTTTACCAGCACATCAGCCTTAACCAGCTTCTGAGCATCCTCTGGTTTTGCCTGAAAGTCATGGGGACCAACATTGGTTGGTAACAGTTGTGTCACTTGGGCGCGATCGCCCGCAACTCCTTTGGTAAAGTCTGTAATTGGAATGAAGGTTGTCACAACCTGCAATTGTTTTCGACTAGTAGTAGATTGAGGTTGAGGAGACACATTCGACGCACAGCTTCCTAAACTGAGTGCGATACCATAGAAGATGGTTGCCAAGGGCATCGCACTCACAACGACCACAGACAACTGACGGACAATTCTACTAGATCGTTGTAACCCCATTTTTAGAGAAGCCATTTTGAATATCCTCATGCAGTTAAAAGAGAATGTGAAAAAATACACCTCATCTCTTTCATCATCCGTAATATTTGTTTTGATAGCGGTAATGCTTCGGGCTTGTCAGATAGCTCTAAAGCTCTACTGTAAAGCGCGTCGCTGTCCTGAATTTACGGTGAGCATCCAAACGCCATCGAACAAGAGATTTACGCCAATATAAGTGCCAATTAGCCAAACGGCGCTAAACGGAAAGCTCGACCAAATGAAAATACCGAAAATAATGCCGATGATGCCACTTACAACCATCCATATCCAGTTCGGTGCAGTTCGGCGCAGTTGAAACGCCATCGACACTTGAATAATGCCTTGGACAAAAATGGTAATGCCCAGCACTAGCGTCAGGGCAAGTACCCCTTCGAGCGGCTTTGCCACCACGAAAATGCCAGCGAAGAGATATAACAAACCAAGAATCAGCTTCCCGATGACTTGACCTGCACCTCTTGACTGTAAGGCATAAACAATTTGAATAATGCCTGCAAAGATGAATATCCAGCCAAACATTAGGGTTGAAGCAACGCCGATCAGGAAAGGAAATGCGATCGCAATAATACCCAATATAATCATGAGAACAGCGATCGCCGTTGTCCATCCAGAACTAATAACTTGCTCATCAATTTCAGGCTCAATAACTCTCATCTGATCTCCTTTTGGATGAACTATAGTTTGTTATAAAAGATGAATCTAACTAGCGAAACAACAAGATAGCTCAAGATTGGATAGGCGACGATGTTGCTTGCCCAGGTTTGGGAAATGATGCCTCACTTGTGGCTTTAGCGTTCTAGCTTCCATAAGGCTGTTTTGTTGGCTCAACTGGGTTGTAGCTTGATTAGCGTTTTTGTCCCAGTAGCATCACTGATGCAAAGTGCGATCATCTGACCAGTTGAATTTTGTCCCGTTAAAACTTCAGTGGGTGCATTGATCGCGTGAGCGTAAGTCACTTCATCTTTACCCACTTCAATCACCAAATCATTACCTTTGCCAGGGCGATCATAAACTATCGCCAGCAAAGGTGCGTTCTGAATCAACGTTTCATCACCGAGTTCTAAACTGATGCTTTCAATCGAAATCTGCCGTCCACGATTACCATCGGAAAACTGGTCAAAAAATTCGCCCCATCGCTCACGCGGCAAAGATTTGCTTAACTCAATTTTGCTTACCATAAGACTCCTGATGAAAAACTAATAAAAACAACCGAACAATGAAAAATTACTATCGGTTCGGAGACTTTTCCCAGAGAAAAATATTTTCTCAACGATAGAATGAGGTATTCAGACTCTGTAAATTTTTGAGAGTCTAACTGATTTTTTTTTGGGAGATTCGTGCATTCGTCTTTTTTGTTGAGTTAATTGCGAAAATTCGCAATAGAGCGAAAAAAGTAGTACAAACGAATTGTTTTTGGGCTTAAAAAATGACCGAACCGACCGTAATTTGGATAGGATTTTTAGATACATAATCTAACTGCTCTGTCTTATTTAAAAATCCGAATTAAGCAAGAAATTGTGCTTACCTACTACTTTGAGTAATCACTGTTCGATCTACTGTATGAATTGATTGATTACGATACAAATTGTTAAAAACAATTTAAGAATTGAAGAGATGAGATAACTATCATCTTCAACAGTGCCATACTTTTGCCTATGATCTATTGGTTTTAATTTTATTCAGCAACTTGAGGCACTCAAACCAAACCAAACTAATCACTCCACCTGCCAAACAGATCGCTAGATCAATTGAATGTAAAAATGAGAAGCTAAACAAGTTCCGCAAGAATGGCAAATAAAGTACAAGCGCGAGAAAAATCAGTCCGCCACCAATTACCCACCACAAGGCAGGATTAGGATCTTTGAAAACTTTGAGACTCAGGCGCGATGTCGAACGTTCGCTGAGAATCAATCCTAAATTTGCTAAAATTAATGTGGTAAATGTTAAGGCACGAGCATCTAATTCGCCTTGGTTGCGATAAACCGAAATCCCAAAGATCGTGGCGACGATCGCCAAACTTCCTAGTCCTTGTAGTAGTGCTAAACCGATCGTTTTGCGACCGAATAATGGCTCCAGTGGATTGCGCGGCGGACGATTCATGACATTGGGTTCGGCGGGTTCGGCTTCTAACACAATCGAACAAGCCGGATCGATAATCAAGTGGAGAAAGGCAACATGAATCGGTAGCAATACTAATGGCAATTTAAACAAAACTGGGATTAAAGACATCCCCGCGATCGGAATATGAACTGCGACTAGATATGCCATTGCTTTCCGCAGATTGTCAAAGATGCGTCGTCCGAGTTTGACTGCTTGCACGATCGAAGAAAAGTCATCATCTAATAGTACCAACGCCGCCGATTCCCGCGCCACATCCGTACCGTGTTGCCCCATCGCAATCCCGATTTGAGCAGCTTTGAGCGCGGGGGCATCATTCACACCATCCCCCGTCATGGCAACGACTTCGCCTTTAGCTTGCAAAGCATTGACTAATCGCAATTTTTGTTCGGGAATGGCGCGGGCGAAGATATTTATAGTTTCAATTCGTTGCTGGAGTTCGGTGTCGCTCAGGCGATCGAGTTCTGCGCCAGTGATAATATTTTCTGTTTCCCGTAAGCCGATTTGCCGCGCGATCGTTTGAGCTGTACCTGGATAATCACCCGTAATCATCACCACTCGCACGCCAGCAGTATGGCATTCGGCAATCGCCGCCGCTACAGTCGGACGCACGGGATCGGAAAGTCCAACTAATCCGAGAAATTCAAAAGGGAAATCGTGCTGTTTTTCTGGTAAATGTGCGGGATTCAGCGATGGATGAGGCGGTAAAAATGGTGGAGGTGCGCCTACTAGAGCCGCTTTAGCAACGCCCAATACCCGCAAGCCTAAATTTGCCATTTCACTGACTTGGGCGGCTAGGCTTTGCTGCTGTTGGGGTGTGAAGTGACACAAATCGGCGATCGCTTCTGGTGCGCCTTTGGCGGCAACTTCATACTGTTTCCCATCAGAGGATCGCCAAACGTGAGACATTGCTAGCAGATGCGGTGAAAGCGGATATTCCCGTAATAGCTGCCAATCTTTGTGCAAATGCTCGGTGTGAGCGAGATAGCGATCGCCTAATTGTTTAAATGCCTTCTCCATCGGATCGAAGGGATCGCGTTGACTGGCGAGAATGCAGTATTCGACTAGTTCGTGAACGAATTCGGGTAATGGCTCGCGTGAATGCTGTCCCAAATCGTAGGGCTGAGTATTTTGGCAATAAGGAAATAGCTGTTGTACAGCCATCTGATTCAGCGTCAGCGTTCCAGTTTTATCCACACATAGGACAGTTGCCGAACCCAAAGTTTCCACGGCGGAAGCCTTCCGCGCTAGGACATGATGCCGTGAAATTCGCCAGGCTCCCAGGGCGAGGAAGACAGTGACGACGACCGGAAATTCATTCGGCAAAATCGCCATTGCGAGGGTAATGCCTGCGAGAATGCCTTTGAGCCAATCTCCGGTAGTGAAGCCATAAATAATCACGATCGCTACACAAAACGCTAATGCGATCCCAAATAAGCGGCTTACTAGTCGAGTCATTTCCCGCTGCAACGGGGTTGTTTCGATCTTTACCTGTTGTAAGGCATTGCCAATCTTGCCCATCTCTGTCTGGGTACCGATCGATCGGACTTCGACGATACCTTGCCCCTGTACCACCAATGTCCCAGAATAGACAAACGGCAATCCATCGCCCCCCGGACATTGCATCCCCTCTACCTTGCCTTCAGCGGCAACTTTGCGAACGGTGAGGGATTCCCCAGTTAATAATGATTCATCGGTGGAGAGGTTGCTACAGGATAAGACGATCGCATCCGCAGGCACGCGATCGCCTTCTGCTAACACTAAGAGATCGCCCCGCACGACTTCCCGCCCGGCAATGCGTTTGCGCTGTCCATCTCGAATCACCAAGGCACGCGGGCTGGAAAGATCCCGTAAGGCTGCTAATGCATGTTCGGTTTTACCTTCCTGATAGAGACTAATTCCGGTCATGAAAAAGACGAAACCTATTAGGATTAAGGCTTCCTGAAGGTCGCCTAAAATCCAATAAATAATGCTGCCGCCAACAAGTAAGAGAAAGATCGGGTCTTGTACTGCCGCCCAAACGAGTGATAAAAGATTCCGTGCTTGTGCCGAAGGTAGTTCGTTATAGCCTTCTTGTTTGAGTCGAACGATTGCAGTTGCAGACGGCAAGCCGTTCACTTCTTGTGCAGGTAAACTAGCTACAGTCTTGAGATTAACTGGAGAAACCATAATCTTATTTTTCCTGTAAAACATCAAAAATAGGTCGATTCGGCAGAGCCGAGGCTACGCCAACGCGCGCCGATCTGTTAAACTTTGCAGTGGAATAGTACATTTCAACTCTTTTTCGATCGATTAAAAAACCTTTATGAGTTGCTCAAGGTTGGATAGTCAGTATATCCCACAGCTCCCTCGGAATAGAATGTCGCTGGATTTGGCTGATTTAGCGCAGCACCTTGCTTAATTCGTTCCGGTAGGTCGGGATTAGCGAGGAAACTAGACCCAAAGGCAACGGCATCAATCTGTCCTGCCGCGATCGCCGCCTCAGCTTCTGCCGCCGTATATCCCATATTGCCAATGAGTATTCCTTGATAATGGGCGCGGATCGGTTTCATGATATCGCCGCTTTGTTGCCCAGCAAAATCACTCCGCATCACATGGAGATAGGCAAGATCGTACTCGTTAAGTTTGGTTGCCAACCAAGTAGATAAACCGATCGGATCGCTATCTTTCATGCTGTTAAAACTGTTCAGTGGCGATATTCTCAGCCCAACGCGATCGCTACCGTAGACAGAGGATACCGCTAAGAGAACTTCGAGCATCAACCTCGATCGGTTTTCGAGCGATCCGCCATAGGCTCCCGTCCGATGATTCGAGCCATCCCGCAGAAACTCATCTAGCAGATAACCATTTGCGCCATGTACTTCTACACCATCAAAGCCTGCGGCTTTAGCATTTACCGCCGCCTGTTTAAAACCAGCCACAATGACAGGGAGTTCGTCATCACGTAGTTCGCGGGGCATAACATAGGGCTTTTTGCCCTCTGGAGTATGCACTTCATATCCCACGATCGCGATTGGGCTGGGGGCGACGGGTTGCTGACCATTATTTAACAGAGGGTGACAAGCCCGACCTCCATGCCAAATTTGCAGAAAAATCCGACCAGCAGCAGCATGAACTACATTTGTAGTTTTCTGCCACCCCGTAATCTGGGCATCGGAGTAAATTCCCGGTTCTTGCCAGAAAGCGGAGTTTCCTGGCATTATCATTGTCGCTTCAGCGATAATCAGTCCAGCACTAGCTCGTTGGGCATAATATTTAGCCATCAAACTACTTGGTAAATGCCCTTCGGCACGAGAACGGGTAAGCGGAGCCATCAGGATTCGATTTGGAAGTATCAGATCGCCCATCTGAAGGGACTGGAACAGGATATTCATAACTTACACAATCTTGCTCTAAAGGACTTTAGTAACCTGGAGAATTTTTGAAGGCTTCCTCACAACTTTTGCTGTTGGCAAACCTCCATGTCAGTCTGTGCGCGAAGTATAAGAAAACTGCAAGGTTTGGAAGATCGTTCCCTTGCGCTAATTAACTGCCTCCAAATAATCTAAATGACTACTGTTTGATTTACTGGATGAATTGATTGATTAGGATATAAGCCTTAACCAGTTCGCATCTTTGACTGAGTTTTATATTCGACATGGCTATGCGACCGCCTACAATTTATATTCATGAGATCGATCCTGTAATTTCATCGATCGGTAAGTAGAAAATTATCCGACTAAATTTGGTTGGGTAATTAGCATAGATTCGATCTGTAAACTTGCCCATCCTGCGGCGATCGCTAAAAAGTCTGGATCATCATTGACGCACTCTTTCCTCACATAATTTATCTCTGGATGCTGACGACGTAAAGATTTAATTGCATCCTCCACATCGAGAATTGTTTCATAATTCTCTGTCACCCAACCGAGTGGTTTAAACAAAATAGTTTGGGCACCTGCTTTAATTAAACTTGTCGCAGCTTGCTTGAGATCGGGTTGCGACCACTTGATAAATGGCATATCGTGATTTATCCAACCGATCGAGATTAATGGATATCGCGGTTGTAATTGCGATCGCACACCATCATAAAGTGCTTGCCCATCGATGGTACCTGTCAATAGTCCTTGGGCTTTCTCAGGACCACCATGAACAGTGAGAACTATACCAACTCGAGACTCAAAAAAGCAACTGATATCCTGTTGAGTCAGGGTTTCTTCGAGTTGATGCACCATCAGATCGATATAATCAGGTTCAGTGGCAAAAGATCGAATATATCGAATCGATTTAAATGGAGAGTTTTGAGAACAATCAGCCTGTGCGTTTGCGCTAATAACTTCATTTACTTGTTCGATCGCAATTGCACCAGTAAAAGCAGAATCGACAACGAGCAAAGGATAAATCAGTAAGCTCTCAAAGCCTTGCTGAATAATCTCTGCTACAGCCTCTTGCACGAAAGGCTTACAAAAATAAAAGCCCTTGAATACTTCTACTCTATTTCCCCATCGATTTTGCAACTGGTTTTCGATGCCGAGTCGCTGCTGCTCAAAAATCTCATTTTCGGGGGAAACAAATTGATGATGTTTGACTCCGAAATTGTACAAATCTTGGAGTGCGAGAATTTTACCAGCTAGGGGATACAACCAATCTGGAATTGGCAGAAACTGAGCCGCAATATATTTACTAGCAGCCCGGTTATAAACGCTCAGTTCACGATAAGATTGTACTTCACCATAACCTGTAAGCAAAACTGCAACACGATTTCCCCGTGTCATATCTGCCGAATCGTCTCTTGGAGAAGCAACACCTTTTGTAGCTTGAGATTGATGATTAATCATTGGATTGTTGGGTTGAATGTTGAATAGAGTTTTTGCGAAATAAGAAGCAGATGCACAACTTTAAATATGTGGAATTTCAGCATCCGCAGGCATACCAGGTTTAGCAAAACCACCTGGTTGATCAATGGTTAGTTTCACACCAAATACCTGTTCTACTCGGTCTTTTTGGAAATAAACATTTTCTGGTGTAAACGATGCTTTGGCATCAACGGCTGAAATCATTGCTTTGATTGGCTTTTGGTGCTTTGGGTCATTATCGAGATAAACTTTCGCAGGTTGCCCGACCCGAATTTGAGCCACCTGTCCGCCGGGAATGAAAGCCCGTAGATAAACCTGATTCAAATCTACAATTCGCAATAGGGGACGACTGGGCAAGACAACGGTTCCAGGTTCGACGCTGCGGGTTGTAACAACACCGTTGATAGGGCTGGTTACAGTTAAATTATTCAAGCGACTTTGGATCAGTTGTAAATTAGCAACGGCTGTTTTCATATCAGCTTGAGTTCCCAACAGCGCCACCTTTGACTGGTTTAGTTGAACCTGTAAACGGTTGATATTCGTTTCCTGACGATTGGGATTGAGTGTTGTTGTACGCGCCTGGGTCAATTTTCCCTGAGCAACTTTAATCGCATGACGCGCCACTTCTACCGCCGCCACACGGCTTTGAAGAGCAGCCAGGCTTGTATTGAAGGCAGTTTGTGCCAGGTCTCCCCGTTGTTGGGTTTCTGCACCCAGGTTTGCTAGGCGAACAAAGCGATCGCGATCGACTCGCGCCTGTTCTAACAAGGCGTTGGCTTCTCCAACCCGTGCTTGTTCCTGTTTTAAGAGAGCCGTTGCAGTGGCAACCATTGCTTCTGATTCTGCCACTTTACCTTCTGTATCCCCCTCAGACTGCTGTAAATTCAACTTTGTATCGGCAATTTGACTTTCTACCACCGATATCTGCAAACGGGCTGCGGCTTCTCGTTGCTTTGCAGCTTCAACCTGTGCCGTTGCTCCTGCTAGTTCTGCTTTAATTTCATCATCACTTAGACGTATCAGTAATTGTCCCTTGGTAACAACTGCTCCTTCTCGTACCGTCACTGCTTCCACGCGACCGGTGCCTTTGGTGCTGACATCAGTTTCATAACCTTCGATGCGACCACTAAATTGAATTGCATTAGTGTTTTTGGGACGAAATAGCCAATACCAACTTCCAACTCCGATTCCCGCGATCGCTATGATCCCAATTAATAACCACAGCCATCGCCGGGAAGGTGGTTTGGGAGGCTGCGGTTTGGGGAGTTCAATCGGTTTTGCTTCTGTGGAAGGAGGCGAAATCTTTGTAAGTTGAGTCATAAAATACACCCTTAAATCTAAATTTGTTAAATTTGAATTAATACTCGATTTAACTGAGTTGATTTCGGTAGCGATTTGCACTTACAAGCAAGGTCAAAGCTGCAAACAAAATCATGGCGATCGCATGGAACCACCAAACCTCTAATCCAACACCTTTGAGAAGAATGCTACGGAAGATAACTAGGTAGTGATAAAGGGGATTAATCTGAGCAATCCAACGAAATAGCAATGGCATACTATTAACTGCTGTGACTGCACCCCCCAGCAAAATGATGGGAATGTTTAAAAAGATACCTACCAATATGGTTTGTAATTTGTTTTTAGAGAAGGTGGAAATTGCCAACCCAATAGCAACACCAATTTGAATGTAGAGAATAGAAAAGAATAATAACAGGAATAAATTGCCCCGAAATGGCAGTTGAAATACCCAACTGGCAGTTACAAAGCACACTAGTAATGTTCCAGTTAGCAAAGCCGAAATAGGCACAATTTTTGAGATCAAAATTGCAGTAGAGGCAACTGGTGTCATTAGCAATTGCTCCAAAGTGCCTTGATCTTTTTCTCTAACTGCTTCTACTGCGGCGGCGAGAATTGCACTCAACGTCATAATGACACCAATCACGCCGGGTACAAAGAACCAACTATCGAGCATTCCAGGGTTATAGCGAAATGTAATCTGCGATCGCAAGGGAATTTCTAGCTGAGTGGATACAGGTTGATACTGTTTGAGCAAATCAAGATTGAATTGGGTAATGATTTCAGTGATGTAGCCTTTAGCCAGCCCGGAAGTGTAGGCATTAATCCCATCAATAACCACGGCTATTTCTGATTTGCCGGTTTGTAGGAGATCGCGGCTAAAGTTCGATGGAATCATTAATCCAGCGTCAACCTGTCCGCGTTCGACTTGCTGCGTCAGGTCTTGTTGACTATGAGGATAGCGATCGGCAAGAAAAACGTGATTAGCTGTAAAGGCATCCACCAGTTCCCGGCTGATTGCCACTTGGTTTTGATCTAGAATGCTGAGGCGCAGATTGGTAACATTAGAATTGAGGACATAGCCAAAAATCACCATTGAAATGATTGGGGCAATGGTTAGGAAAATCACCAGTTGGCGATTTCTTAACAGTTCAGTGGCTTCTTTGATTAAGAGGGCAGATAGACGACGATTCAGCATAAATTAACTCAATTAGCTGAATAATATTCCCAGCAATGATGTTAGAAAAAATTTCTGCATATTTTTATCCTCAAAACACGGTCAGATAAGAGGTTCAATCTAGTATTTTGACTGCAATTTTTTGGGTTTTTAAAGAGCTTTTTAGTTGTCTTTCTCCTATAGTAGACATTAAGATTGTTTAATTTCTGGAATTTGGCTCTATCTTAGTCAAGTTGTAATTGAGTATTAACTTGAACTTTTTGACCACAAACTCAATATTTACAAAATTTGCTCCATATAACCTCTATCTTTTGAATGTTTTATTAGAACTTATACAATTTACAGCAATCCTAAATAAACAAGGCGAACCGCAGCATGGCTAATGACTCTTCTCGTCTACCTCACGCCGACTCCACTCAATATTTGCTGCGTTCGTTGTGGCGCGATCGCGCGGGGTCTATCAGTATCAACTCAGCGCACAGTGTTTATTGTGTTGCTATAAATACGGAGAATTAAAAGATGAATAAGAAAGAACCTAGAGAAAAACACCCCACAAGCAACGGTTTACCTTTGAGAACGCAGCGCATTCTGTCGTCTTTGAGCAGTTTGAGGCATTCTCCAAAATTATGACTGAAACCATCTTACCCGAAACCTATCTGAAACACTGACTTAGCTATTAGAAGATATTATTATTAACGGAGTGAAAGACCCTATGAAGAGATTGACACTGCTCAGTATTGGATTAGCGTTCGGCTTGGCTGGATGCATTGTTATTGGCATCCCCTCAAATATTAAAGGAAGTGGTATTACTAAGACGGAAACTAGATATCTTGCCTCCTTCAATGCTCTAGATGTGGAGTATGTCGGTGCGATCGCAGTGCGTTCTCAAGGGCAGCAGAGTCTCGAAATCAGTGGCGACGATAACATCATCCCATTAATTACCACTGAAGTTAAAAACGGTACTTTGTACATTCGAGGAACTAAAGGATACAGTCCTCAGCAAAAATTACAGATCATCGTATCCACTCCTGATGTGAAGCGGTTCGTCTTTGATGGGGTCGGTGAAGCGAATCTATCTAACATTAAAAACGATCGCTTGGAGATAGTGGTGACTGGAGTTGGAAGTTTCAGGGCATCTGGTGAAACAAAGGAAGTGGACATTACACTGTCGGGTGTTGGCAGTGTAGATGCAAAGAATTTGCGTGCTGTCAATGCCAAGGTCAATTCAAATGCAGTCGGTAGTGTTGACCTCTATGTGACAAGACAACTGGATATAAAGTCATCTGGTATTGGCGAAATTAACTACTATGGAAACCCGAAAATCGTCAACAAGCAGGCTGAGGGCATCGGGAAAATAAATCAGCGATAAATTCCGTTAACCTGTACTTTTCCCACTTGTTTTTCGCATCATTGTACTGGAAAACCCTATGATTTACTTACCTTTGATTTTGATACTACTATTGATTGGTCCAGGACTCGCGGCGATCGCATTTCTCCGATCGCTATCAATCCGTGGACACCTACTGTTGTTAAGTATTTGCATCTTCTACGGCATCTTCCCGCTCCTTCTAACTTGGGGCGGACTCAATTTGGCAAAACGCTTTGGGTGCGACTCTTTTAGGAAGACGCAGAATAGGTTTAGACAGACATTGCAATACTTGGAGGGGAAATAGAACAAC
>NZ_NTFS01000480.1 GCF_002289455.1 Brunnivagina elsteri CCALA 953
GGGCTTCGAGTTCGGGTTTACGTTGTTGTAGTCTCGCTTGATTTTTGGCTGCATCTTTGATTTGTGCTTGTTTAATTTCTGCCCATCTCCAGCGTTCGACTTCATTCCTTGCTAAAGCGTGGTCTTTTTCGTTGTAATTTAAATTTTGGAGATATTCGTCAAGTTGACGTAATTCGGCTTGTTTGTCTGGTGCGTAATCACCTAAATGTAATGCTCGCTCTAATTTTTCCTTCTCGGTAGCAATATTGTGTAATTCTACCCCTGCATCGCTGCTAGATTCCAATTGTGCCGCTAATTGTCCCCTTTGTTCCCGTAAGGTATCATAGGGGGATAATTTTTGGGAAATATCACGATATTCCTGCCGTAAAACCTGAATTTCTCGGTCAGATACAGCCATTTGCTCGCGGAATACCCAAAGTTGTCCCTCAGTATCTTTATATTCAGACTCGGTTTTATTTACAACCCGGTTCCAGTCATGTTCTTCCAAAGGACGTTCGCACAAAGGACATACGGCATTGGGAGTTTGTAACATTTGCAACTTTTGTTCGAGTTCCCCCAAGAGTCGCTCATATTCCCGTTGTTGTGCTTGTAAACGTTCAATAAAGTGTCTTCGTTCCTGCCCTTTTTCTTGAACTCGCTGTAAATAAACTTTCGTTTTTTCTAGTTCTTCGATTTGCATTGCCACAGCTAAAACCGCTTGTTGAATTTGCGGTTGCCGTTTGGAAGTGCGTTGGAGTTGATTTTCGTTAGTTACTATTTGTTCGAGTCGAGCAACTAAATTTGCCTGTACCCGATCGATTTGGGTTTGTAATTGTTGACGTTGCAGTAATGCTGGGGAAACCTGCATTTGCAAATCGTCGAGATACTGTAATCTTTGCCTTGCTGCTGCCAGTTGTTTTAAAGCAACTTCCACTTCCCCCGATTTTCCCAGGGTTTGCTGAATATCTCGCTCTTGTTGCAACAATGCTTCCAATTGTGCCTGAACTTGCTGCAATTGTCTTTCTAAAGCTTGAATCTGCTTGTTGAGTTGCTGTTGCTGCTGCTGTCGTTGTTGTTGAGCATGGTTGAACGCTTGAAATTTCGCAGAATAGGCTTCTTCCTGTGTTTGGAGATTTTGATATTGCTGATATCCAGCTTGAATTTCCGCAGTTTTCCCTAATAACTGCTGCAAATTAACCAACTGACTGCTGATATTTAACTTTTCCTTTTCCAAGCGATCGCAATCTTGGGTCAAATTGGTAAACTGTTGCCTGACAAAGCCTAGTTGTTCCTCCCAATTTTGCCTCTGGTGCTGCACAACCTGTAAACTTTGTAATTTAATATTTTCAAATTGTTGTGCTTGCTGAAGTTGATTAAGTTCGTTTTCTAAATCGGTTCGCTGTTGGGTAATAGTTTCTCGCTGTTGCAATTGCCCCTTAATTCCATCCAAAGAACGCTCAATCTCCTCTCCCCTAGCCTTTAATTGTCGCGATAACTCCTTAGCTCGTTCCTCCAAGCGATCGTATTGATTTAACTTTAATAATTCCGCTAAAATCTGCTTACGCTCTGCTGGACGTTTGAGCATGAACTCATCAGCCCGTCCTTGACGCAAATAAGCCGAATTGATAAAAGTATCATAATCAAGCTTGACATGCTCTAAAATCAAATCCTGGGTTGCCCTAATGCCTTTACCCGTCAAAGCCTTAAAACCACTTGGTGTTTCGACTTGAAGCTCTAAACCACCAGTTCCACCTCGGTTACGAGTGCGAATTACTCGATAAACTTGCCCATTTGCTTGAAAAACAAAATCAACCCGTACATCTTTCGAGCCAGTATGAATCACATCATCTTCAGCCGCAGCGCGACTTTCACCCCATACTGCCCAGGTGATAGCTTCCAGGAGCGAAGATTTTCCAGCGCCATTTGAACCACAAATACACGCCGTATGCAAACCGCGAAAATCCAATATGGAATCACGGTAGCTAAGGAAATTTTTCAGAGTCAGTTTTACTGGAATCATCGAGGCTTTTGCGCCAGACCTTCTTTTTTCAGATTGACTTTAATTTTTCTTGACTAGAACAAACATACACTTGTTGTTAGTGTAGCTATCTAAAAAGCTGGTTTCTAGTCCTTATTACTGCATTTTTACAATTGTTTACATTCAAGAGAACAAAATTCTTCCTAATAGACAACTTTTTTGCTTTGTGAGGCAAAAAATAAATTTTGCCAACTACCAACCCGTCAAGCTTGCCGGAGGCTTAGATTAAAAATAATGCATCTGTTTTTGGCAAAACAAAGAAATCGTAATTTCAACCCCAAACAAAATGATTTTGCCATTCGCTTGCAGCATCAATAATATTTTTTCGCACTACATTCAAAATGCTAATGACCGAACCTAGAGAATACTTAGTGCTTAGAAATGCAATAATAACAAGATACTGAGATAACCCTAATGCCAATGCGATCGCAGTAGAGACGCTCCATCGGAGCATCTTGTTTTCCATAAAAGCGTCTTGTCTTACATAAAATTGAATAGGAATTTGGAATTTAGAACTACAATAGAAGTAAGAGCATTCAATCAAATTAGCCTCTGTTTATATAGACATAAGTCATTCGACACAGATTATAAAAACAAAAAAAAGAGAGTTGGAACAAATATTTACAGTGAGCGTCTTGGCTGACACTTGGTGTCATATCTAATTGGGTAAAGCAACTCAAATTTAAAAGTGCGATATGTCTCCGGCATTGAGCTATGCTTATCGCTCTTAGAGGTTGTTTGAAAAGTCTTCTTCTATGTCATGCTGTAGCTTGCTTCTCCGTTTCGGAGTAAGTTCCGCAAAGCTCCACTCAGAATGACAAATTATACCTTCCCAAACTTTTCAAACATGCTCTTAGATGATTCAGTTAATTACCTAACTAAACCCCATCTATTTTATTTTTAAAGGTAGTGCGAGGAAGATGCTTCCTGCTGACAATAGCGGGCAAGATATCCCGTTCGCGAAGCGTTCTTTCTGGTTATTAAGTCAGTAAATCCAATATCTCTATACATCAACCACCACTCATCTAACTAAATACTCCGCAAGATAGGTAAAAACAAAGTCAAAACAAATCTAAAACAAATCTAAAACAAATCTAAAACAAATTAGAAACAAACTAAGTAACTTCACGTCAGTAAAAATAACTGGAGACGCAAAAGGAAGCAATTATGAAATCTATTTACCGTTGGAAATCTGGTGCAGTTGCCATGATGGCTATGGCAATTACAACAGGCACAGTTGCACCAATATTTGTACTTTCACCTGCAAATGCTCAATATAGCATTGGGCAACCAAGAAACGGTGTAAATAATAGCCGCGATATTACAATTAGCAGAGGTGCAAGAATCCCTACCAAATACAATAAAGAGAAAATTTACCTAGTCCCAGGTGAAACAATGAAAGTGACACTGGTAGTTTCTCAAAACCTCGTTGATGGTAATGGTGGAAACATCTTAATTCCCCGTGATAGTAAAATCAAAGGTGAATTTGTACCCGTAAAAAGACGCGATTCCTGGAACTCTCGCGATTCCCGTGACTCTAAAGATGTACAAGGGACACAATTTATTGCTAGAGAGATAGTATTACCGAACGGTGAAACCCAGAGAATCGATGCATCCTCTGATATCATTACCCGTACAGAAAAAGTCAAAAAGGGACCACAAACAGGTGAAATTCTCCGTGATGCTGGTTATGGGGCAGCAGCAGGAGCAGTCATTGGACTTTTAACCGGGGACAAAAAGGTTGGAGCAGGTGAGTTATTAATTGGTGGTGCTGCTGGTAGTATCTACCGTGTCATCAAAGGTGGTAAAGAAGCAAATTTAATTGCGATTTATACGGATCGGGATTTAAACCTGCGTTTAGATTCACCCTTAACTATATCGATGAATCGCAATAAGGATTACTACTACAACTCCAACAATTACGGATACTAATACTCTTTGAGACTTAGATTTTGAGACTGTAACTTTTTAACATCCCCCAAATGCGATGCCCTTGATTGGAGCGTCGCTTTAATTTTGAGGGGAATAGGTAATTCTCAATATCCAATGCCCAATATCCAATGCCCAATATCCAATTAAAATTTCCCATCAACCTTGCAACTATTTTTTTTATACTGCGTCATTGAATACATCAGGCTCAGAAAAACACTTTTAGATTATAGCTGTAGCTAGACCAAACTAATAAGTTAGTTTTAATTAGGCATTGGTAATTAGTAGGCATCGAAAAAAGAAATTTGAGCATCATCCAAAATCCTAATTCATCAATCATTTATTTAGGTAAACGCAACTATCACTGATGTTGTTTGTTGATATCGCAATAGATGATGCATTTTTTAATGTTTTTATATCATTAATTGATTTGAGAAACACTTATAAATGATGTTTTGCTAATATTAATTAACTAATTAACAAGTATAAAAAATATTCGCATACATCTTCAAATCTGGAACTTACTATTCCTGAAAAAGACAAAATAACTAACAGAAAATA
>NZ_NTFS01000481.1 GCF_002289455.1 Brunnivagina elsteri CCALA 953
CATCCGAAGAAACTAGTTTAAGCACTCAATCACCAAATTCAAATAGTTCTCCAACTCCCAATCAAAATCATCCAAATGTAAATAAACAAGAAATTAATCCATCCCAACTTGTCGATATTCAATCAATTAACCGTGAAATTATTTTAGATATTAAATATGCTACAAATAATAACTTTTTAAAACAAAAAGTCTATCCTGAACCAAGGTGTGTATTGCGATATGGTACAGCTAAAAAATTAGCACAAATTCAAGAAAATCTAAAGCAGAAAAAATTAGGTTTAAAAGTATATGATTGCTACAGACCACTATCTGTACAAAGGCAAATGTGGAAAGTAGTACCAGATGAGAATTATGTGGCAAATCCCACACAAGGTTCCCGTCACAATCGTGGTGCTGCCGTCGATTTGACCCTTGTTGATGGTAATGGTCAGGAATTAGAAATGCCAAGTCAATTTGACGAATTTAGCGGCAAATCACGCCGTAGTTATAATGGTGGCACTGTGCGATCGCGCCAAAATCGTCAGTTACTCGAAGATGCAATGAAACAACAAGGTTTTACAGGATTAGTAACCGAATGGTGGCATTTTGATGCAGCTGGATGGGAAGTTTACCCCGTTACCGATGTACCTTTTAATAAGATTGCCCAGAATTAGAATTTACTTACGAAAAATCATGATTTCGCTTGTCATATTCTATCTGCCCATAATCCAATTTAATCACGCGATCGGCAATAGGGAAATAATGGTCGTCGTGACTAATCACTAAAACAGTTTTTCCCTGCTTTTTAAGATTCATGAGAATTTGTTTGTAAAAAATCTCTCTAAAAATTGGGTCTTGATCGGATGCCCATTCATCAAATAAATAAATGGGACGATTCTCTAAATATGCTGCTAGTAAAGCAAGTCTCTTTTTTTGCCCTTGTGAAAGTGATATTGTCGATAATTTCTGATGTTTAATCTCAACCTTATCATCAAGCTTTAACTGCTGTAAATATTCCTGTGCTTGCTGCTTGGAAAAATTATTACTGATTCCAGAGAGTCTTTCAAACAAGTAATAATCGGAAAAAACGGCTGAGAAATGTTGACGATACCATTCTCTATTATCATTAGTAATTACCTTCTTATTCAACCGAATTCTTCCTGATTCAGGTACATATAAACCTGTAATTAATTTGGCAAGTGTTGATTTACCACTACCATTACCACCAACAATAAATATTATTTCCCCTTGACTAAAACTTAAATCTAATGGACCTAAAGTAAATTTACTATCTTCTTTTTCTCCTCTGTATGTATGAGTAACTTGCTGTAATTCTAGTTGATGCCAGTTTTGGTTAATCGGATGTAAAATCAGCGTATTATCTTCGGTTTGTGCTGCTAATTCTAAACCAAGACTTTCAATTTTTTGTAAGGCAACATTAGCCTTTGCCAGTTGTTGTAATTTATCTAAAATACTTTGCATTGGCAGCATCATGTACGTCAAAGTCAATACAAATCCTGCTAGCACAGATGAATTAATAGTAAGAATTTGTGGAACTACAAAAAGTATCAACCCAACTAAGACAAAAAATAATAAATTTCCCCAACCTGTCGAAATTGAATATGTAAAAAGCGCAGCGGCATTTTGGTTACGGGATTTTGCCGCACTATTCTGTAAATCTTCGCTGAAGAAATCTTGCCGACGGATAGCATTTAATTTTAATTCTTTGATGCCATCAGTAATTGCTCGAAAGTGCTTGAATAAATTATCTTGTTCATCCCGTGCTAATGTTAAAAAATAATCGGCGCGACTAATTAATAATTGGACACTACCAACTCCTATCATCAAAAAGCCGATAGTAAAGGCAAAAGCTGCACCCGATAGCCACAGCAAATAAACCAAACAACCAACAATGACAGCAATATCGACACAGATAAATGGAATTGCGTAAACTGTATTTGATAATGTTGTCACATCCTCAGTCAGGGTTGCTAAAAGTTTACTAGCACCAAGTTCCTCAAGATGACGCAATGGTGAAAACAGAATTCCTTGACTCAATCGCAACCGCAAACGATAAACAGCATTTTGCGAAAGCTTAATCAGGAGAACTTGGGAGATAATACCACTAACTAAAACGATTAACGCCAAAGTTGGAAATTGCCATGCTAAATCCTCAGTAGAATTACCGCTAATTGCACTGTTTATTAATGCAATTAACCTCGCAGAAGTTCCACCACTGATTAAACCCGTGAGAATTGCGATCGCAACTTGTAATGAAGAAGCCCGCAACAATAGCCAAATTAAGTTCATTTATTATACTGAATACTGCAATGAATGGTCTTAGTTTGGTTTGAATCCAACCAACAACCCTAACTCCAGCCATTTCCAGTAACAATCAACATCTATATAGCCAAGTTCACGCAACCAATTTAGTTGGGTTTCTACATCTAAAAGCTTGTTAGATGGGTCTTCTGGCTGATTTTCGATTCCGATTGCCTTCCGAAAATATGCGTGTACAGTAGGTGTCGGAGATGCTACATGTTCTAGGTTGCAAAAGACTCCACCAGGTTCGAGTAAGTCAAAAATTTCAGTGTAAAGTGTTTTTTTGCGTGTGTGAATTAAATGATGGATGGCGAAACTGGATACCACTACATCAAAACGACCATTTTTTGATAACGAAGTAGGTAATGGATCATCTAAATTATGAGCAACTACCTCTGTTGTTGTATCCTCAGCAAATCGCTTTCTTGCAGCTTCCAGCATGGTTGGAGAAAAATCAACAGCTATACTTTCAACTTTCGGTCGTTCAATCTTTAATAAAGACAGCAATCGACCATCCCCTGTTCCCAAGTCAAGAATACGCTTTACATTTTTCGGTACTAGTTCTAAAAGTACAGCTTCACCCTCAGTACGATGGGGGATAGAATCTGCAAAAGCTAAGTAGTTTAAAGCATGGTCGGCAGATGTCCATAGATTAATATAATTCATTGGAAACTGTTACAACCACAACTTTTTTTTACCGTAACAAATAAAATTAATAAATGATTTTTTCGGACAAATTTCTTATCAAGAACATAAATTTTGTAAAATAGGAGACATTTTTACATTCTGTTGAATTTAATATTCAAGAAAACTGTTCAATTTCCGGTTTTGCGAGGAATCACGTTGATTATCTTTAAATACACAGTTATGACGGTATTACTGATAGTATGGGCACAGCACTTTCATATTCCTACAAACATTTATTTATACTTTACAGTCGTGTATATAACAAGTAATTAATGATGGAATGGAGATGTAGTAATGAATACTGTGAATAATCCTGCGGTGGTAGCAGAGTTGACCAATTTGTACATGAAATATGAGGATGCACTTTGCAATAATAAATTAGAAATTCTCGATGAATTATTTTGGAATGCACCGGAAGTTGTCAGGTTTGGAGTCACGGAAAATTTGTATGGTGGTGATGAAATTCGTAATTTTCGCGCTTCCCGAACTGATTTTAAAATCCATCGCAACATTTATAATCTCAAAGTGGTTACATTTAGCAACGATTCTGCATCGGTAACGTTAGAATTTCGTCGGATTATCAATGGAGTCGAGCGTCAGGGTAGACAAAGCCAGATGTGGCATCATTTCTCTGAAGGATGGAAAATTGTTTCAGCCCATGTTTCGTTGTTGCCTATTTAAGTTTGGTTTATTTAATATTTGAATTAAATGGAACTTTTCCGAAATCATTAGCGTCTCGGTTGTTGTATTGGTGATGATGGCAACTCTTCTATAGTCAACTTATTATAATTAGCCTTGGGACTTATACCCAGTACAAACCCAGTCAACTATCTTATGTGGCTGGGTTTTTGGCTTGTATTGCTGGGGAAAAGGTGAAATAAAAATAAAAATAAAAATAAAATTAGGGTTAACAACCGTTAACCCCTACGGGAGATTATTAAAGACAGGGAATATATCCAAAATCCGTTTATCCTGCTTGAAGGTTAGCTTGTTCTTGCAACCAGGAGTCTACAGGTTGTCCATCTTTACGACGCAGTTCAATTTCCACAGCAATAACCGATTTAGAACCGGGAGGTGCTGGTTTTTGATTAAAAATCACGTCATAATCCATTGGATTATGTCCCTTTTCCTTGAGCCAATCATGGACTTTTGTAGTTGCAAACAGCGATTGCCCTTGTTCAAACATTCGCGTAATTTGCATTTGTAGGGAGTAGGGATTTAAACGACCCATATTTTACCGCCTTTGCGATCGCACTTTGTAGGTGTTCGTCCTTTCATGTCTGGTTTTTTAAAGAAACGTAAAATAAAAAATACAATTTTGAGTGAAAAAAATTAAGTAATAAGCCGAGCTTAATCCAATCATGCATATCACACCTCAAGCTTATACCAATTCTATATGAGGCTGCATATTATTTGACCCCTCCATACCTCCCCTACCCTGCGGGAACGCGGTAGACGCTGAGTCGCAAAGCGACACGCTGCGCGTAGCTTGCTTCCACGG
>NZ_NTFS01000482.1 GCF_002289455.1 Brunnivagina elsteri CCALA 953
GACCACTTAGATGTGCGAACTGCTTTAACCAAGCATTTAAAGTGGTGCGATCGCGTATCTTCAAAAGTAGTAATACCCTGTTATAACGCAGCTAGTACCATTTCCGAACAATTAGATGCATTTGCCGAGCAAACCTGGTCAGAGCCTTGGGAAATTATTGTGGCTGACAATGGTTCCACTGACACAACTATAAATATTGTCGAAAAGTATCAAAAAATCTTGCCTAACTTGCGTGTTGTCGATGCATCAAAGAAAAGAGGACCTTCCCATGCCAGAAATGTGGGAGCGAATGCAGCTAGGGGTGAAGCTTTAGCATTTTGCGATGCTGATGATGTGGTGGAACCTGGTTGGGTCGCAGCGATGGGTACGGCACTTTCCCGGTATGATTTTGTTGGTGGTTGGGATAAATACTGGAAATTGAACGAAGCTTGGTTGGTAAAAAGCTATCAAAAGGAAAATGGGGATGGTGTGGGTTTCGATCATCCATATTTTCCATTTAAGGGTGCTGGAAACCTCGGTGTCAAGCGTTCTATTCATCAATCAGTAGGTGGTTTTGATGAAAATATGGAATTTCATGAAGACTGTGATTATTGCTGGAGAATTCAGTTAACTGGTGTGGAGTTGAAGGAAGAAGCAAATGCTATTGTTCAGATTCGTTTGCGTCAAGATATTAGTTCTGTGATACGACGCGAATATCGTTCTGGTTTTCATGCAGTGTTGCTATCTCAAAGACATCTACATCATGGTTTACCGCAAATGGTATACGCTACAACTTGGATTAAAGAACCGATTAAGTTTTGCTTAGACTTACTACTTTTGAAGATACGCGATCGCACCACTTTAAATGCTTGGTTAAAGCAGTTCGCACATCTAAGTGGTCTTTTTAGGGGTTGTATCTATTACGGTTACTTACCAGGATTTTCTCATCCAGGAAAACTGAAGAATGAATTGGAATACAGAATACAGGATGCAGAATGAAAAATAAATAATTATTTGACTACCATATTATAGAAAAAAACAACATGAAAAAATTACTGACAATTGCCATACCAACCTATAACCGCGCTAACTATGTAGAGGAAAAGCTAGTTTGGTTATCTGAGGCACTAAAGGGATTTGAGTCAGATTGCGAAATTATTATTGCTGATAATTGCTCGACGGATCATACCCAAGAGATAGTTGAGAAATATCAAGATAAATTTACAAGTACGCCATTCACATACAAACGTCAAGAAAAGAATCTTGGTGTGATGTTAAATGTTGCTTATTGTTTTGATACTGCGACTAGTGAGTATGTATGGGTAATTGGTGATGACGATCCAATTCGGGTGGATGCGATCGCATATATTATTGAAAATGTTACCAAACATCCAGAAATATCATTAATATTTCTAAATTTTTCTTGCCGTTTTATTCCCACTGGGGAAATTTTGTACGAGCGTAGCTACCATATTCAGCAAGATGAGTTGCGGAAAGATGGTAGAGCTATTTTTGAGCATAACTTCAAAACAAATAATTCCAGTGTTGGCTTTATGACAGCCCAAGTTTACCGAACTGATTCAGCCCAAACCGCTTTACATAAATGGTATTCTGGCTTGGATAACAGGGAAGCGCAAGTATATTGGACAGCTTACTGTGCATTACAAGGAAGTATATTAACCTCGAAAGAGAATTACGTTGAAAATGCCTTCGGAGTTAGTCACTGGATGCGTGACCCCAAATTATTACTGGCAATGCAGTATACTGACCTTCCAAGTGTTTATATCAAACTCATGGAACTTGGTTATCCGAGTAATTACTGTTTAGGGTTGTTAATTAGTCACTTCTTTAAAAATAATTGGCGGGTATTTTTCGGTGGATTGCGGAGACATCCTAAACTTGCGATCGCAGTTATTATTCCCTATCTCAAATTAGTTACTTCGGCTGTTTGGAGAATGCTTGTACCACCGCAGTCTGTCGCAAGCAGATTCAGCAACAATTAATCAATATTGTATTAGAGAACTGCCCTGATTTTTATTGTGTCCAAATCAGAATAAATATAGAGAGACGCGATACATCGCGTCTCTACATTTCTTTCAATTTAGAATCGGATTATGCTTCATTCAAAGCAGCAATTCCGGGTAATATTTTACCTTCGAGCAACTCCAAACTAGCACCACCACCAGTAGAAATATGGCTCATTTGGTCAGCTAAACCGACTTTTTCAACGGCAGCAACCGAATCACCACCACCAATGATGGTAATAGCACCTTTCTTGCTGATTTCAGCAAGAGTATGTGCGATCGCTTCAGTACCAGCGGCGAATTTATCGAATTCAAATACACCCATTGGACCATTCCAAATTACAGTTTTACAATCAGCAAGGGCAGCTTGAAAAACCTTAATCGAATCTGGTCCAATATCCAAACCCATCCAACCATCAGGGATATTTTCGATACCGACGGTTTGGGAATTAGCATCGGGAGCGAAATTGTCAGCAACAACAACATCAGTAGGAAGTAGAAGTTCAACACCTCTTTCTTTGGCTTTAGCTTCCAAAGTCTTCGCCAATTCCAACTTATCTTCCTCTACCAAAGATTTACCAACCTTCAAACCACGGGCTTTGTAGAATGTAAAAATCATTCCCCCACCGATGATCAGTTTGTCACATTTGTCGAGTAAAGTTTCAATGACACCAATTTTGCTAGATACCTTGGAACCACCAATAATGGCAACTAAAGGACGCTGAGGATTTGCGATCGCATTTTCTAGATACTGCAATTCCTTTTCAATCAAGTAACCTGCAACCGAAGGGCTAAGATACTTGGTTACACCCTCCGTAGAGGCATGGGCACGGTGTGCTGTACCAAATGCATCATTTACAAACAAATCAGCGTTTGCAGCCAATTTCTGGGCAAATCCTGGGTCATTCTTTTCTTCTTCGGCATAGAAGCGAACGTTTTCCAACATCGCCACTTCACCGTTACTCATGCCGTTAATTTTGGCAGCAACACCATCACCTATGCAATCATTACAAATAATTACTTCCGAACCTAATAACTCAGCAAGACGTTTAGCTACTGGAGCTAAACGCATTTTTTCATTGACTTGACCTTTGGGACGACCAAAATGGCTAGCTAAAATGACTTTCGCACCTTTTTTGCTTAAATCTTGGATAGTAGGCAGTGCCGCACGGATACGTGTATCATCCGTGATATTTCCCGCATCATCTAGTGGTACGTTAAAATCTACCCGCACAAACGCACGTTTGCCAGACAAGTCTGATGCTGATAAATTTGCTAAAGTTTTCTTTGACACGGCACAACCTCCGATTAGCTTTTGCTATGTTTTGAATAAATACAACCATCCAGATTGTACCGATTTGGGGGGCACAGGTGAATTAATGTTTAAAACTGTTTTATTTCCAATCGATCAAAGTCGCGAAGCCGGAGAAGCTGCTGAGGCTGTTGTTAGTATCGTTCAAACTTACAGAAGCCGCTTAGTGCTACTATCTGTAGTTGAAGAAGCAACAGGTGACGCAACCGCAGAAGTCGCTAATCCTGACCCAATGAAGTCAGTTGAAGCTGTGGCTAAGTTACTGGAAACTGCTAAAAGTTTATTTTCGCAGCAAGGTATTCAAACCGAAACCATCGAACGTGAGGGCAAACCCGCTTTCACTATTTGCGATGTTGCTGATGAAATTGGGGCAAATTTAATCATCATGGGATGTCGGGGAATGGGATTAAGCGAAGAAGGTTTAACGGATAGCGTTACCAATCGTGTGATTAACCTATCTCCTTGTCCCGTGTTGATTGTGCCTTAGATAAGGTTACTGTGTATACACAAGTTGTAGAATTGCAATAAAACTACCCCACCCTAACCCTCCCCTTATAAAGGGGAGGGAGTTAGAAATAAAAGAGTTAGAAATAAAAGAGTTAGAAATAGAAGAGTTAGAAATAAAAAAATTAGCGATTAGAGAATTAGAGAGTATTTCTGTACAACCTCTAACACCATTTAAATTACCACCTCCTTCAGGAATCATAAAAAAATCACCCAAGCGTTTTTTTAACACTTCATATAATTCTTCTTGATGCTGATTTCGATAAGTTTTTCTATCAACATAAACCAATTCCATTCCCTGACTTTTGACAAAATCCAACGTTGGATTCAGAGGTAAATTTTCCTCACCACGAATAATCCCGATAGTTTGAAAACCAAATAAATTTCCGACTGCGGCAGTTGCATATATATGATTAGAATAAGCACCACCAAAAGTTAGTATTCTCTTAAAATTATGTTGTTGAGCAGCTTCTAAGTTATATTTCAGCTTAAACCATTTATTCCCATTCACAACCGGATGCATCAAATCGAGACGCAACACATATAATTCAACATCTCTAATACCAGCTTTTTCACTATCAATTTGTTGCAACGGAGGAGGAGAGAAAATAGATGGGGAGCATCCCACTTTTTATTTAGCGAGCAAAGATTAATCCATTAAGGTA
>NZ_NTFS01000483.1 GCF_002289455.1 Brunnivagina elsteri CCALA 953
CTTGTAGGTTTTATATACTACTTTCCCAATATTTTGTTGATGTGTGACAGTTAGGGTGCGGAATGTGGGTTATAACCTCTGGCTGTTGATTTTTATATTTATTCAGGACTTAACATAAATTTGAATAAGATTCTTAATAGCATCAAAAGCCTAGATTATGGGGATACAGAGGGATTAAGCAATAAAAACCTGACTTCAGGTTACAAACAAATGGGGAATATCACCCAATTTAAGACTTGTAGGCTGCGGTACAATGCAAAGAAATATTTAAATTATGAGAAACCTGTCCTATGATCGCATCCGACAAATCAGAAGTTAACTTAAAGTCCAGCGATAAGAATCTTGAAGCAATGCGCCATTTTTCGGAGCAATATGCAAAGCGCACAGGCACATACTTCTGCTCTGAACCTTCGGTTACTGCTGTTGTAATTGAAGGATTGGCAAAGCATAAGGACGACTTAGGAGCTCCTTTGTGTCCCTGTCGTCATTACGAAGACAAAGAAGCCGAAGTTGCAGCAACTTTTTGGAATTGTCCTTGCGTACCCATGCGCGAACGCAAAGAATGCCATTGTATGCTATTTCTCACCCCAGACAATGAATTTGCTGGCGAACAACAAAATATTTCCCTAGAAACCATCAAAGAAGTACGAGACAGCATGGGATGAACGAATTGATACCTACTGAGTTTTGGTTGGGTGTAGAACAGTTTAATACGGGACAGTTCTATGCCTGCCACGACACCTTAGAGGCTCTATGGATTGAAGCTGGAGAGCCTGAAAAAACATTTTATCAAGGTATATTGCAAGTTGCAGTAGCTTTGTATCATTTGGGTAACGGTAACTTGCGTGGTGCGACGATTTTGCTGGGAGAGGGTAGCAATCGCTTACGACGTTACCCATCTATTTTTGCTGGAATTGATGTAGATGATTTTTTAGATAGTAGTGTTGCTTTGTTAAAAGTGTTGCAATATTCCCAACCCGAAAGTATTGTTAATCTAAAACTGGGTGAAGATGAAGCGTTTCCAATTCCCAGATTAATATTAGTGGAAGATTGACAGGGAGTGCTTATACCCCATTCCCAATTTTAAGAAACATCAAGCCTTGGTAAAGCGTCTTTAGTTGTGTTAGGTGCAACTAATTTATCTTGATTTGAGCGACATTCTGTCTGTAGTTGTGAAATTACGGAAGAATATTTTAGTGTGAGATTTTTTTGAAGTGTAGTAAATACCTGTAGACTATAACCATTTAGTGACTCGGAGTGCAGTGTTTTTTAACAAGCATTCCCGAATGTGTCATGAGTGCCTGGATATACTACTAAAAGTAACTAAAATAAAAACCAAAAGTGTAATTCCCAAATCACTATGTCCTCCGCTTATAAAATTTTCCCAGGTTTGATGCGTAATTTAGGTTTAGGTTTAAGTTTAGGTTTAGCTTTACCTGTTGTCATCGGTGTAATCTCACCAAATCGCCTACAACCAGCCATAGCCCAAAAAGCCGCACAACGCAGCCCAATCCAGATTACAGCAGATATTCAAGAATATGATGCCAAATCCCAGGTTGCGATCGCACGCGGGAATGTACAAATGCTTTATAGTTCTCGCGGTATCAAAGCTACTGCAACCCAAGCTCAATTTTTTAGACGCGAAAACCAAATAGTCTTAAGTGGCAATGTTTTTATTTTGCAACAAGGCGGCAACAGTATACGCGGCGAACGGGTAATATATTTAATTGATTCTGGGAGATTTATAGCCCAACCTCAAAGCGGTCGTCAAGTGGAATCAATTTATATTATTGAAGAAGCTCAAAATAATGCTGCATCTGCACCAAAAACACCTCCTTTGAAACGTAAGTAGATGGTTATGTTCGGGTTAGTACAGACGCGATTATCCTCGTCTCTCTACTAACGAACACTAAGTATTGACGATAAGGTGCAAATTGTGAGAATTGTTTTAGAGAATATCCATAAATCCTATGGCAAACGAGTTATTGTCAACCGCGTCAATATCTCAGTAGCCCAAGGTGAAGTAGTTGGGTTATTAGGACCAAATGGAGCAGGTAAAACCACCACATTTTATATTGCAACGGGCTTAGAAAAACCCAATCAGGGTAAAGTCTGGCTCGATGGTATGGATATTACCGGATTTCCGATGCACAAACGGGCACGCTTGGGAATTGGCTATTTGGCACAAGAAGCAAGTGTTTTTCGCCAATTATCAGTACGGGATAATATTCTGTTAGTACTAGAGCAAACCAATGTACCGCGTTGGGAATGGGAAGTACGGATAAATTCCTTGCTGCAAGAATTCCGATTAGATAAAGTCGCAAATAGTAAAGGAATACAGCTTTCTGGGGGAGAACGTCGCAGAACAGAGTTAGCACGTGCTTTGGCTGCGGGAACGGAAGGACCAAAATTTTTACTCCTCGATGAACCCTTTGCGGGGGTTGATCCAATCGCAGTTGCCGAAATTCAAGAAATCGTCGCCAAATTACGCGATCGCAATATGGGTATTCTCATTACAGATCACAATGTTCGCGAAACCCTCGCTATTACCGATCGCGCTTACATTATGCGCGAAGGACAAATACTCGCGAATGGTACATCTGAAGAACTGTATAACAATCCTCTTGTCAGACAATATTATTTAGGTGATAACTTCCAAGCTTAAACCCAAGCTTGAATTTTTGAACCCCTTAGTGACTGCGAACACCGCAAAGTAGCTACTGTAGAGTCTAGAATAATTTACACAATTAATAAATCTGAACGTAAAATTGAAATTAGACCTTCTTGTTTACATGTATTAATTTAAATAAATTTAATTTAAATTAACTTAATTCTAAGTAATTTATACTTATTTACCAAGTAATTTATACCAATTAAAATAAATTCTTCTCTTTAGCCCCATTCCCTATTTACTCTGGGTTGCAGTTTTCTTAGAAGTTACATATGATGGCATCAAAAAAGCTCAAATCATCGTTTTACAGTATCGGCTCATTGCTACCTTTCTCGACAATGGATCGGTATCTTGCTAGCCAACTAATCACACCTTTTTTGTTTGGAGTCGGACTTTTTTCATCAATTAGTGTAACTGTTGATGCTGCATTTGATTTAATGCGAAAAATTGTCGAATCTGGTTTACCAGCCAGCACAGCACTTCAGGTTTTCTTATTAAGAATGCCCGAATTTATTGTTTTGGCTTTCCCAATGTCCATACTTCTAGCCACATTAATGACATACAGTCGTCTTTCCAGCGAAAGCGAATTAGTAGCATTACGGGGTTGTGGAGTCAGTATTTATCGCCTTGCAGTTACTGCGGTATTAATGAGTTTTATTGTCACAATAATTGCCTTTGTATTTAACGATCAAGTTGCACCTGCTGCCAAATACCAATCCACTCAAATTCTCGAACGAGCATTAAAATCTGATACACCTTCTTTGAAAAGAAATAATATTGTTTACCCTGAATATAAAACTTTAAGAACGAAGGAAAACGGCAAAGAGAAAAAAGAAAAGATATTATCGCGCCTATTTTATGCCGATAAATTTGACGGCAAACAAATGAAAGGTCTGACAATTATTGACCGTTCCACAGAAGGTTTAAATCAAATTGTGGTTGCTGAATCGGGCGAATGGAACGTCAAAGAAAATGTCTGGGACTTTTATAATGGTACAAGTTATCTTGTTGGTGCTGACCGCTCTTATAATAATATATTCCGATTTAAACATCAAAAAATAGAATTACCCCGCACCCCATTAAGCTTAGTAGAACAAACCCGTGATTATGGGGAAATGAATATAGCCCAAGCACTGGAACAATTGGAATTAGAACGTCTTGCAGGAGACGATCAAAAAATTCGCAAGCTCAAAGTCAGAATCCAACAAAAATTTTCAGTTCCCTTTATTTGCGTCGTATTTGGTTTAGTTGGTTCGGCAATGGGAACCATACCCCAACGCACAGGTAAAGGTACAAGTTTTGGTGTTAGCGTAATCATTATTTTTACTTTCTATTTAGTCATGTCGATTGCTAGTGCATTAGGAATCGCTGGTGTCATCTCACCATTTTTAGCTGCTTGGTTGCCTAATTTTATTGGTCTTGGAGTTGGTATCTTTTTGTTGATACGAGTCTCCCAAAGGTAGAGATTTATTTCTTAGAACTATGCTAAGACTGATGAAGTCAGAAACTAAAGTGTAGACAAGCCTTAATCTATTATTAATCTATACTGTAATTATCGATCCACTGGCTATACAAGCAAATATTGAACAATTCAGTTCTCCAGTTTCTTTTAATTCTGTAATTAATCATTCTTTAAATAATCAAAATACTCTAATTACTGTACGTTCGCTCATTTTTGACCCAAAATTTAATTAAGCCTCACAGGGCTTGTAATCCAGACGATTCGGTCAACTCAGGTATTTTTGGCTCGTACAAGGTT
>NZ_NTFS01000484.1 GCF_002289455.1 Brunnivagina elsteri CCALA 953
AGTATGAACTAAATCGAATTCATTTTCACTAAAAGGTATTTTTTCCGCAAGCGCCTGCACATAGTTTGCTTGGGGGACATTATGTTTAGCTCTTTGTAAAGAGAGCGGAGATGCATCTAAACCGATAACTTGTTGAGAATTATTAACAAGAAATTTTGTTGCTTGACCACTGCCACAACATAAATCTAAAATCTTTGTATCTGAGCAAATTATTAAGTCTTGCAAAGCAAGCTGTCGAAACTGGTTCTCGCCACCGACAGTAAGGGATGATAAATGAGCAATCGCATCATACAACCATTGATAGCGGTAGCTCAAATCTCGCAAAATTGTAGCCATTGCTTAATTACCTGTAAAGAACTTATATATTTAATAAAGATATATTGTTAAAATTAGTAAAAAACCTGAAAGAGATTGGGGGAAGAGAATTACTATGGGTCGTATAGGTGTATTATTACTCAATCTTGGCGGTCCTGACAGACTAGAAGATGTTGGACCATTCCTTTACAACTTGTTTTCCGATCCGGAGATTATTCGCTTACCATTTCCTTGGTTGCAAAAGCCCTTGGCATGGTTTATTGCGACACGGAGAACATCGCGATCGCAAGCGAATTATAAGAAAATTGGTGGTGGTTCTCCTTTACGAAGGATTACAGAAGCTCAAGGGCAAGCATTGAAGGAACAATTGCTAGCTTTGGGGGAAGATGCAGAAATTTATATTGGAATGCGGTATTGGCATCCATACACAGAAGAAGCGATCGCACGGTTGACCCAGGATAATATTGATGAATTAGTAATTCTCCCCCTGTATCCACAATTTTCCATCAGTACCAGTGGTTCCAGTTTTCGCTTATTGGAACAGATGTGGAAAACAAATCCCCAGTTACAAAAACAAAAATATACCGTCATCCCATCCTGGTACAAACAGCCCGGATACCTGCAAGCGATGGCAGAACTCATCGCCCAAGAACTCGATCAGTTGGAAAACCCGGACGAAGGGCATGTATTTTTTAGCGCTCACGGCGTACCGAAAAGCTACGTAGAAGAAGCCGGAGACCCATACCAGCAAGAGATTGAGGAATGTACGGAATTAATTATGCGTACCCTGAATCGTCCGAATCCTCATACCTTAGCTTATCAAAGTCGCGTTGGTCCGGTTGAGTGGTTGCAACCATATACTGAAGATGCGATTGAAGAATTAGGTGAACAGGGTATAAAAAATCTAGTAGTCGTCCCTATTAGCTTTGTCTCCGAACACATTGAGACATTGGAAGAAATCGACATTGAGTATCGGGAATTAGCGGAAATCGCAGGTATAGATAACTTCCGTCGGGTTCCAGCATTAAATACCCACCCAGTATTTATTCGAGCTTTGGCAGACTTAACGATGGATGCGATGAAATCCCCCAGATTGGATTTATCGCAAGTCAGTCAAATGAAAAAAAATGTGAAAATGTATCCTCCCGAAAATTGGGAATGGGGTATTACCAGCAGCGCAGAAGTTTGGAATGGACGAATTGCCATGCTTGGATTTATCGCTTTGTTGTTTGAGATGCTAACTGGGCATGGATTATTACATGCGAGCGGTATATTGCATTAGAACTATTAGTTTTTTTTAAGCACAATTAACCAATAGTATTTTATAAGGTGGGTAAAATGCCTGCCTTTTTTATTGGGATAATTTCTCTGTTATTTTGGCGCATTAATTATAGTTTGGTAGATTGGATACATTAGAAACCTAGTTTCTCCCCCATATAAAATCTCAAATCAGTACCAAAAGACTCAGAAACCGGGTTTCTCGCACCACGAAAAAACTAGAGTTTCATCAACTTTTCCTTGCCAAAGAAAAGTTTCCGCAGTTTTGAGTCGCTTGAGAGAACCACCAACTTTATGTAGATTTTCAATCAGATGAAACCAATCTAAAATCTCCCGTCTTTCTCCAGGACAATTAAATTGGCGAATAATCTTCCAAATCCCTGGATGTCCGTCACCTAAACAGGTTAATGGTTCTGCCAAATGTTGTTGATTTACCCAATCGATTAAAGCTTCATTTTCACCCAATCTAGCTACTTTTATTTCTTGGTTGATGCAGATAGCTTTATAGTCTTTCCAGATGCATGGTTCTCCTTTTTGTTCAGTCCTAAGCCTTACCTTTCCTCCGTCCACGCTAATTTCTTCTATTTCTTGTTCGCATCCTATTTCAGAAAACTCATACCGCTGAACGATTCTTTGTTGTGTGTTAGCAGAAATAGACATGCCGGTATATTTATAAATATCTTTTGCTGCATTTTCATAGGAGACATTCGCACTTGCTCTCAAGCAACATTGCTCTAAATAAGGACTTATTTTTTGATTGTTTTCTAGTTTTAACTTTCGTGCTTGTTTCTCACTGACTGGTAATTCTCCGAGAATACTAGGGAATTGTTCTTACTCGTCCGGATGAAGTTCCTGTTGCTTCTTTGAGAAAAAAACCCCTAATTCTGGCGTAATATATTCTAAAGTTTGCGCTCTGATTGTTTTTTCAATCCCGGCTAGACTCTCTAATTCTTCAGTCTCTGCTTCTTGATACAGAATTTTTGCTACGGCTTGAAGATGTTCCTGGAGTTTTTTCTGATTAGCTGGTTTCATTGTTGAGTAAGGATTGATTTCTTCCTCTATTTTCGTTGATTCTGCCACTCTTAAATAGTTCATGTGTTCTAGCAAGGTTGACATGCTCCCCTCGCGTTTTGGGAGAAATTGGGTTTCTGGTTTATCCCAACGATTAGAGATTATGCATGGGGGAGAAACCCAATTTCCTGAGTTTTTCTGGCTTTCAAGACAGTCGCTACTCGCGTTTTGGGAGAAATTGGGTTTCTGGTTTATCCCAACGATTTGAGATTATGCATGGGGGAGAAACCCAATTTCCTGAGTTTTTCTGACTTTCAAGACAGTCGCTTGTATCCCACTTCTGAATAAAAGGACAAGGGGATTAGGGAACTATAAATTACCCAATGCCCAATGCCCAATACCCAATGCCCAATACCCAATGTCCTAAATCCCTAACCTTTTATACACCTCATCTAAATGCTGGAGATGGTGCTGGGGATCAAAGCAAGCATCGACTTCTGCGGGTGATAATTGCTCCTTGACTCGCATATCATTGCTAACTAAATCGCGGAAATTCCCATCGATTTTATTCCAGGCAAGATGTGCGTTTTCCTGGACAATCTTATAAGCATCTTCCCGACGCACTCCTTTCTCCACCAGGGTTAGCATTACCTTCTGGCTGAAAACAACACCACCATAGCAATTCAAATTTCGCGCCATATTGTCGGGATAAACCAACAGATTTTTCACCAAATCAATGGTTTCCATAACCATAAAATGGGTCAAAATACAAGCATCCGGCAACATTACCCGTTCTACCGAACTATGGGAAATATCTCGTTCGTGCCAAAGTGCGACATTTTCCAATGCCGCGATCGCATAGCTACGAACCATACGTGCCATTCCCGTCAACCGTTCAGAACGAATTGGGTTGCGTTTGTGGGGCATTGCGGAGGAACCTTTTTGCCCTTTGGAAAAATATTCTTCGACTTCGAGAACATCGGTTCTTTGTAAGTTGCGAATTTCCACAGCAAAGCGTTCGATGGAAGCCGCAAGTAATGCCAATTGTTGCACATACTCAGCATGTATATCCCTGGAAATTACCTGAGTTGATGCCAGATCGGGTTTTAGTCCCAATTTTTCACATGCTAATGCTTCCACACGGGGTTCGATGTTGGCATAGGTTCCCACAGCTCCGGAGATTTTGCCAACGGCAGTTGTTTTGCGGACATTTAGTAAGCGTTCCTTATTTCGTAATACTTCCGCTAACCAACCAGCCAACTTAAAGCCAAAAGTCATTGGTTCAGCATGTACACCATGCGATCGCCCAATCATCACTGTATAACGATGTTCGCCAGCTTTCTCGCGAATTACCGTAATCAAATCTTCCAGTCGTAGCAAAATCAAATCTAAACTAGTCACCATTTGCAGCGCTAAAGCCGTATCTAGCACGTCGGAACTAGTCATACCTAAATGAATATAACGTCCTGCATCCCCGACGTACTCATTAACATTCGTTAAGAAAGCAATGACATCATGGCGAACTTCTGCTTCAATTTCTAGTACCCTTTTGGGGTCAAAATTTGCCTTTGCCTTAATTTCTGCGATCGCATCGCTGGGAACATAGCCAAACTCAGCTTGAGCTTCACAAACGGCTATTTCCACATCTAGCCAGGTTTTCAACTTGTAGGTATCTGTCCAAAGATTGCCCATCTCAGGCAAGGTATAACGCTCTATCACAGTTTGCTATCTGATTACAATTTCATATTTTACCTTTACTATACTAAGAACGGGTTAAGAATATACTTTCAAATACCTTAAAAGCTTTTAGATACTTCC
>NZ_NTFS01000485.1 GCF_002289455.1 Brunnivagina elsteri CCALA 953
CTGAGTCCCAAGGGGACACGCTACGCGAACGTTCCTCAGCATGACATAGAAGGAGACTTTTCAAACACCCTCTAAGGAATAAAGAATATTCTATAAGCTTTTCAGCTACTTAAAATGGTGTTTTCAGTATATTTCGCAAAATTCAAGTTACGATTCCTATATGTATTTTCACTGAAGAATGAAAAATATCAGATATGGAAATTTATATGATTTCTGATTGCAAAACCATTCCAGACAAAACTTTAAGGAAAGTACACAACATCTATAAATAAAACATTCAAATAAGTGAATATAATAATCAGTTGAAGCCTACATATCTTGACTACCAGTTCTTTACTATTTATTAATAGTAATTAGCACCAAGTCTGAATTAAAGGTTTTAGTAATTTTACATTTAAAATTGCTAAATCATAAATATGAATCAAGTCAATATTGTTAGGGAGCTAATGATAAAGAACCTCTACGGATTAAACTGTAAATACTACCCATCAGTAAGATAAATACAAGTAGATGGACGTGAATAGTTATCCTTGGCATAAGGGAGAAGACATAAATGAAGAGGTTTTAAAGTAACTTCACTTCTAGTTACATACCACTATTTTTCTGCCTCTTTCTACTTAGATTCATATTAAAAATTAGAAATTTCGCATTTTTATTATTTTTTAATTGAAGGTGTGGTATATGCTGCTGCAAGAGTTATTGATAGTTTTTTTATATGGACTATCTATCTCATTTGTTATATTGATTTTAATTCCAGTGGTAGTTTTGTTTGTGGAATGTGTTGCAGCATTATTACCAAATAAAAACAGTAATAATTATGAGGAAATTGCCCATCCTCAAGTATGTATTTTAATACCCGCACATAATGAAGCCTCTAATATTGCCATGACACTCTCAAGTCTGAACAGTCAGCTAACAAGTCAGGATAGAGTTATTGTGGTAGCTGATAACTGCACAGATGATACTGTAAAAATAGCCCATGAATATGGCGTAACAGTAATCGAGCGTAATGATATATTACGGAGAGGAAAAGGCTATGGGCTGGACTTTGGTTTACAGTACATAAGCACTAATCCACCCGAAGTAGTAATTTTCATTGATGCTGATTGTATTGTTCATCCAGGAACGGTTGAAAAATTAGCAAAAACGGCTGTTTTCAACAATCAGCCAGTGCAATCAACCAATCTTCTCAAACCACCACAACCAATTACAGCTAGACATGCAGTGTCAACGCTGGCATTTTTAGTCAAAAATTTAGTCCGTCAGCGTGGAATGCAGCGATTAAAATTACCAGCTTCATTGACGGGTACGGGAATGGCTGTACCCTGGTGTTTAGTTAATAAAGTTAGCTTCGCAAGCAGTAACATTGTTGAAGATAAACAACTAGGATTGGATTTTGCCTTGGTTGGATATAAGCCCATTTTCTGCGAAGAAGCATTAGTAACGGGATACTTCCCCCAACAGCAAAAAGCAGGAGACACTCAAAAGACACGATGGGTTCACGGGCATTTAGAAATATTGCGATCGCAATTTCCCCAAATAATTAGAATGGGGTTGTCACAAAGGAGAATTGATTTAATTGCGATCGCTTTAGATTTAACAGTTTTGCCAATATCATTGTTAATCATGTTGTGGTTTGTTTGTGCGGTTTTTGCTAATGTTATTTCAGTTGCACTAGGAATCATCTGGCTACCTGCAATTACCATAATCGAAGGAGTTTTTTTATTGATAGCAATTTTGAGTACTTGGATGAAGTTTGGACGGGCAGATTTACCAGTACAAATGTTGTTATCAATCCCATTTTATATGCTTTGGAATATAGGCATTTATTGCTCTTTTATAGTAAAACCGCAAAAAGTTTGGGTTCGCACTGGAAGGGATACATAATTTAATCTTAAAGCAGCATGTAGGGATGGCGAATACCGACTACATGCTTCTAGATTAACTAAAGTTTCTCAAAAAGCTTGAATAAGATGTCTAAATAATTATTAGTAAAAATCAAGTAGGAATATTAGTTCTTGATTTCAAAAAAACATCTAAAAAAACATAGTCCAATTATATGCATGAAATATTTGTTTCACTGATAATAATTACATTTTTGACATTTTATTTATTAGATAAATTAGCAAAAACATCAAAATGTCAATTATTTGGAAAATATTTTTCAAAAGTAAAAACCAAAGAAATGGTGATAGCTTTAACGTATGATGATGGTCCAAATCCACCTTATACAAATGAGTTAATTAATATTCTAAATCGATTAGAAATCAAGGCAACTTTTTTTACAATTGGTCAAAATATCGAAGCACATCCAGAAATAATAAAAATGTTAGTTACAAGCGGTCATGAAGTGGGAAATCACTCCTACTCCCATCAAAAGCTAATTTGGAAAAAACCTAATTTTGTAACTAGGGAAATAAATCAAACAGATGAATTATTACGTAAATTGGGAGTGACAAACGAGATACTATTTCGCGCACCATTTGGATTTAAACGGTTTACATTACCTTACATTCTGAATCGGATGCAAAAAAAACATATATTGTGGAATGTAGACCCCAAAGACTATCAAGAAAACAATCCAGAGTTAATAGCTAACCATGTCGTTGAGAATGTTACTCCTGGAGCGATTATATTGTTACATGATGGGGGAAGCGATCGCACCGCAACAATTGCCGCGACAGAAATCATTATTACCAAATTACAAGCACAAGGTTACAGATTTCTCACCGTCTCCCACATGCTAAGTAGAAGAAGCAACACAAACCAGCCGCAAATACTCTAAACTCAAGGTAATAGACTTAAATTTAATCACTTGTTCGCGCTGCTGTTATGTCTTTTTCCATAGAATCATTACCACCAACCTTGGGGAAAATTGTCCAGCGTTTCCAACGCGCAACAGACCAGAAACGGCGCTATGAACAGCTAATCTGGTATGGAACCAAACTCAAAGAATTTCCCGAAGCTGAAAAACTGCCAGAAAACAAAGTCGCTGGCTGCGTCTCCCAAGTTTACATTACCGCCACACTCAACGATGGTAAGGTAATATATCAAGGGGAATCAGATTCACAATTAACCAAAGGACTAGTTGGACTGTTAGTTGAAGGGTTGTATGGATTGACACCGAAAGAAATTATCTTGCTAACCCCCGATTTTATCCAAGAAACAGGTTTAAATGTGAGCTTAACACCTTCACGCGCCAACGGTTTTTACAATATTTTTAAAACAATGCAAAAAAAAGCATTGGAATGCGAAGCAAAGGCTGGGTAATTAGAATACAAAAAAATATAGAAAAATACAGAGAGATATGACACATACTAAAAATGGCTTGGAGTTTGGCTTTTAAACGCAGAGGTTCGCGGAGTACAGCGCAAAGTTTCGCAGAGAATATTTGTAATGGTAAAAGTTTAATTATTAGCCGTTTATAGTATATCTCGTCTCTACATAGTTACTCAATCACCAATCAATTAACTAATGTCAACTAATTTATTATCAGTAGCTAGCGAACTCGATATTGGCGGAAATATTCAAGAATACTCTTGGAAGTGGGAAAACCAAGAAGTTCGCGTCGTTTACGAAACCCTCGGTAATGGTTCCCCAGTTTTATTATTACCAGCATTTAGTACCGTATCTATGCGATCGGAAATGGCTGGTATCGCCAAACTCCTATCTCCCGACTTCCAAACCTTTGCTGTTGATTTCCCCGGATTTGGCGACTCTTCCCGTCTCCCGCTCGATTACCAACCTGGGATTTATAAACAATTTCTCGAAGATTTTATTACGACTGTTTTTCAAACACCAGTTGCGGTAGTCGCTGCTGGACATAGTTCAGCATATGTCCTCGAGTTAGCCAATAGAAGACCCAATTTATTCTCCCGCATTGCCCTCATTGCTCCAACTTGGCGTGGTCCTTTACCAACAATGGGATTAAATCGCGACACTGCCACACAAGGCAAAAACCTCATGCGTACTCCCATTATCGGACAATTACTTTACAAACTCAACACATTACCATCCTTCCTCAATTGGATGTATGGTCGTCACGTATACGTCGATACAACTAAATTAACCCCTGATTTTATCAAACATAAATGGCGTAATACCCAACAACCGGGGGCACGCTATGCACCAGCAGCATTTGTAACAGGTAATCTGGATGCAGTTGATAGCCAATCTAACTTTCTGGCACTTGTAAGTGTTTTAACAGTGCCACTTATGGTAATTGTGGGAGAATCCTCCCCTCCCAAATCCCGTGCGGAGATGGATGCTGTAGCCGCATTACCAAACGTTATCGACGTGAAACTTCCCGGAACACTGGGAATGCATGAAGAATACGCTAATGAGGTTACGGATGCGATCGCGCCTTTTTTAAGGGCAATCTAGCTCATAAATAAAATATTACCC
>NZ_NTFS01000486.1 GCF_002289455.1 Brunnivagina elsteri CCALA 953
TCCTCGCTAGCGGGGCAGGGGGTGGGGTTCTTTTATTTCGATTCAAAATCGTGAATATCGCTTTGGGATTAGATTTTATTAAGTTCCCAGTCTTCGTAAATTCGCGATCGAGCTTACGTACTTAAAGTATTGCTCAAGAAAAAAACATAAATAATTACCAGAAAATCCGGAAGCAAAATAGCTAAAAGACTAGTTATAGTAGCGAATAAACTCTTTTTATTTTGAGTTTGTCAAGCAAGTTAGACCAAAAGTCTAACTTTTACAAATATATTTTAAAATTTTAAAGTCAGGAATCTACCATCTGTGCTATGTACACGCAAAACATCCCCAAACTTCTCCAAATTTTTTTGGAACATACACCTGTCGCTGTTGCCATGTTCGATCGGGAGATGGGTTATATAGCAGCTAGTCGCAAATGGTTGACTAACTACGATCGCAATCATTCCCAAGTTCTCCCATATCTGACTTTAGAGTGGAAAGATATTCACGATCGCTGTTTGACAGGTGTGACGGAGAAATGCGACGCACAAAAGCTAGTTAAACTTGATGGTACGGTTGATTGGTTAAAATGGGAATGTTGTCCTTGGTATGGAATGGATGGTGAAATTGGTGGCACGATTTTTTATACAGAGGTAATTACCAGTATTAAAGATACTGAAGATGTATTACAACAAGTAAAAGAAGAGCTAAGGCAATATCAAGAAAAACTCGAAGACTACAAAAAAACTGAAGAAGAACGACAAAATTTTGTTTCCTTAGTCGAAAATAGTTCAGACTTCATTGCGATCGCGACATTAGATGGTAGAGGGTGGTATGTAAATGAGGCTGGTTTAGATTTGGTGGGATTTACAGGGATAGATGAATTTCTCAGCACCACAATCGAAGATTATCATACACCAAAAGACTGGGAATATTTTCAGCGAGTTATTGCACCAACTGTAATGGAAAAAGGGTGTTGGCAAGGAGAATTAAGCTTCCGACATTTTAGGACAGGAGAACTAATTCCAATTGAGTACAATATATTTATTGTTAAAGACAAAAACACTGGTCAAGCAACAAACTTAGCTACCGTTACCAGAGATATTAGAGAACGTAAGCGAGCAGAAGAAGCTTTACGTTTGTCGGAAGCAAAATTTCGCGAACTTGCACGTCGTGAGCAACTAATCAACGTTTTAGCTAGCCAAATCCGCGAATCACTTGACCTTGACCAAGTATTAGAAACTGCCATACTGGAAATTCGAGATTTATTAAAAATAGATCGTTGCAGCTTCTCTTGGTTCAAAACTGATACCGAACCACCTGTTTGGGAAACCCTCAAAGAATCAAGACATTCAAAACTACCCAGTTTATTAGGGTGTCATCCTGCTGATAAAATTGGACCAGTCACCCAAATGTTTTTAAATCAGGAAATTCTCAAAATTGATGATGTGGAACAATTCCATGAACCTATACACAAAAGTTTCTTAAAGCGTTTAGGGATTAAATCAGAAATAGTTTTACCAATCAAAACTCGTTCGGGTCAAATTGGTGTCATAGTTTGTGGACATTGGCAAGAAACTCGTCCTTGGACTCAAGATGAAATAGAATTACTGCAAGCAGTTGTAGATCAACTTGCGATCGCGATTAATCAAGCAGAACTCTACGCTCATAGTCAACAAGCTATACTCACTGCCACACAACAAACCCAAAAAATCGAACTCACATTAACAGAACTTAAGCGTACTCAAACTCAACTTGTACAGAGTGAAAAAATGTCTAGTTTAGGGCAACTTGTAGCTGGTGTTGCCCACGAAATCAATAATCCCGTTAACTTTATCTATGGTAACTTAACGTATACAAGCCAATATAGTGAAGATTTACTAAACCTAGTTCAACTCTATCAGCAAACATATCCTCAGCCAGAAAAAACAATTCAACAAAAAATAGATGCCATTGATTTAGATTTTCTCACTTCGGACTTGCCGAAAATTATATGTTCAATGAAAGTCGGTTCCGAGAGAATTCGAGAAATAGTCCAATCATTGCGAACCTTCTCCCGACTTGATGAAGCTGAGATGAAAAAAGTTGATATTCATCAAGGAATTGAAAGCACCTTGATGATTTTGCAACACCGTCTCAAACCTAAACCGCACTATCCAACAATTGAAATTATCCGCAACTATACAAGCTTACCCCAAGTGATATGCTACGCTGGACAACTCAATCAAGTATTTATGAATTTACTTGCCAATGCCATTGATGCTTTAGAAGATGGCATCGACAAAGGTAAGGTTTCAAATCCCACTATCGAGATTGCAACTCAAATTTTGGAGAATAATCGCATTTCCATAAGCATTACTGATAATGGTATTGGCATCGAACCAGAAATAAGAAAACGCTTATTTGACCCATTTTTCACTACAAAACCTGTTGGAGTCGGTACGGGTTTAGGACTTTCTATTAGCTATCAAATAGTAGTTGATAGACATGGTGGAGAACTGCACTGTAATAGTGAATTAGGTAAAGGTACTGAGTTTGCGATCGAGATTCCCATGTCTCAGGTTGAAGATATAAAATGATTACGAGTTCAGTCTTATAACTCAATATATGGCAGCAAATAGGTATATCGCACAACCAAAATACTCAAGAAAGCGGGTTTTTCCCTAATGAAAAATCTCCATTTACTACGACAAACCGAAAAACCCGCTTTCTCTCACCACGGAAAAACTCTAAATACCTTTGTTTCTTTAGTCATTCGCATAACTAAAATACTCAAGAAAGCGGGTTTTTCCCTCATGAAAAATCTCCAGTTACTACGAAAAACCGAAAACCCGCTTTCTCCCACCACGGGAAAACTCCAAATACCTTTGTTTCTTGAGTTATTCGCAAAAGGGAGAAACCCGGTTTCCATTGGTGATGTATCATAAATAGTCATGTTGATTTTGAGTATTCCGGGTTTCTTCATCAATGAGATGTTCAAACAATACAAAATATAAAGAGAATATCTACAGAATTTTTATAATTCATCCACTTTATTTAGCATTTATTCACACTTCCAGGCAACAGTAACTTCAGGTATAAATGCCAATCATTTTTTAAATTGTTTTTATATAATCAATATGTAATCAATACATTATTTGCATTTTATAGGCGATAATATCAGTATATTTACACAAGGGACACCGATTAAATACAACTGATACAGAAAATATAATATTCTGGATTTTTACTGCTGCCAAAAGTAATTCTAAGCTCTACATTAGATTTATTGTCGCACTACCTTCTACTAGAAATGACTAGCTCAATTCACAGATTTTACAAGTAGTAAATCAGAGTTTTCTAGTTTTTGTAAAAATGAATTGATGCAACAAGTGTTTGAGATTGATACACTCTTAACCTTGATGCTGCTGAATTATCAGGTTGCACTACCAGATTGAGTACAGAAAATTTAAGCACAGCTAAAATAGCTCTCCAAGCTTAACTACTGTATATTTCCTTGATAATTATTAGCACTAAAGGTAAATTTTACATGCAAGAAATATTAGAACTTGTTAAATTTAAAAAGCAAGAATTTGCTCAGTTGCCCTTGTTTGAATTTATGCAGGATAAAAGTATAGCTCCAAGGCAAAGACTCAGTTTCGCACCCTGTATGGCTCACTTTATCATGAGTTTTAGCGATATTAATAAGTATGTATTGAGAAACGACCAAATATCTAATCCTATTCAAGAAATGGTAAACCAATATACATACGAAGATGATAATCATTGGCCTTGGTTTATTGCTGATATTGAGAAATTAGGTTTTAATAGTCCATTGAGTTTTAGTGATACTTTAAAATTTATTTGGGGAGAAGATACTAAGATTACTCGTCAAATCGCATATCAAGTAATTGGGTATGCTTTAGAAGCTGAACCTAACATCAAAATATTGATAATTCAAGCATTAGAAGCAACAGCAGATGTCTTTTTTTCCAAATCTACAGAAGTAATTTCAGAATTACAAATAATTACTAAGCAAGAGTACTGTTTCTTCGGTGATTTACATTTACATGAAGAAACTGGACATACTATGAGTAACTCCAATTCTGAAAAGCTTCTTGCAGAAATTGAGTTAACAGAATCACAACGTCAAGAAGCGATAAATGCAGTCGAAAAAATATTCAATATTTTCTCAGAATGGACTTATGAGCTATTGACTTATGCACATAATCATCCTGTCAAGCTTGTGCAATCTGAATTAGAAAAGCCTCAATCACAACTGGCAATTTGCAGGTAATAAATTAGCAAAAATTCACTTTTTTAATTCAATTCTATTCAGGTAGAGACGCAATTAATCATGCTTCTACCTGAATTATTTTTGTGTGGATGAAAATTTTAGATAAAGTTTTACCAAGAATAAATCCATTCAATTGTCTTGCGATATAC
>NZ_NTFS01000487.1 GCF_002289455.1 Brunnivagina elsteri CCALA 953
CACCTAAACTCAAATGTGTCTCAATTTCCAAATGGCTCGAATCAATCGTTTTTACCAACCGTTCCCCTGCGATCGCAGCAGCATTCATCGCACCACCTAAAATTAAACCAGCTAAAGGAATCAAATATCGCGCTTCAAACCAAGGTTTCGGTTGAATTATCAGGAAATTCAGATACAAAACAGCTAAAGCAGTACTAACAAATAATGAACCCCAAACCAATGGTAAAACTAAGGTAATCTTGGTACTGATGCGATTCCGGGTAACAGTTGCCGAAATTGTCAAGATTATTGCTAAAATCGCCAACACTGCCACAGCATTATTCATGGCACTACTCAGCGCAAAAATGAAATCCAACACATACCCCAAAACCATTAGTTGGAGAAATGTTCTCCCAGTGGCAACAAGTAGGTTAAACTCTAGTCCGAGTCTTTCCCAAGCAGATAAACCAATGGTAATCACCATTAATGCAACTGCGACAACTAAATCGAGAGGAAATTCTAACTGGATAATTTCTGGCATAGGTTGGGGATTGGGCAACTGATTCCTGATTACTTTTCACTGACTACTGACTACTGGGAACCTAACTGATAACGACTAATTCTTGGTGGATATATATTCAATAATGTATTCAATACTGCTGATATTTTTGTTACATTCTTTAAAACTAAGTAAAAATGCCCAAAAAAGCGTATTTTAGAAAACAGTATTTTTAGTCTTGTTTGGATTGAAAATTCAATTATCCATAAACATCTGTTTGCGTCAATATTTCTACTTCTACAAAACTCATGATTCAAAGTGTAAAATCTATCCCAGCCTTTGACAACAAGCAACAATATGCTACCATCGAAGCCGACATTAGCGCTGCGGTCTTAGAAGTGTTAGCTTCTGGTCGTTACATCGGTGGACCAGCAGTTAATGCCTTTGAACGAGCATTTGCAGCCTATCACAATCTTACTGAATGTATTGCTTGTAACTCAGGTACGGATGCTCTCTACTTAGCTTTACGTGCTTTTGACATTGGTGCGGGAGATGAAGTCATTACTACACCTTTTACTTTTATTGCGACTTCGGAAGTAGTTAGTGCAGTGGGGGCAAAACCGGTTTTTGTTGATGTTGACGCAAACACTTACAACTTAAACATACAGCAAGTCGCAGCCGCAATTACACCCAAAACTAAAGCGATTATTCCAGTACATTTGTTCGGTCAACCTGTCGATATGACAGCTTTGATGAAATTAGCCAAACAGCATAATATCAAGATTATTGAAGATTGCGCCCAATCGACAGGGGCTACTTGGGGTGGAGAGAAAGTGGGTAGTATAGGGGATATTGGTTGTTTTAGCTTTTACCCGACGAAAAACTTAGGTGGTTGTGGTGATGGTGGTGCGATCGCGACTAATAACCCAGAAATTGCTGCCAGAATGCGAGTTATCAAGAATCATGGACAATCTGACCAATATCATTACAGCGAAATTGGTGTAAATAGTCGTTTAGATTGCATTCAAGCTGTAATTCTGCAAATTAAATTACGGTATTTAGATAATTGGAACACCAAGAGAAGAGCGATCGCATCTCGCTATCATCAATTTCTATCAAAAATTTCCGGTATTATTACACCTCAAGAATTAACTGGTGGTGAAGGTGTTTGGAACCAATATACCATTCGTATTCTTGACGGAAAAAGGGAAGAAGTACGTCAAAAGTTACAAGAACAGGGCGTAAATACAATGATTTATTACCCAATGCCATTACACTTACAGCCTATATATCAAGATTTAGGGTATAAATTAGGACAATTACCCATCGCCGAAGAACTAAGTAAAGAAGTGACATCATTACCCATGTTCCCCGAATTGAGCGAAGAACAGCAAGATCAAGTAATATATGCCGTCAAAGAAGTAATAAATTAATCGTAACGTAACGTAGAGACGACCCGGTGGGTCGTCTTTATTTATTTATTTAATTACGCATTTAATTACGCATTTAATTACGCAAAATTATGGGACGAAGTATTAGTAGTAGCCAAAGCTTCCACCAAACTACGTACAGCAGCAATCATGGCAACCTTGCTATTGAGTTGGTTGACAGCAGAACCAACACCAACCCCAGCAGCACCAGCAGCAGTAGCTAAAGATGCAGTCACACTAGAAATACCCGAAGCACAAAGCACAGGAACAGAAACAACGCGGGAAATTTCATAAGCAGCAGCCAAAGTGGGAGCAGCCTTTTCAATCAATCCCAAAGTTCCAGCATGTAGTGGTTTACTGCTAATACCACCTTCAGTTTGAATGATATCCGCACCAGCTTGTACCAACTCCTCAGCTAGTTGTACCTGCTTATCCAAAGTGAGAATATGGGGTACAGTCACCGAGAGAGTAATTCCAGGAAGCATAGCACGGGTTTTTTTGGTGAGTGCGAGAACTTCCTCAGCTTCAAACTTCCTACCTTGTGCATAGAAAGAATCAAAATTGCCGATTTCAATCAAATCTGCACCAGCAGCAACAGCTTGGACAAATTTTTCTGGTTCAACAGCCGAAACGCAAACAGGTAAATTAGTGATGTTTTTAACTAATCTCACTAATTCCACATCAGCAGCGATATCAACAAAAGTCGCACCACCAAGTTCGGCAGCTTTGACGACTGCTGCGACATTTTCAGCATCGAAGTTGTTCAAACCGCTAATTACTTTGAGAGCGCGGCGAATTGCAAACGCACGTTGAAGGGTAGAATGCATTGTCATAGTTATTTATGTAAAGCATTAAAGTAGGACTATTGTGACATTAGAGGGTAATTCCGGCTAGAGGCTGAAGACATACATCCCACATTTTTTGGGGAAATAGAAATTTTGATGAATTCAGGGGTTAGGTTGTGGTGCGTTCGCGTACTCGCGCTGGTGATGTTATGCGATCGCATTAATCTGGTATTATTTATATTCTGTGCAAAGTATATTTAATGCCTGCTGTCCCTATGGCTACTTTTGAGGCTTTTAACCGAAAACTACAAGCACAACTTGCGGACACATACCGCAAACAACCGTTGCTGGAACAAAAAATTGTCCAATTATGTTCGCTTATTTATGAACCGTTTACTACTCTCTCGTTGGTAATTTGCCTGGAAAGAGCAGCCATATATGATGAAAAAAGTAAACTGTTTGTTAGTAAAACTTTATCTCCCTACATTGATAAATTAATCGAACATGGTTTGGTGGTTCAGGAAAATAAGCAGGGATATCGCTGTCATGCTCTGTTGATGGAAATAGCCACCCGCGATGCTGTAAAATCTGGAGATTTTCCAGAGTTGGCGAAAGCAGTGACTTTGGGACAACCAATCAGGGTTTTTTGGGAAGATGGACCTCGCAGTTTCCAAAACGATTTACAATTTATTCGGGAAGTGCGGATTGGTTTGTATTCCCAAGATTTAAATTTTATTAATCAGCAGCTTGAAGATTACCAAAAATTTGGTTTTCGGGAAAATAAGCTATCTCTGGAAGATGTTTTATTAGAAATATGCAATAACCCTTTTGATGGTGAGTGGTTTGCTACCTTACCAGAAAACTTGTATGACCATTGTATTTGGATGGTTCTCAATCACTCATTACTGAATTTTATCCCTGCGGATGAGGCATTTACCATGCTTCAGGAGGAATGTTTCAACTCAGCAGGGGTACATACTTCGGAACGATTGCGTTTGCAGTTGACAGAACAGTTACTTTTTCGCGGTTGTCTCCAGGAAGCAAAGGAAACTTTGGAGTCTTTGCCTGAAGATTATCTCCAGAATACTGCTCCCTATTGGGGATGGTTGTGTTTTTTGCAGGGTGATAATGTAAGTGCGATCGCACATTTTTCCAAGGGGTTGGAGCAATTAAAAAAAGCTGCGGGGAAACGTCAGGTTTATTTTAATACTACGGGTGGTTTATTTTTTATTCTGGCTTTAATTAAGGATGGTTCACCAAAATCACTCCAAGCAGCTTTGGAGCATACATCTTGGTTAGCCCGTCAGTCAGAACATTGGTTGAGAATAATTTACTATAACTTAAAGGTATTATTGCAGGTGCAGGGTGGGGAGGTTTCCCAAAAGCGATTTATTCAGGAAGGGAGAATTGCTTTCCCTGGGGATAATACGAGTTTAGAAGTTTTATTTCTTTGTCTTTGCCATTACTGGGTAGATGCAGATAATGCGTCCATGTTATCGGGTTTATTAGAGCAGTATTACCAACAAGGGATTGCATCGGGTTATCACTGGTTAGGGATGGAAGCAGTAGAATTACTATCCAGAATCAAAGCGGAAAGTAGTTACGAAACCCAAGCGGAAATTTTACGGGAAGATATTGGGATTGACAATAGTATCGTTGATATGATTAAACCCACAGAGGAATGGGAACAGTGTTTGAG
>NZ_NTFS01000488.1 GCF_002289455.1 Brunnivagina elsteri CCALA 953
GTACAACGCTGGGGACATGAGTCTCTTTTGGAGGAAAGTCTGGCTTTGACGGCGCAAATGTTGAAGTTGGGAGTAAAAAGTTAGGACTTAGAAATTAGTTCTAATTTATGAAAACCCAGATTCCCGACTTTTTTATGGTCGGGAATTTAATTTGTATAATTTGGTTTATGTTTCAGTTAAAAGTCAAGCGAAGCGTAACTAAATATTCAAATTATGATTAGTTTTATAAACCCAACATGCAAAATCGTTGAAGTGCGATCGCGCTCATTTGTAAGTAAAAATTACTGCCTAATATTCTCTAAATTCCGTAAAAAGCACGAAAAAGACAGTTTTTCACCGATAATTTTAAATTAATTACGTATAATTCATGTGCAGTAGTAATGGAGATTTTTAATTTTATTGTAGGTTGGGTGAAGACGCATGAGGGATATTTGTACCAAATTAATAAATATATATTTGCGTCGTAACCCAACATTTTATGCAATATTGAAAGCGTGAATTTTTATTATCGAATTAATTAGGGTCTGCTGAAAAAGGCTACAAAGCGAATCTAGATGCCACACAGCTTGAATAACGCTGGTTTTAGAGGTCAGAACCAAAATTCACCCCGCGATTTTCCGCCAAAGTGCATGGTTTTTGAGCCTCTAAATGCCATAACGAATAGCACTTGTTCGCTTCAAAAATGATTAAAACCCTTATTTGGCAGAGGTTATAGCTTTAATCAGCAAGCCCTAATTATTTGGTTGTTTAAATCAATACCTTCGCCAAAATAAAGAGAGCTTTCCGTAGTAGAGTTATTGTTTACCACAACCACAACTCAATCGCTACGGAAAGCCCATGCCAGATATATTAGCACTGTTGGAATGCTTGCAACGATATACGACAAGAACAACTTTGAGGCGTTGGAGCAGAATCATATCCGCAATGCTGGCGATGAGTGGAAGAATAACCATGTTGGGCATATCACGATGGTGTGGAAAAGGAGGAAGCTATCGGACAATACAACGATTTTTTGCTCATTCACTACCTTGGGCAATGTTATTTTGGGTGTTTTTTCAAGAACATATATTTTGTAGAAAAGAAACATATATATTAGCAGGAGATGAAGTCGTAGTAAGCAAAGCAGGAAAGAAAAGTTATGGCATTGATCGATTTTTTTCTTCTTTGTATGATAAGCCGATACTGGGATTATCATTTTTTGCATTGTCCTTGGTCAGTGTTGAACAAAGGAAAGCATTTCCTATCAGGATTGAACAAGTAATAAAAACAAAAGTTGAGAATCCAAAAAAATTAAAAAAAGAGACAGAAAAGCCTCAAGAAGAAACAAATCAACAAACTCCAAAAAAGAAGGGTGGGCGACCAAAGGGTAGTAAAAACAAAGATAAAAAAGAAGTAGTTTTTACCTCAGAGCTTCTACGTATTCATAGTCTAATTCAAGATTTACTAAAAAAACTAAGTAAATTTTTGCCGCTAACTTACTTGGTATTAGATGGTCATTTTGGAAATAATAGTGCTGTAGTTATGGCTCGGAAACTGGGTTTACAGTTAATTTGTAAGATGCGGTGTGATTCTGCATTGTACATCCCTTATGAAAATCCAGACCCTAGTCGTAAGTCCCGTCGTAAATACGGAGATAGAATTGACTATTCATCTATACCAGAGAATTTTCTCAAAAAAACCGAGATTGTTGATAATATTCGCACAGATATTTATCAAGCTCAACTTCTTCATAAAGAATTTTCTCAAGCGCTAAATGTCGTTATTTTAGTACGGACAAATATTACAACATCGAGCAGAACCCATGCTATTTTGTTCTCGACTGACTTGAAATTAAGTTATGTGCATGTAATCGATTATTACAGTTTGAGATTTCAAATCGAATTTAATTTTCGCGATGCTAAACAATTTTGGGGACTGGAAGATTTTATGAATGTTAGTAAAAATGCGATAACAAATGCTGCAAATCTGGCATTCTTCATGGTTAATGTTTCACAAGTTTTGCTTTCTCACTTCCGCAAATTTAACCCTGATTTTAGTATTATAGACCTTAAGGCAATGTTCCGAGGTTATAAATATGTTGAGGAAACTATAAAACTCCTTCCGGAAAAACCAGACCCAGTTTTACTCGCAAATATTTTTCACCGAGTTACCAATTTAGGGCGTATCCACCCAGCCGAGCCTTGCTCTAGCAGTTCATAAATTTGGCGAAGGTATTGTTAAATAATTTCTTTTTTCCCAATATCATATGTTGGGTTACGCAAAGCCTCCACCCAACCTACAAGAGATTGCGATACTGTTGAGAATTAGGAGTATAGAAATTAGAAATAGAAATTAGAAATAGAAATTAGAAATAGAAATTAGAAATCGATTAATTATCAACATTAGAAACTCGTCTGAGAATAAAAAAGAACGGTTCGGATAGATTTTTATAATCCATTATTCCCAATACGGAACTATCATCAATTTTGCGAAACGAGTCATTAATTGGTAAAAAATCGTATACCATTGTGGCGCTAACTTTTCCCCGATACTCCATCATTCTCAACCGAGCTTGGCTGGTTTCGGTTTTTTGTAAAGAAGTCGCTAATTTGAGCAAGGGTTTAAAAGCATCATTTTGGATCGCTGGAATTTTCAGCATCCAATCCATCGCGATCGCATTGGGTGCCACCTTGAATATGTGGTTGCGATCGTCCGCAAACAATAAGGGATGAACAGTCTCACTATCGATAAATTCCTTTCCATACCAACCAGAACTTGCCAACATGCCATTCATCGGATGGGATGTGTCAATCTCCGAACCCTGCCAACGTCCGAACATAAAATCTAAATCTACGGGTTCGAGAGGATCGAATAATTGTAGAGCTTCTTCGGTGGTGGTTTTTCTAGTTTCCAGAATTGACTGGTAACTTTGCAATATTTCCATTTTTTATCTCCTATTTTGATTCTTTAATTTTATTGTAGATTGGGTGAAGACGCATGATGAATATCTGTAGCAAATTAATAAATATATATTTGCGTCGTAACCCAACATTTTATCTGACTTTTCACGGCATGTAGAAAAGGTCATTTTGCGCTTTCTCTCAACCCCTATTTTCCGTTACCTATTGTCATCAATTTAATACTCTTGCGAATGAGCCAGTGGAAAAAGCTACGTAGTTTGGTTGGTTGAGGACTTACCGTGAAAAGTCAGAACATTTTATGCAATATTTAAAGCGTGAATTCTTATCATCGAATTAATTATTTGGTTGTTTAAACAATTTCTTTTTTCCCGATATCATGTGTTGGGTTACGGAAATTTTCCACCCAACCTACAATAATTTTTTATATTATGGTGGTAATTAAGTGTGAAAATTTTTAGAGTAATTATTTTGTTAAGATAGAAACAAAATACTGAAACTTATGATTAATGGCTAAAGACCGCTTTCACGATGCTGTTAGAATCGCTCTTGAGAAAGAAGGATGGACAATTACAGCCGATCCTTTGGAAATGAGTGTTGGAGATGTAGACTTTGAAATAGATTTGGCAGCAGAGATGTTAGCTGCGGAACGAGCGGGGGAAAAAATAGCAGTGGAAATCAAGAGTTTCATTGGACGCTCAAATGTGTCAGATTTTCATACCGCACTCGGACAATTTATGAATTACAAATTTGCACTTGAGGAATTTGAAGCAGAAAGAAAACTTTATCTTGCGATTCCCGAATCAATTTATAACTCATTTTTCCAGCGTCGTTTTGTTCGTTCAGTAATTGAAAGAACTGAAATTCAGCTATTAGTTTATGATGAAAAAAAGGAGGTTATTATCCAATGGCTATAGAGGAATACCGTCAAATAATCAAACAATTGATTTTAGAACGGGCAGAAAGACGATCGCATCAACCGATAACTCCTGAAGGGGAAGGGATTGAAACCCAAGCTGTGATAGATTGCGATCGCGATCGCTATTTATTATTGCATACTGGTTGGCGCGGTAATCGTCGAACACATGGATGCAGTTTACATCTCGATATTATCAATGGCAAAATCTGGATTCAACATGATGGAACTGAAGTTGGTATTGCTACCCAATTGTTAGAGATGGGTGTACCAAATGATGATATTGTTTTGGCTTTTCATTCTCCTTATATACGTCAATTTACGGAGTTCGCGACCCATTAAATATGATAAAAAGTCTGCAAAAAATCCATTTATTTTTAATTGACAAATGAATAAAAATATCACCTCAAAGCATCACTCAATACTGCTTTGTGAATCGATGCTCTATCTAATAAAAACTGAATTTTATCTGACGATAAAGACTCACCATTAGCGTAATGTTCAATCCAAGCTGTACTAATTTCATTCGCGTCTTCAGGTAAATTTGCCAAATCCCAACCTGGCATATCTGTAT
>NZ_NTFS01000489.1 GCF_002289455.1 Brunnivagina elsteri CCALA 953
CTGGTAACAAAATAACTAGTTTTAAATTGCTATAACCCTTGATTTTTATAGCCTTTTAGGGGATGAATCAGCCCTGCCTTTTTAAGGGGGGTTAGGGGGGATAATTCCGGGGTATCAGGGAAAACCAGATTTGTATGTACAGCGTCGAATTACCGATTCCCCAATTTTCAATAAAATTATGTCATCAGATGCAAAACCTTCTTTAGATGCTGGACTTGCAGCACTCAAACAAGGAGACTATCAAACAGCTAAAACCATTCTCGAATCTTTTGTCACCACAGAAAAGAACTTGCAAGCGGCAATACAAGCTCAAATTGGCTTGGTTGTAGCTTATGCTCGTACTGGCGATATTCCTGCTGCGATGACACTTTCAGAAATTCTTGCCCAAAGTAATAATCTACAAGTTAAACAATGGGCAGAGCGATCGCTCGAAGAATTACTCAAACGCAACCGACGGGATATTAAATCGCGAAACGAACAAGACGCAACAGGTTTTGTTGCATTTGATGATGAAGTAGTGGAAAATATTTCGCGATCGCTAAGTCAATCAAGTGACGGCAACGACAGCGATAATACCCCAATTGAAACTGAAGTCGTTAATACCTCATTCACCTCTTTACCTTCATCACCAGCAAACTCAGATAATGATACCAGCAATACAGGTAAAATTGTCCGATTCACAACACCTCTAGCCAAACCCCTTACTATCCATTGGAGACAAGCTGGAAGAGCAAAAAATTGGAAATCTCAACAACAATTAAACTTAATTCCCCTACGATTATTAGGTTTGGGAACATTCATCGCCCTATTCTGGGTAGTGCGGGAATTATTGGTTTTCACCTTCGCAAGTATCAATAATATTTTGGTTTGGTTGCCATTTCTGGAACCCTTACAACTTTTATATACCAATCCGACAAATTTCTTACTCATCATCCTGATTGCTTTAACTGCCCTTTCCCCTTGGTTACTCGATCAACTACTGACCAAATTTTACGGGATGCGATACCTGCAACAAGATGCGCTGGATTTACACAGTCAAGAAGCAGTGCGACTACTACGGAGATTTTCCCAGCAACGAGGTTTTCAATTTCCCTACCTGGGAATTTTACCAATTACCGTACCAATTGCGATCGCATACGGACATATCCCCCGAACTACTCGCATAGTCGTTAGTCAAGGACTTTTGCAGCAATTAGCTGAAGACGAAATCGCGGCAATTTACACAGAACAATTAGCCCATGCAGCACATTGGGATGGGGCAATAATGTCCCTAGTATTATTGGTGACAATCCCAATTTATTGGTTGTATCAGCAAATATCAAAATGGGGAAATAGAACCAAAGGACAATTCCTCAACTTTGTTTATATAGCTTTGTCGAGTATTGTTTACGGAATTTGGTGTCTAATCACGGGAACTTCTATTTGGTTGTCCCAGGTGCGATTATATTACGCCGATCGCTTTGTTTGCGATTTCACTGGCAACCCCAACGGTTTAACTCGCGCTTTACTCAAAATTTCGGTTGGTATCGCTGCCGATATTCAAAAGCAAGAACAAACTAGCTGGCAGTTAGAAAGCTTAAATATTGCTGCTCCAATCGGTTTCCAACAAAGCATCACCTTGGGAAGCCTAGCACCCCATATCGCCTTTGATTCTCTGCTAATGTGGGATTATCTCAACCCATACCGCTACTGGTTGACCATTAATAATACCCATCCACTAATAGGCGATCGCATTCAACGTCTCCTCCAAATTGCCCGGAATTGGCGCATAGAACCCGAATTCGATATCGAAGCCCAAAGTCCCATTCGTGTCAGTAAACAATCCTTCTACATGCAAATAGCCCCATTTCTGGGCATTCCCTGCGGTTTAGTGTTTGCAGGGATAATTGGAATTGGTTGGCAAATATTATTTGCACTCAAAATTCTCAATCTCAAATGGATATACGATGATTGGGATTTTGTCACAGGATGCATCTTTATCTGTTGCAGCATCTGCCTATTCATCAGGATTAACTCGTTTTTTCCTGAACTTAGAAATAGCAGGTTACAAACAGAGGAAAATTTGCCCAAACTTCTCGATAACCCCGCAGCAATTCCCATCGATCAAAATGGCGTGTGCATTTCTGGTAAATTAATCGGTCGTCCCGGCATTTGCAATAGTCTAGGACAAGACTTAATCCTGCAAACCAATACCGCATTAATCAAACTTCATCATATCTCCTGGCTTGGACAACCCCAAAACCCCCAAGACTTCATCGGTAGGAAAGTCAGCGTCACAGGTTGGTTGCGACGAGGGGCAACACCTTGGCTGGATATTCAATCTCTCAAAACACAAAATGGCAAAATAATCAATAGTCCCCATCCCATTTGGTCTACCATTGTTGCGATCGCATCAGTTACTTGGGGCGCTTTTATTTTACTCAAGGGCTAGTATAGAGCGCCGAAACATCTGGATTAATTCTCTAAAATCCCAACTCTTAACCAAATTTGTAAAGAAATATTGCAAATGCATTCAAAAAATGTTATATTTGTTAACAATACGAGATAAAATCAACGTAACACAGCATCTCAGCTTGGTTATTCGTTTAGATATTCCCCTTCTGTCTTCCCAACACAGCAAAGAATTAACCAGCCGTTGGCTGGTTTTTGTTTCTTGGGTAAATATGTAGAAATATGTATTGACTGCTACAATCCGATTAAGCTTATGATTAGAAATGTAGGCATTGAGCTAGCTACGTAGAAAATACCGTGATAATGTAAGAAGCGGTGTTTAATTCTCCGAATAAAGCATTGGTTCAATTATTGCCGTAGGAATAGTAAGCAAAAAGTAGTAAAATTTAAAATTCTTACAATTAAATTTTTTTTGGCGTAAAATGCGCTCTCGTATTATATAAGCTTCATTCTGCATAAACGCTGTATTGTATAGGATGACAGTTTAGAGTTCATTAATTTGGTTAGAGACGGTGTTGGTCAATAGCATCAATCAATAACCAAGGTCCAGATAAATGTTTTTTGTCTAGTTTTTAGTCACTCTTCAGTGGAGGTATTGTTCATGTCCGTTCGCCTATATATAGGCAATTTGCCAAAAGAAGAAATCGATCGTCAAGACTTACAAGCTGTGTTTGCAGCTGAAGGGGAGGCGGTTACTACTAAACTAATAAAAGACCGGAAGACAGGTAAATGTCGCGGTTTTGGTTTTTTAACAGTTAATAATGACGAACAAGCTGACGAAATAATTGAAAAATATAATGGTCAGATGTTCAAAGAGTCTCCAATTAAGCTAGAAAAGGCTTTGCCTCGGACAAAAGGTGAAGAGGGAGAAGAAACACAGCAACCACAGCAACCACAACAACAACAACTACTACCAACTAAAGTCACAAATCAAGGTGGTGGAAACACAAGTCCAACCGTTAGCAGAGAAGGGAGGAAAAACGCCAAGAAATCCCGTCGTGGTGGTGGTGTTAAGGAGACTGTATCATCTTCTGGTGGTGGAGACTCCGATACTATTCGTCCCGATCCACGCTGGGCTAATGAGTTGGAAAAACTCAAGCAAATGCTTGCTGCACAAACTACCAATTAGTCGTAATCCATACGCAAGATTAAAAATTAAAAATCAATTTGTGTTGGTTTTTAATTTTTAATTCTTCTGGATGGCATATTTTTGAGATAAACGCGATCGCGCTTATAGAACCTATTTGGTATCTATCCTGTAACCCTGAACAGAACGCGGTTTCACTAAATTAAGCACTTTGCCTCAAAACCCCCCACAGTAATAGTTTGAAAAAAGATAAGTAGGTTGGCTCAAATAAACCTAACTATGTAACGAAATGTAAAATCCTCAAAACTCTTGCGTTGGCGTAGCCTGCCCGTTAGGTCTTATGATTCGCTCCATTTCATTTCACTCGCAATGACATAGTTATAAATTTTCCTACCCACCTATTTCTCAAACAGGTTCTATCGCCCTTCTATGTCTCTGGCGAGAAAAAAATAATATGCTAATCCTGAATCCCTTCAAAGCCTCGTTTTATAAGCAAAACAAAAACATCCTTGCTTGGAACTAAGCACGGAAAAACAAGGTTTGGAATATTTTCTAATGAGAGTAATAAAAGAGCGCTATATACTAAAAACGGGTTAGAAATTTACTTCTAACAAGCGTGAAAATCCTCAAGCGGATTCTGCAAGTAGCATTTTATACTGCCCACGGGTAAAAACTGAACTTTTGTCATGCTGACTTATGTTGCATCTTTAAGATTTTTACGCAATCTAAAAGTATAGTTGTAACCCGTTTTTAGTATACCCGTTTGCAGTATAAGGGACTTCCAGAAAATAAAATCTTCTTTCTCATATACTTACCAACACTATCACGCGAAGGGTGGGGAGACCCG
>NZ_NTFS01000049.1:0-21534 GCF_002289455.1 Brunnivagina elsteri CCALA 953
AAGTTAATCTTTTACAAGAAAAAGAATGGATTCACTGCTAAATATGAATGAACAATTGTAAATTTGAAAAATAAAAGTATACAAGTAACAATACTTATTTTGTATACAAAGGTATAATCTGTTAAATTACATTATTAAGTTAGGTATAGACTAAGTATTAGTACTTAAGCTAAGAATTAGCTTATGCTACTTGGAATACTACTACAATGAGGGATAGCAAGATAAGATTTACGCTCAGGAGAATACCTTCATTTAGTCTTTACACTTTTTTCATGTCCAGTCTCGAAATGTTTGCTAATCTCAGTATAACTAAGTGTATTGATTACAACTTAATTAATTCTCTGAGAGCTTGTTATTCCTAACTATTACTGGTGTATCTCAGTCCTAGCATTTCCGGGAATATCATTTCTTGTATATTAAATTACAAAATAATGATTGATTTGTTTGTGTTTCGGGAAGCTATTATCAAAAAATTCGGTTATACCTATCGGATGAAGTTTAGGTAAGAGACAAAATGAGTACAACTCCACTCGATAGCTACAGGGTTTTCCAAAAACTGCACCCCCTATCGTTATTGGCGCAATTAACGAGTCGTCGTGCCACTGGCTGCTTAAAAGTATTGACTGGAGCCATTTCTTGGTCACTTTATCTTTATGAGGGTAAGCTCACTTATGCCTCATATTCAAATCAGTTGTTTGATTGGCTTGATGGTCATCTCGAACGCTTAAGCAAGCAAGTACCAGCACTTAACAGTTCGACTCGGATGCAAATGCGGTTGTTGTTTGAAAGCAAACACGACAACCAATCAATTGGACAGGCGGATTATCAAGCTATTTGCTGGTTAGTTAATCGTAATTATATCAGTTCCGAACAAGCAGCTACTTTAATTGAAGAGTTGGCGAAAGAAGTATTAGAGTCGTTCTTGGTATTGAAAGAAGGAAGCTACGAATTTCAGCGCGAAACTGCTTTGGATGAGTTACCAAAGTTTTGTAGTTTAGATTTAAGGGTGTTAGTTGAGTCTTGTCAGCGACATTTGCGAAGTCGCTATCATAATTCTTCTTCTTCAAATGCGATCGCGACTTCAGTTAGTGACGAGCAGGAAGGAAGTTATTCTGCTGCTGTTGAAGCCCAACAAGGAGTGGAATCATCATCCAGTCTTTTTGAGCAACGAGAGAAGCAATTATCCAGGAATATTCGAGTTGATTCGGTTGCGAATAACAACGAAATTTCCCAGCCACAGCAATCAACAAAAGTTTATACAATTGCTTGTATAGACGACAGTCCAACGGTTTTGAATTCGATCAACCACTTTTTAGATCAAAGTAATTTTACTGTGGTGATGATTAATGATCCAGTCAAAGCTTTAATGCAAATTCTCCGCAGCAAGCCAGATTTGATTTTATTGGATGTGGAGATGCCGAACTTGGATGGATATGAGTTGTGTTCGTTATTAAGGAGACATTCAATATTTAAAGATATACCAATTATTATGGTGACAGGTAGAACTGGATTTATTGACCGAGCTAAGGCAAAACTAGTTAGGTCATCGGGTTATTTAACAAAACCCTTTACTCAATCGGAGTTACTAAAAATGATATTTAAATATATCAACTAGTAGATGACGGCATAAATCAAAGATACAATTTAAAATGGCTGAAAAGCTGATAATATACTCTTTAATTTTGCCTTTTATCTTTTTACTTACCATACTAGTTTTAGTAATTTCACAAAATTTGTTTAGGTGCTTGTTCAAGTCAAATAATCAATATTTAGCAGACAACTTTATTCACGATTTCTTCAGGGAATAAAAGAATGAGTATTACAACATTGTTAAGTACAATTCTCATAGTAGAAGATTCTCCCAGCGAATTAGAGTTAATGAGTCATTATCTTAAGGAAAGTGGCTTTAATGTTATCAAAGCGAATGGAGCAAAAGAAGCGCTAGAAAAGGCGATGGAGCAAAAATTGGATTTTGTAGTCACTGATGTGGTCATGCCGGGAATGAGTGGTTTTGAATTGTGTCGCGCACTGAAACGAAACCCCGCAACTGAAAAAGTGCCCATTGTTGTTTGCAGTTCTAAAAATCAGGAAATTGACCGTTTGTGGGCAATGAGACAAGGTGCTGACGCTTATATTACCAAGCCTTATACTCGTGACCAATTAGTACGTGCGATTAAATCATTATCAATGTAGCTTTTACGGATAGTAAAAAATGGATAGTTCTAAAATTGCCCTGGCAACTACACAAAATCTCAGTAACTTAAGCGACGGTTATCTGAAATTTCAGATCAATAGACAAACTACTGCGGTATTATCGATGCGACATACACAGGAAGCGATCGTAGTGCCTGTTGAGTCAATAACTTCGATGCCAAGTATGTCACCTTGTATTTTAGGATTGATGAATTGGCGAAGTCGAATTGTTTGGGCTGTAGATTTGCCCAGAATGATGAATTTAGAGTCTTTGGAAACTCGACTTCGGCAATACAACGTGATTATTGTGCGATTTGAGTCATTGCTATTGGGTTTAGTTGTAGAGGAAATTCTCGGCACAACTAAGTTTATGCCCGATGAAATACATTCTCCTGTGGGGCAAGTTACTTCTAGTTTAGTGCCTTATTTACGTGGCTGTGTGGTGCAGCAAAAGGAGAGTTTGCTGGTGTTGGATGCTCAGGCAATTTTAAATTCTTCCGTTTTGCGTGTGGATTAAGGTAAGAAATTCAAAGATTAAGGGTGACTTCTGACTTAACTTAAAAAATGTTTTTAAGAGCTTTATAAAGTTTGTTGTGTTCTCGTGTATTGACTAGTCATTCGCTTAATCTAGGGGAATTATTTTATGTTGAATAAAACAGATGCGGCTCAGAGTAGCAATGATAAAGAGGGGTCATCTTTGAAAGTATCTAGTTCTGATACAATTGCTAAAAATAATAGTAATAATGTTAATAGCAATGCTATTAACACTAGCAATATGGTCATATATTCTCATCCGTCTGCAATTAAGACTCAGACAGAAGTTAGTAATAAAAAATTTGTGGCTGGGAATTTTCATAAGTTGAGCTTGCAGACAAAGGCAACAATTCTTGCGATCGCAATTGGTACTCTCCCGGTTTTGGGACTTGGTGCTTTGTCCTATACGATCGCAAGTAAATCGATTGAAAATAAGATTTCTCTGATTCAACAGTCTGAAGCTGAAGGTTTTGTCGATAAAGTAAACCGTTTTATGATTGAACGGTACGGGGATATCCAGGTTTTGGGTGATTTACCTATTTTTGCCAACCGTCGTATCCGTGAAAGTTCTACACCGCAAGAAAAGCAAGCCATCTTAGATAAATTCATTGCCAGTTATAAAGTTTATGACAATATCGCCGTTTTTAATCCCAATGGAGAGTTATTCGCACAATCCCAAGGTCAACCACTTCCAAACCATAGCGATCGCAATTATTTCCAAGAGGCTTTAAAAACAGGTCGTCCAGTTATTAGTCAACCAACTATATCTCCAGTCACGAAAATACCTAGTATTTTTACTGCTGCACCTGTAAAAGATTCCGTGACAGGAGAAGTGATTGCGATCGTCAGAGCGCGAATGCCAATCAAATCCCTAGAAAATATCATTGTAAATTACTCAGATAATGATAAGGAATATCACTTAGTTGATGATAGTGGAAAATTCTTTTTAGCGAAGGATAAAAATCAAATTGGTAGAAATGCAAAAGAAGATTTTCCCGGTTTAGATAAACAATCAGAGGCAAACACATCTGGTACGTTTTTAGCTACAGATAAACTTGATAATAAAGAAGAATTGTTGAGCTACGCATCGCGAAATCTGGATGGATTGCCAGATTTAAAATGGCAAGCGATTTTGACGACAGAGAAAACAACCGCATTTACAGCACAACGGGAGTTATTTTTAATAAACACCGTGTTTACAGGATTGACAGCATTAATAGTTGCCGTAATTGCTTACTTATTGGCGAAACGTGCCACAGCTCCAATTTTGAATGCCACAAATGCAGTATCGCGGTTAGGAAAAGGTGAACTGAATACGCGGTTACAAATCGAAGGCAATGACGAATTAGGGGTGTTGGGTTCTAACATTAATCAGATGGCAGAACAATTGCAGCTACTTTTGCAAAAACAAGAACTTGATGCCCAGCGTACCAAAAACCTGGCAGAAATTACCCTGCGGATGCGTCGAAGTTTGCGAAATGAAGAGATATTAGACACCGCAGTACGGGAAATTCGTCAAGCGATCGCAACCGATCGAGTCATTTTTTATCAATTCAATCCTCAAACTTGGGATGGTGAAATTGTTGCAGAATCGGTGATGGCAGGTTTTCCCAGAATGATGGGTGTGGAAATTGACGACCCTTGCTTCCGAGAACGCCATGTGGAATCATACAAAAATGGCAGAGTACGGGCAATTAACGATATTTACAAAGACCCCAGTCTCAAAAATGCAGCCTGTTATATTAAGATGTTGGAAAAATTCGCAGTCAAAGCGAATTTGATTGCCCCCGTTATTAAGCAAGAGCAACTTATCGGTTTGATTATTGCCCATCAATGCGATCGCCCTAGAGAATGGGAATTATCAGATGTTGATTTATTTAAACAATTGGCAATTCAAATCGGTTACGCACTCGAACAAGCTCAACTTTTGGAAGTTGTGGAAAAAGGTTTGATGGTAGCAGAACAAAGCACCGAAGTCGAACGCAATCAAAAAGAAGCCCTGCAAATGCAACTTCTAGAATTACTCACAGAGGTAGAAGGTGCTGCAAGTGGAGATTTAACCGTACGTGCCGATGTAACTGCGGGTGAAATTGGTACGGTTGCCGACTTTTTCAACTCAATTGTTGAGAGTTTGCGGGATATTGTCACCCAGGTAAAAGATACAGCAACCAAAGTCAACTTCGCGATCGGCAAGAACTCCGGTGCAATTAACGATCTCGCAAATGAAGCACTCCAGCAAGCCACAGAAATCAACCACACCCTTGGTGCAGTTGATAAAATGACATTTTCCATGCAAGCGGTTGCTGAAAACGCCCAACAAGCCGAGAGAGTGGCAAATACAGCCCGAACAACTGCGGTAAAAAGCGGGCAGGCTATGGATAAGACAGTGCAAAACATCTTGAATTTGCGCGAAACCGTCGGCGAAACAACTAAAAAAGTCAAGCGTTTGGGTGAGTCTACCCAGCAAATTTCGCGGGTAGTGGCATTAATTAATCAGATTTCCATGCAAACCAATTTACTCGCGATAAATGCGGGTATCGAAGCCGCACGAGCTGGAGAAGAAGGACAAGGATTTGTGGTTGTAGCAGAGGAAGTTGGCGAATTAGCGGCACGTTCTGCGGCAGCAACCAAAGAAATCGAGCAAATTGTCGAAAATATTCAGCGCGAAACCACTGATGTCGTGCAAGCAATGGAGTTGGGAACCACTCAAGTAGTGGAAGGAACCCACATTGTTGAAGATGCCAAGTCAAGCTTGAGTCAAATTTTGGAGGTGTCACGTCAAATCGATGTTTTAGTCCAATCTATCTCGAATGCAACCGTATCCCAGGTAGAGACTTCCCAAACTGTTAGTAAGTTGATGAAGGAAATTGCACTCACTTCGCAGCGTACTAGTGCTTCTTCGCATCAAGTCTCGGAATCATTACAGAAAACTGTAGAAATATCTCAACAACTCCAAGCAACCGTTGGTACGTTCAAAGTCAGTTAGGTGTTTGTTGTTTGTTGGTATTGGGTATTGGGTATTGGGTATTGGGGTATTGGTGATGGTTCTCGTATATTTTGTCAGCCGAAAGCTTAACGAGAGTAAACTTTACCGTACATTAGTTATTGGTTTGTAGTTATTAGTTCTTGCTGTTAGTTACTATTAACTATTAACTAGTAATTATTAATTGCTAAGTAATATTATTTTCCAATACCCACTCACAAACGAAATTAAATGGGAGAAGCCCTATTCTCCGAAGAACAAACAACAAATAACAAAAACCCATAATAAGTAACTAATGGCTGAGGGCTAAACCATGTCACAGGACAAAGAGCATGAAATCCAGATGCAGTTTCTGGAAGAAGCAACGGACTATCTGAATACATTGGAAGAGGTATTGCTGGAAATCAATACAACCAACCGGATTGAAATCGATAAAATCAATGCAGCGTTGCGGGCTGCCCACTCAATTAAGGGTGGGGCAGGAATGATGGGTTTTCGTGCTTTAAGCGATTTGGCACACCGGATCGAAGATTCCTTTAAGGTTTTGAAGACTAAGCGAAATACGTTGGAAATTGACACTGAGTTGCAGAGTTTGCTTTTATCTGGTGTTGATTGGTTGCGTCAAATTGTCGAACTGCATTCGGAGGATAATGTTCTCGATGGTGACTGGTTAAAGACTTTTTGCTATCCGGTATTTGATGAGTTGCACCAACGTTTGGGGGACCCGACTCCAGAAGATGCAAGTACAATGCTGACACCTGAAGATGGTCAGGATATCATTCCCTTGCTGTTTGAGTCGGAGGTTGAAGATTCTTTACAGCGTTTGGAGTCTATTTTAGCCGATAAGCAACCAGCTAGCAGCTTAAAAGAAGAAGTTAGTATTATGGCTGCGGAGTTGGGTGGGTTGGGTGAGATGTTACAGTTAGAATCGTTTAGCCGCTTATGCGAATCTGTAACCCATCATTTAGAATATGCCGATCCGGTGCATGTAAGTAGAATTTGTCGTGCGGCACTGGATGCTTGGAGGCGATCGCAAGCTTTAGTGTTAACTAATCAACTCGAAAGTTTACCTACAGAAATCGAAGTTGGGAATTTGCCCACAACTATTGCCGAAAGCCAAATTCTGGCAATTGAACCTGAGTTGATTCCCCAAGATAATATACCTAAAAATGCCGTTAGTGAAATTGCGATCGCAAATTGGATTGATGATGAAGTCTTAAATACTGATTTTGAGGCTTTGGAAGCTGCATTTGCTGAAGAAAGTGCCAATATTGATTTTGAAGAAGTCCAACTTCCCGAACCTGTTGCAGCTTGCGATCGTAAAAACAACAATTATCTATTTAATCAATTCCCAGAAGCAAAAGCCGAACCAGCAGAAAAACCCAAGGAAAGGGAATCACAGGAAAATACAGTCCGCGTTCCCAGTAAGCAACTCGAACAAATCAATGATTTATTTGGCGAATTAATTATTCAGCGCAATGGCTTAAACTTGCAACTCGAACGCTTACGTAAGCTTGTTCGCAACCTCAACCAACGAGTACAAGTACTAGATCGGGAAAACCAAAGTCTCCGTGCAGGCTACGATAGAATAGCTACTCAGGGTATAACTTCCTTGACTAATCCCACTGGCAGTTCTGGGGAAAATGATTTTCAGACTGCGATTAATCAAGAATTTGAACTAAATATTCAGCTAAATAATGAAAACGAAATTCCCAGTATCAATCATCGTTTTGATGCTTTGGAAATGGATAGATATAACGAACTTAACTTGCTTTCACAAGAAGTAATGGAAACCATCGTTCAGGTACAAGAAGTCACTACAGACTTACAAATTAGCCTCGACGATACCGATAATATTTCCCGCAAACTCAATAAAACCTCAAAACAACTTCAGCGCAAACTCACCCAAGTACGGATGCGTCCCCTTGCAGATGTTGTTGACCGTTTTCCCCGTGCTTTACGTGATTTGTGCATTGAGTATGGCAAAAATGTCCAACTCAAAATCGAAGGTGGTAACACTCTCATCGAACGCAGTATTTTAGAATTACTCAATGATCCATTAATGCACTTGATGCGGAATGCTTTCGATCATGGTATCGAAGCACCCAGTGGTAGAGTCGCAGCAGGTAAACCCCAACAGGGAACCATCGAAATTAAAGCTACTCACATTGGCAACCGCACCATTATTACCCTCCACGATGACGGACGGGGAATATCCTTAGAAAAGATTCGCAACCGAGCATTAGAAATGGGTTTAGATGCTGCTTTGCTGGGACAAGCTAGCGAGGAAGAATTGCTTTCATTAATTTTTGAACCCGGTTTTACCACCTCCGACGAAGTGACGGCTTTATCTGGTCGAGGTGTGGGTATGGATGTTGTCCGTAATAACCTCAAACAAGTTAGAGGTGATGTCAAAATAAATACTGAACTTGGCAAGGGAACAACATTTAGGCTATCAGTGCCATTTACCCTTTCTGTCGCCAGAGTTTTGCTAGTGGAAACAAATAGGATGTTGCTGGCATTCCCCACTGATGCGATCGAGGAAATTTTCTTACAGCAAGAGGAACTTGTGTTTGCGATGGCAAACGGCGAAGTTTTGAATTGGCAAGGTAATATGTTGCCATTGATACGTTTAGGCAGATATTTAGAATTTTCTTGCCCTCGTTACGACAACCCAAATTTAGAAACAGCACCTGCAATTAATGCCGAATCGGTGTTAATTTTCCAGGGTAATAGCCAACCTGTGGCAGTGTTGGTAGATCGCACTTGGGGAGAACAGGAAGTTGCGATACGTTTGGTTGAAGGGAATATTCCGTTACCTGAGGGCTTTAATAATTGTACGATTCTCGGTGATGGGCGCGTTGTCCCATTGGTGAATGTCGGGGAATTATTATATGCGATTAGCTCCGCTACAGCTTCAGTGAACACAACAAGCGATCGCACTTCTCGAACCCAGCAGTTACCTTCTGCACGTCTAAAAACAGCTTTCCTTACACCCCAAGAAGAGAAACCAACACCTATACCTAGCAATCAAAAAGGTACTATTTTAATTGTCGATGACTCAATTAATGTTCGTCGCTTCTTAGCTTTAACTTTGGAAAAAGCGGGCTATTTGGTAGAACAAGCGAAAGATGGACAAGATGCAATGGAAAAACTCCAAGCAGGTTTAAGAGTTCAAGCAGTGATTTGCGATATCGAAATGCCTCGCATTGATGGCTATGGATTTTTAGGTCGTGTCAAATCCAATAATGATTTTAAAGGCATACCCGTGGCGATGCTCACATCTAGAAGTAGTGATAAACATCGTCAATTGGCAATGCAATTAGGTGCGCGTGCCTATTTCTCAAAACCTTACAACGAGCAGGAATTACTACGAACTTTGGAGCAAATTATTTTCCCCCTAGCTGGTGTTGGGAAATAAATTAAACAGAGTGTCAAACCAATTCTGATTTTAATTTAAATAAATACAATTTACGATAATATTGTAGGGGCAAACGGTTGTTTGCTCTAATTAATTTGCTCTAATTAATTTGACCTATAAGTTAGGAATTAGGAGTTTGAATTCATCATTTTAGGAACTTCCAGAAAATAAAATACCCCAATTATAAATTTATATATCAATTGTATTCTTCGCAAGGGTGGGGAGACCCCACCCCTACAAGTTGGGACAATTTATTTCTTGGTATTCTCTGAACTCTTAATCCCTGACTCAATTCCTAAGCTTCGACTTTTACTCCTTTCCAAAAAGCTACATATCCTTCGATTTGTTTAGCTTTTTCCTTGGTGCTAGGATAAAACCAAGCTGCATCTTTGTTTACTTGCCCCTCCACTTCAACACTATAATAACTAGCGACTCCTTTCCAGGGACAAGTTGTGTGGGTTTCGCTATCTTGGAAATATTCCTTGTTAATTGCGTCAGATGGGAAGTAATGATTGCCTTCAACAACTACTGTATTATTGCTTTCAGCTAAGACTACACCGTTCCAAGTTGCTTTTGCCATGAGTAAGTATTGCTCAATAAATGTTTTCTAATAACATTTTGACAAAAAATTAACAGATTTGCATAATCTTTTCTGAGATTAAAAACTATAAATACTCAAAAATCCAGGTTCCAAAATTGCTGAGGTTTAAATTTAATTTTTGAATAAATTTACCAGTATATTCATTTAGATATTAAATCAACACTGGGAATGATGACAATTGGGACAAAATACTATATCAATTGACGTATATCAATAGTCAGAGACAAAAACTTTAGATAGATAAATAAAAAAGTATTCAGAAAAAATGTATCCAGGCTGGATAAAAATGGTAGTCTAGTACACGCATATTAATATTCTGTGTGCTAATTAATTCAGTAATGCAGTACTATCTACGCAAACTTCTGAAGATTTCGCGTCACTCAATAAATTCTCCTACATATTTGATTTTCGGTTCCATTTTCCAGAGTAAATCAAAACGAGAAACGTTTAAATTAAAGTTATCAAAACTAAGTTTAGTGAGTTTACTAGTATTATTTGCTACTACACTAACAATAATTGGCTGGCATTGGAGTGGTATAAGTATAACTGTGTTTTTGTTAACTTATGTATCGAAAGGAATAAGGCGATCGCAAACAAAAAAGCAGGATTCAAAATCAGCAAGAGAGTATTTAGATTCCTAATTCATAATTAATTAGAAATTTGGCGATAAAGTCATGGTATTGTTTTGGGAGCGTGAGTTGAAAAAATCATCCCAAGGTATGATGTCAAATTCGTTTAAATTTAAACTGAATCTAAATCTAGAGGCAGAATTTTTCTTTCAGCAAGGATTACGTCGTAATAAAGTCGAAAAATACCAAGCTGCGATCGCAAGTTTCGAGAAAGCGCTAAAATGTAAGCCAGAATACCCAGAAGCGATGTTTCAGAAGGGTTTTGCATTAGGTTCTCTAGGAAAACACGCTTTAGCGATCGCCTGTTTTGACGAGATGATATTATTAAAACCAGATAATTCTTGGGTTTGGCACAATCGAGCTATAGCTTTGGGTAAATTAGAGCGTTATGAGGAAGCACTCAATAGTTTTGAGCGTGCGATCGAGTTTAACCCAAATGCTCCAACAGCTTGGCACAATCGCGGTTTAACTCTATGCGATTTGGGACAACATGAAAAAGCGATTAAAAGCTTTGAGAGAAGTTTAAAATTACAACCAGATGCATATTGGGCATGGTATAACCGGGGAAATGCATTAAAACAATTAGGTAAGTATGAGGATGCTCTAAATAGTTATGATAGAGCAATCGAATTCAACCCTAAAAACCTCCTCGCTTGGTATTATAGAGGTGTTAATTATAGCGAATGGGGACATTACAAAAAAGCAATTCTGAGTTTCGATCGTGCCCTAGAAATTCAACCACAGTATTATAAAGCTTGGTTACATCAAGGTGTGGCATGGGAACAATTGGACAACCATCAAAATGCAATTGTTTGTTACGACAAAGCTGTGGAAATAGTACCTAACAATGATGTTGTTTGGTATTGTCGCGCTCGCTGTTATGCAAAATTAAATAATTGCGATCGCGCTGTTGAAAATTTACGTCAAGCAATTATTCTTTGTCCTGATAAATACGTAAAAATTATGCAAACAGGTGTGGAATTTGATGCAATCCGTCAAGACGAACGCTTTCAATCCCTAATACAATATTAGTTAATAATTAGCGGTTTAGTACCAGCAAATACCTCTAAAGTGCTAAATAGAACGAGTCATAACTTTTCATTTCAATGGGACTATTTATTACCCCTTGTGTTTGCTCGTACCAACCAATAATTTTACTGAAAATCAAGTATTTTTTAATGTCTTATAAACTATTATAGTAATATCGGCATAATCAGAGCCAGGAATATGGATAAGTACAAATCTAATATAAGACCTCACCCCTTTTATTCGCCTCTCTGTTTACATAGCAGAGGGAGATGTCCTTTATGACTTAGTGGGGATGAGCTTCTGTATTTGATTAAATCCATATTCCTGTGATTCTTAGTTTGTAGCTTTTTTATGAATTTTTGTATTTAATCACCGTAAATGCATTTATGCTCCGTTCTAAACTATATCAACCGCTTCTCCTACGTCTATTTCATGGAATTAATGCATTATTAATTATTGGTGCGGCAATCACAGGTTTTTTAGTTTACGACAGTTGGGATGGTCGATTTGGAGGGTTATCTCTGACGAAAACAAACCGCAGTCTAATTGATATTCACGGAACTTTTGGCTTTTTTATCTCTTATATTGCCTTACCATTATTCTTAATTTACTGTTGGAAAGCAGGTAAAAACCGTTTACTACAGGCAGATACTTTACAGCAACTTGGTAATGTTGGCAGACCCATATGGTGGTATACATTGCAAAGAATTGCTAATACTTTCATGCTTATAGCTGCATTATTTTCAGTTATTTCTGGTAAGTTTCAAGATGAAAATTGGCTACCACAAGGTGAATTAAATCATGTTGCTTATTACATACATTTAATTGCTTGGGTTGTTGTAATTTTAGCGTTGTCAATTCATTTATTAATGAGTGCAAAAGTTGGTGGTTTACCTTTATTAATTTCGATGTTTGATACAATATATCGTCCTGAAGATAGTCCGCGCTTTTGGCAAGAAAAATTGAATAATATCTTGCATAGAAACAAATAGATAATGTATGTATTGTGGGTTGGTATTGGTTGTAAAAGGGAAACTTCACGGGAATTAATTGAATTAGCAATTAAAGAAATTTTCCGAAAACATGATTTATCTGAAAGTGCGATCGCAGGAATTGCGACTATTAATAGTAAAGCTGCGGAAGTTGGTTTACTCGAACTTTGCCAAATTCGTAATTTACCTTTAAAAACCTTCCCAGCAGAAGTTTTACAAAATATCAGCGTACCCAATCCTTCCCAACTTGTTGAAAAAAAAGTAGGAACTGCTAGTGTTGCTGAAGCTGCTGCAATTAGCGCAAGTTTAGATTTTTCCCACGTAAATTTCGCGGATTTAAAAGTAGGAGGAATTAACAATCTCCTGATTCCCAAACAAATATTTCGCTCTTCAAACCCAAATTTACAGGGTATAGTGACAATTGCAGTTGTGATGATAGGGAAATAATATACCCATATTTCCATAGAAATACTTGGGTAATTTGAGAAAACCACTTGTACAATTCGTCAGAAGAAGCTCATCATAAAATCTTTTTGTCAATATTGAATGATACAATTTCTCGACCTACTGTACTAGCTTATCCTATTCGATAACTCGCAAAAAATAATTAATAATGCTGGAAACAATAGATAATACAATTGAACCAAGAAAAGCTGCGCCAAAACCATTAATTATAAAACCGTAGCTAGCGGGGGTTAAAGCACTAGCAATCATGAGTGCGATCGCATTCAGGACAAATGAAAATAAGCCGAATGTGATTAAGGTGACAGGAAATGCTAAAATTCCCAAAATGGGACGAACGATCGCATTTACCAACCCAATTACGATAGCAGCAACCAGAGCGGCAACAAAGCTTTTAATGAAAAAACCAGGTACAACATTCGCAGTGATAATTAGTGCGATCGCAGTTCCAATCCAAGTTACTAAAAAATGTTTCATATAATTTTTAAAGAAAAATTAGTATCCCAAATACTTTTTCACAATACAAGATTACAGCTAAAATTTATCGAAAATAAATAAAAAATTATTAATTATCACGAAGAGACGCAAAAAGATTAGAGTGTGGTGTATTCATGTCTGATATGTCTTTTGACTATCCCAACATAACGCAAAAAAATAATCCCTGGCATGGCAAAATAGATTTAATCTACGCACATCGTCAAAATACAACCCAGATAATTAATAGCTATCATCAAGCACCACTAAAAATACAGCGTCCATTTTATCCTGAAGGAAAAGCAATTTGCCATAGTATCATTTTACATACAGCAGGTGGAATTGTTGGAGGAGACAAATTATCTTATAACTTTCACCTCGAAGATAATTCACAAGCATTAATAACTACAGCAGCAGCAAGCAAAATTTATCGTAGTAACGGTTTACAAGCTAGACAAAGTGTCAACATCAAAGTCAATCAGGGTGGATGCTTGGAATATTTACCCCAAGAAACAATAGTATTTGATGGCGCAATATATCGCCAAGATACAGAGATATACTTAGCTAAAAATAGTACTTTTATTGGCTGGGAAATTACTCGATTTGGACGTAGTGCTAGGGGAGAAAAATTTTTACAAGGCGATTGGCGTAATCATACCGTAATATATCAAGAAGGCAAACCATTATGGATAGATAGGCAATGGATACCAGGTTGTGAAGAAGTATTTCACAGTCACCACGGCTTGGCAGGAAGTGCGATCGCGGGTACTCTAATTTATATTGGTAATCCTGTATCACCCGAAATCATTACACAAGCACGGAATTTATGGAATGGAGAAGGTGAAATAGGTGCAACTCGATTAGAACATGGATTTTTGTGTCGATATCGCGGCAACTCAACCACTGAAGTGCGACACTGGTTTATTAGTATTTGGCATTTAGTACGTCAATCATTTTTGGGACGTTCTGATTGTATACCAAGAGTTTGGCAAATTTGAAGTATTAAAAAAAATTAAAAAATCGTTAAAAAATGCAACTTACCCCGCAAGAAAAAGACAAATTATTAATTTTTACTGCCGCTTTACTCGCAGAAAGACGTAAGGAAAGAGGTGTAAAATTAAATTATCCGGAAGCGATCGCTTATATTTCTGCGGCAATTCTAGAAGGTGCCAGAGATGGCAGAACTGTAGCAGAATTAATGAGTTATGGCACAACTTTATTAAAGCGAGATGATGTCATGGAAGGTATACCAGAAATGATTCATGATGTGCAAGTGGAAGCGACTTTTCCCGATGGCACAAAGTTGGTAACTGTACATAACCCAATTAGATAAATAATTATAAATGTAGAGATGCGATATATCCCGTTTATATATTACGTCTATATTAATTTTATATCCATTACCTAAAATTAATCATGATTCCAGGTGAAATTATTACTCCAGAAGGTGAAATCGAATTAAATGCAGGTAGAGAAACTGTAAAATTAAAAGTTGCAAATACTGGAGATAGACCAATTCAAATTGGTTCACATTTCCACTTCTTTGAAGTTAATATAGCATTGCATTTCGAGAGAGAAAAAACGCGAGGAATGCGCTTAGATATACCTGCTGGTACTGCTGTAAGATTTGAACCTGGTGATGAAAAAGAAGTGGCTTTAATTCCCTTAGTTGGAAGTCGTCAGGTATATGGATTTAATGGATTAATTAATGGTTCATTAGAAGAAGTAGGAAGTAGTTCTCACAAAAAAAATAAAGAGAAGAAAAAAGACAATCAGAAAAAGAAAATTTGAATAATAAAATTTAAAAAAAAACTGAATCAGTTGGTTTTCTCTACTCAAAAGTGACATCTCATAGATAAAAATATTAATTCAATGAGCGAAAATAAAAGCCATATCCCCTAATTCGTGCAGATGCAATTAAACAACTCCAAGAACAAAGCTTTTCCCATCCATTAAATTCAAACTCAGAAATTAATCATTTGGTTCAGAGTAGAAAATAAAGAAACGAGGTTTATTCTTATGGTAATGGGTTTTGATTTTTTGCCCCTGATTTGATAGTTTGCTCAATTCTATTTAGCCTTGTCTCAGAACGCTTGGCACTATTAATCCACGAGAGAATATTCTTTTTCTTTGTGTTACTAAATTCTTCAAAGTAATTTTTAGCAACTTTATTTAGTTCTAAAGCTTGCATTAAATCTGTCGGAATTATTAAAGCTTCTATCGCATCTAAACTTGTCCAAGAACCATCTTCCTTAGCTGCTTCAATTTTAGCAATTCCGAACTCAGCCATCAAACCTTGTTCTATAAGTTCTTCTATATACTGTTTATTTAATTTTGACCATACACTTTTTACTTTACGAGGTGTAAAAATTTGTTTATAAGACTCATCATCTAATGATTTAACTTTACTATCAATCCAGCCAAAACATAAAGCCTCTTTAACAGCTTCGCTATATTTCACACTTGGTTTACCACTCTTCACTTTGTGGTAAATAAGCCATATACCAATAGACTTATCGTGATTTTCCTCTAACCATTTTCGCCATTCTTGACGACTCGCAGCTTGAAAATTATCTAACTTATCTTCAAATTTTGGCATCATCTTTTTTATAGCGAAGTTCTACAGCACTAGAATTATAGGATTTTATACCAACAAAATTTAGTTTTAATTCAGATACTGACTGAAACAGAGAAATACCCGAACCGAGAATAATCGGAATAATTGTAATAATGTACTCATCAACTAATCCTTTGTTCAGAAAAGAGGATATAATATTACCACCACCAACTAACCATACTCGTTTATAACCCCTTCTATTCATATCTAAAATAACCTCTTCAATACCACCTTTGACAAATAATATATTATTACGTTTTGTCGATAAATTACGACTTGTGAAAACATAGGAAAGTTTTCCCGGATATTGCCAATCTCCAAATTCTAAAATCTGTTCGTAAGTGGTAGAACCCATCACTAGAGCATCAATTGAATCATAAAACTTGCCATAACCATAATCTTCTCCATCCACTTCAGGTGATGGCAACCAATCCACACTACCGTCAGAACGTGCAATATACCCATCGACACTTGTTGCTATATAAAGAATAAATTTTGTCATGGCTTTTCTCCAATCAGAAATTTACAAAAACGAAGAGTTAATTAACCTTGCAAAATTAAATTCCAAAAATCAGGAATCATCCGACAATGGAAGGTAGTTACTACTCTATTGCGTGGAATTAATCGATTCGGGTTGCATCATTACCTACAAACCCAAAACAAACTTGTTTTGGGCAAACTTCCTATCTTTACTAAGTATTAAATACAACTTATGCAAGACACATCTTCATCCCGACGCTTCCCCCAATTATTCGCTGGATTAGTAGCTTTAGCGATCGCACTAGTAACTAGCTCCTACATTAGCGCTGGTGCTATCCGCAACCTCCGACGACCAAATGATGCTCTCAGCGTCACAGGTTCCGCAAAACGTCCTATTCGTGCTGATTACGTCATCTGGAGAATGTCGATTTCCAGTCAACAACCCACACCACAAACAGCATACCAAGAACTCAAAACCCGTACCGAACGAGTGCAAAAATACCTCAAAGAACAACAAGTTCCCGACAATGTAATCACCTTGAGTTCAATCGATACCTCGACAATTCCCGAAGTCATTAACGGAAGAGAAACAGGTAAAACCCTTGCCTACAGGCTAAATCAGCGCTTTGAAATCCGCTCAAATGATATCGATCGCATTGCCAAATTATCCCAGCAGTCAACAGAACTAATTAATGAGGGAATTCCCTTAGTTTCCGAAACCCCAGAGTATCTATATACACAGTTGGCAAAGTTACGAGTAGAAATGGTGGCAGAAGCGACAAAAGATGCAAAAGCAAGGGCTGAAGCGATTGCTGGCAGCACAGGGAATCGAGTTGGTGCAGTCCAAAGCGCCCAAACGGGAGTATTTCAAATTACCTCGCGCAACTCCACAGAAGTAAGTAACTCTGGTATTTACGATACCTCATCAATTGAAAAAGATATTACAGCCGTTGTTTCTGTGAAGTTTGCAATGGATTAAAACTTAACACCGAACTTAAACTTTCGCTCCCAACATATGTAAAATTCTCTCCACATTATCCAAATCCCCAATTACGCGTCGCACTGGTTGAGGATAAACCTTAACCAAAGTTGGTGTCGCTGAAATTTGATTGGTTTCTGCTAATTCAGGATGAGTCAAAACATCAATTACTTTAAGTGTATAAGGATGACTCAAATACTTTTCTAATAATTCGTGGAGAGTTTGTAATATACGTTGGGTATTAGGGCTATGTCCAGCAACAAATAAACGTAGTATATAAGCCTGTGTATTTTGTTGCTCATCGTCTGGGTCAATTACTGGAGTTAAGAGCCGGCGATCCGGTTCAGCGAGATCGGTACGAATAATGAGATCGTGGTCTTCCCAAAGCTGGGGAAATGCCGAACGATAGGTTAATAAAACCATGCGATCGCACACTCCCTCTTTCCACGCTGAAGCCTGCCAAACTAAATCATTAGTATCAAAAATTGCATTCAGTAATGCTTGATGTCGTAGTACAGTTGGATGTGCTTCCGCAAATGTTTTAATCTGTTTAGTAGGTGGGTCTAACCAATGGTCAATAGTTGCCGTGTAGCAAGGCACTAAAAAATGCGGTGGTTCTGGCAAATCTAAAATCTCTTGCAAAGTCGTACACAAATGCAAATGCCACCTACCTCGTTTACTGGGGTCGATACAGTAAACTAAATCTCCTCCAGGTGTAAACAAGGCAATACCTTTAAATAACTGTGGTAGCAATTCTTGTGTCAAATTAGTTAGGAGTTAGGAGTTAGGAATTAGGAATGGTGCTTGAAAACTAGGCTTTTTTAAGTTATTTAACTAAGCATAACTTGAGGCTAGCAATTTCTAGCTCTTAACTTTTAACTCCTAACTCCTCTAAACTCGACCTCTGAGGAATTGTGCCATTTCGTTAGGTGTTGGTGACATTTCCAAAGCAGTTTCTTCAGTAATGCGCCCTTCTTGATAAAGAGCAAGCAATGCTTGGTTCATGGTAATCATGCCGTCAAAGCTAGCCTGCTTCATCAATTCGGTAATCTCATCGTACTTACCGTCTTTAACCCACTCTTTAACCGCCTCAGTGTTAATTAGAATATCGTGGAATGCTGCCCGTTTTCCATCGGTTGTCCGGCATAGTCCCTGGGCAATTACCGCAACTAACGACTCAGCAACCGCAACCCGCATTGCATCTTGTTCCTCAGCAGAATATAGGTTCAAAATCCGCTCAATTGTTTTTACCGCGCTGTTGGTGTGTAGGGTTCCCATCACCATGTGCCCCGTTTGTGCAGCTTTGAGAGCAGTGTTTACGGTTTCCTTATCCCGCATTTCACCCACCAGAATCACGTCTGGGTCCTCCCGTAGGGCAGCTTTGAGGGCATTATCGAACTTACGGGTGTGCATACCCACTTCGCGCTGTTTAATTAGGGATTTTTTGCTTTGATGCACAAATTCGACCGGGTCTTCAATCGTAATGATATGGCGCGGCATTTCTTTGTTCATGTAATCTACCATCGCTGCCATCGTGGTCGATTTACCCGAACCCGTTGGACCAGTAACTAAAATCAAACCTTTGTGGTAATGGCAAACATCACGGCATATGGTAGGTAAGCGCAATTCGTCAATGGTTAAGATTTTTAGGGGAATTAATCGTAATACCATCGCATAACCGCGTAACGAGTCAAATATGTTAATCCGTACCCGCGCAAAATCATATTGGGTTGCACCGTCAAATTCGAGATGTTCTTCAAAGCGACGAATTTCTTCATGATTGATAATTTCCGGCAACCAAGACATAAACAATTCTTTGGTCACTTCTGGGTATTGGGTTAATTGCATTTCCCCTCGGTTGCGGAAGCGAGGTACTTCACCCACACCCAAGTGAATATCTGAAAATCCTTTATCAAAGGCTTCTTTGATTAGATGTGCCATCGTCAATCCGGAAGGATTACTCCTGGGAGCAGCTGCACAAGGAATTGGTGGTGCTGTACCCGGACGATGGGCTGGTGTAGAGGCAGAACTTACTGCGGCAGGTACTGTTGGTGTGTTCGATTGCGCTCCCCGACTCGAACCCATGTCTAATGTTTGCGTTGCTTGCCTTTGTGTACTTGCCGTTGGTGGTGGAGGTGGTGCCATTGGAACGCCACGAGGTACTGTTGGGCTGGGGCTTGATGCTGATGCACGCGGAGATTCTGACATAAATCTTTACTTTTAAATTAGTTGTTGGTTTACTAAATCGCTTTCCCTTTAATACTTGGGCTATTCGGGGAAAAGTTGCTCTCGATGAAAGACAAGAACCTAGTTAAACAGCTTCTGCTGTCTTGGGCTTGCCTGACACTAATGTAAGACTGAGGGCGAAAATTAATGGCTCTTGTCCTATTGTTATTTTTGGTTAATTTTTGGTATTAATTTTTGTACCCTAAATAATCTATATAATCCTCATCTGCTCTTACTAACTGGTTTAACATAACTAGGCAACTAAACATATTCAGTTATATTACTGACTTTTTAAAGTATAAAAATAGTAATTAAGTATGCGAAATAACTAGAAACCAGATTCAGATTGGCGAATAGAATGGTGGAAAAGTTTTGCTCTAGCTTCCGCAGCTAGATTTCTTTACAAACAAAAATCAAGTTTCTCAGATTCTATAGCGCTTCTCGTTTGGATGAAATACAATCCAGGGCAAACAACCGTGGGTTCCCCTACAGCACTCTTAATCACAAACTGTATTTAAATCAACTGAGAACCGCTATAGTTTCCACTTGTAAACATCTTTTTCTCTCAGAAAAAGGTTGATTTTTCAATCCATACTTCAACGCAGTAAGTTATTTACCTGAGTTTTCGCAAGGGTACAACAGTATTAGAGAACTCCACAGAAAGAAATGCCCAATGTCATTCTGTAGCTTGCTACTTACAGAAGCCGCTTGCGCGTCTACCCGCAGGGTGGAACGGAACGTACGCGCTGAGTCGCAAAGCGACACGCTGCGCGAACGCGTTGCCGCAGGCTAGAATCTCGCGTAGATGCTACCCTACCCTTCGGGAACCCTCTACCCTACGGGAACGCCAAAGGCGAACGAGGGAACGGGAAGTCTTTCGCCTACGTTCCTCAGCATGACAACACAGGATCATTCATTTTGTGGCTTACTCTTAATCAAATACCTGGACTTTTATGAGAGCAAGTGGGTTTTTGTTGAATAAATGTTAAGCTTCCGGGGAATCGAGTCTTAGAAGTAAATTTAATAATTTCCTATGATTGACTTCTATACCTCTAGATAGATGGCATAAAGCTTCATGCCAAACAACTTCGGGATAAGTATTTATCTATGACAAACAAAAAATGAATGTAAAGTTTATTGAATAATTGCTCATCTTCCTAATAGGTTTATATATACTTGGTTTCTATAGAGCGTATTGATCCCCGGTTGGGATCGCAGAAAAATTGATTAATTAAGTTTCAGTATTTACTGTGTATTTAGGGAGAATAAAGTCATGACATTATCTCAAACATCTGATTTAGGAAGAACCGACTCTTTGCAAGTTCTTAAAAGCTTTTTAATATGGACTTTTACTCTGGCAGTATGCTTGCTGGTTGTCGGTTTCCCATTAGTTGTTTTGATGGCTACGGTTGGATGTTTATTATCAATGGTTTTACAGTCAGTGATGCCTGCTAGTGCTGTTTTAGTAGTTGCGGGTGGATTGATTCTGTTTAATGTGATGGCGGTTGCGATCGCAGCTGGTGTCTTGACTGCTAGAGGTGTTCACCCCAGTGATGTCAAATGGCTAACCTGGTTGAATGGAGAGGCTGAACAATTGCAGACCTCTGTTTATGCGGCATGTCCTTTGACTTGCGAACTGAACAAATAGATAGCTATTTTTACAACTAATTCGACAAACAGTACATCTGCCCGGTTCAGCCGGGTTTTTCATTTTTTGGTGAATGGGTATTAAAACAATTCGCAATACTCCGAAGCGGAGAAGCAAGCTACGCAATACTCGCGGAGCGAGAAGCAAGCTACGTAATACTCGCAGAGCGAGAAGCTAAAGCTACGCAATTATGTTTTGTAACGGAGAGAAGTTTGTGGGGACGGAATACGACACACAAAACTACCCTAGCCCTTTCTAGGGCGGCT
>NZ_NTFS01000049.1:21584-24381 GCF_002289455.1 Brunnivagina elsteri CCALA 953
TAGCTTGCTTCCACGGAGTGGTACGCCTTCTCGTAGAGTAGCGCGAACGGAGGATTTTACCCCGACACAAAACACGCTGCCCTTCTATTGCTGGGGAATTAAACCCCCCAAGCTTGTTAAGATATTTCTCCTAACTCAAAACTCCTCACTCCCAATTCCTAACTCCCAATTCCCAATTCCCTAAACTAACGATGGCATCCGAAAACGAATGGTCTGAAAAACAAGAAAATTTTACTTCCCCAGAGGTGAAAGTTGAGACACCGTTACGAATGGTAGAAACGGCATTTTTGGCAAGTACCACAAGTTTAATTTGGTTTATTAATTTTTATTTTCCCGTGATTTCCCCTGTGTTGCGGATATTTTTCCCCGTTCCCATTGCTTGGATCTATTTGCGTTGGGGTAATCGTGCAGCTTGGATGACTGCTGTAGTTTCCGGTTTACTATTATCGGTGCTGATGGGACCAATTCGTAGTATATTGTTTGTGATGCCCTTTGGATTCATGGGGGTATTGTTAGGTGCAACTTGGACTCGTCGTGTACCTTGGATTGTTTCGATTAGTTTAAGTGCCTTACTGGGAACTGTGGGTGTATTTTTCCGAGTCTGGTTTTTGTCAATATTGACTGGTGAAGACCTGTGGATTTATGTAATTAATCAAGTCACAGATTTAATTGATTGGCTATTCCTAATTCTGGGAATTTTGTCAACCCCTAGCGTATTATTTATTCAAATTGGCGCGATCGCATTTGTAATCTTCAACAATTTTTTATACTTATTCCTCGTCCATATCGCTTCATGGCTACTACTCGACAGACTTGGCAACCCTATTCCCCGTCCCCCCCAATGGATACAGGTTTTAATGGATTATGAATAATAGTTAGGAGTTAGGAGTGAGGATACTAAAAACGGATGTAATATAAACTTTTGTCATGCTGACGAAGGTAGGCGAAAGACTTCCCTAAGGGTAGCATCTAAAGTCTTTTACTTTATTGAAAAGTCTATTTTTAGCCCGTTCTTAGTAGAATTAGGAGTTTGGTTTTTGCGATCGCAAATATTACAATTTTCCCAATGCCCAATTCCCAATGCCCAATTCCCCAATTCATCTCTATACCCAAACCCCTCAAGCTGAAGCTTGGGCATCAAAATATCGCGGTTCCTTACCTACATTCACCTGCGTTCTTGGATTTACTGAGACAGCATTAATACCAGGGATATCGGCTGCTGGACTCACCCCAGAAGACCGAAAATATACAGCTTGCGCGGATGCTGAATTTCTCTACTACGGAACCACAACAAAACCAAAGTATCCATTGCCACCTTTAACAGATGGCGCTTCACCGGTTTTAATTTCCCGTGCTGTTGTTGAAGAACTAAAATTACCCCTTTACATTTTTAATGCTGGATTACCCCAACAGCCAAACTTACCCGCAATTGACTTGGGGGGAACACCAGCTTTGTGCTTAAGTACGGGCAAAGCGATGAAATTGGCAGTCGTTCGACATTTATTTGAGCAAGGGTTAATTTGGGGAGAAAAATTAGCAACCAATTCTCATCATAGTTATCTAATTTTAAGCGAATGCGTGGTTGGGGGAACAACAACAGCCTTAGCTGTTTTGACAGGTTTAGGAATTAATGCCACAGGGAAAGTAAACAGTAGCCATCCTGTTTGCAATCACTCACAAAAGTGGGAAATTGTCAATCAAGGATTAAGAGAAATGGAAATTGGGGGAATTGCTTTATCTCCCTCCCTTCCTCTCGAACTTGTAGCAGCGGTTGGAGACCCGATGCAAATAGTTGTGGCAGGAATTGCGATCGCAGCTAGTCGAAGTTGTGGGGTAATGTTGGCTGGAGGTACACAAATGCTGGCTGTATACGCCCTAGCACGTGCCTTAGTCCAAACCTACAACCTGGAATGGCAACCAGCACAAATCGTCGTGGGAACAACTCGCTGGGTTGCGGAGGATACCACAGGTGGAACTGTTGAATTAGCTCAATTAATTGGTGATATTCCCCTGATTGCCACTCAACTCAACTTTAACTCATCTCGCTACCCACAACTGCGCGCTTACGAACAAGGTTTTGTTAAAGAAGGTGTAGGTGCTGGTGCTGCATGTATTGCGGCATATCTCAGTCATAATTGGCAGCAAGAGCAACTCTTAAATGCGATCGAAGCGCAAATGCAAATCATAATACCCCCGACTTGTTGAAGAAGTCGGGGATATGCGGGGATAGTCAAATTTTCGATTAATCACCGTTTTACGGGCAAAATAAACGCTAAATAATTAGGAATGAATTCGTTTAAGCAGTAACTGTTCTTCTAATGCCGCAATCCGGTTATATGCTGCGGTTAGCTGTGCCGTTAAGCGTTGAATTTGTATCTCTGCCGTTAAATGTTTGTCCCCTCCTTGAATACCACTATCCAGGTAAATTCCATCAACTAAGACATCTTTATGTTCAAATTCCGTATTCAAACGAATTTGTCCCCTTAACTGGTAACTACCAGTTTCACCATTGCCCTGGGAATTATCTTTGTTTGTTGCATTGTCCACAAGGCTTGCTGACAGTACTTGAGAGACTTTATGCTCTAGTTGCTGAATTACCTGGTAGAGGGCATCAACTTTGTTACTCAAAGTGGATACTTGTTGTTCTAATGGTTCCATCTAATACCCTCGTCGGTAACGACTTTTTTATATAGTATTCAAAGGAAAGCTCACCTTAAACATACTTATGAATGATTTAATTATTAATACTTTCCATTTGTATCTTACATGTAAATAATTAATTAGAAATATCTCGAAA
>NZ_NTFS01000490.1 GCF_002289455.1 Brunnivagina elsteri CCALA 953
CAACAAATGATAATCTGCAAATAAACGTGCGACATATTCTAATCCTAAATCAGGATTTACAACAATGCATGGTTTTGTCATAATCTCATAAACTCGAATTTTAGAAGGGTCTTTTCCATAGGCAATTACTTTGCTGACAATATCCGAATCAGTGATAATTCCGTATGCATCTTGAGGATGACGACGTTCTACAATTAACGCTCTCCAATGCCTTGCTTGCATCAATTTTACAGCTTCACTTACAGTTGCCGAACTGCGGATTGTGGCAACGTCGTTTGTCATGATATCTGCTGCTTTCAACATATCAGTTTGCCTCGAATTTTATTTCAATATCTTTTAGTGAGTTTAGTTGTTTGTTTGAAGTCAACAGAGTTAAGTAATACCTGTGATTACTTTAATTTACTGGTTCTTCCGTTACTTTTATGGAAAATCTAATCATTACCATAATTCTTTATAACCCTTACCCCGCAAGGGTTTTGTTACAATAAATCGTCAATCACCATAAAAGGGACGCAAGAGCCAATTTACTTAAGGGCTTTTATTTCCCTATAGCTATAAATATAGGAAAATAAGTTGAGTATTTTGTGAGGATATTTTTTATTTTCATATTGCAGCAAATTATTACCTGATGCAAGGATAGTATTTCGCGATAACCAGAGCTTAATGCCGGAAGCATATCGCATTAGCAACCCGGATTGCCGATGTGATAGCTCCTTCGTGTAATCCATCTACCAAGTATGCTCCTACATGATAGGTATTATTGTCACCATTAGTCATAACTACTTCATCCCTATATCTAAAAGAATCGACAGTATATAGGGGCGTATGGTGGTCAAAAGTATGGATAATTTTATTGGGTGCGATCGCATTTTTTAAGTTAAATGCCAAACTATATTTTTGCTCTGATTTCACCCCACAAAGCTGATTAAGATAGGCATTATATCCCCATCCATTTTCTGTTTCAAAGAAATCAAATTCCGAAAATTGTTTAATCCCATATTGGTTGTACATGGATGTATCTGTATGCAATATGGTTTGTGCTTCATTTGGTTTCCATCCCGAAAATCGTTTGATTTCGTCATCTGTCGGTTCTGATAATAATTTCATGACTTGATCGGGTGGTGTGGCAAAGACAATTTTATCAAATGTATATCTTTCTCCATTCATTAATTCAATGATGACAGCATCTGCTTTTCTAGAAATATCGACTATTTCGGCATTAAGTAAAATATCACCTTTGAATTTTTCCAAGATTTTTTCAATGTAGGAATATACTCCTCCTTTAATTCTTACCCATCCCGTATATACATAATTTCTTAGGGCAGGAATTGCTAATTCTGCGGGAAAATTATCTATGAGTTCAAATGGCATTGAATAGCTATACATTGCGAGTAATTTTACCCAATCATTCCGAATACATTGAGATTTCAAGTAATAAGACATTGGTTTGTCGTATAAATCTGGAATTTGAGCAAGATGGGTTTTTAACCAAAATCCGGCAGAACGTGCATAAATTGTATCAAGTCTCAGATATTCTATTAATCTTTGGAATCCACTGTAATTTTTGCGGATAGCAGAACCAGAAAGAAAGTGTCGTCCATCTTTAAAAAATAATGATGAACCTATATCAACAGGTTCTAATTCCACCTCTAATTCTTTCATCAAATTGAGGAAATTATAAAACTTTAAAGGAAATTCAATTACACCACCTTCTAAAAACAAGTTACTTGGAGTTTGAGGGGATTTAACATTTTTATTTATTGTCTGAATATGTCCACCCAAAATTGATTTTTTTTCAAAAATAGTTACACTATGACCATCTTTATTGAGTAGGTATGCTGTCACCATCCCACTTGCACCACCACCAATAATTGCGATTTTCATATCTCATATCCTAATTAATGAGAATTCTAAAATTTGAATCATTAAGAATCAAAATTAATTCATGCTGACAAAATCCAATCATTCGCTAATCTTTGATATAACATTGCCCCAGTCCAAAAGGTAGGAGCAAATCCTGGATAACCAGAAGAAGCATTACAGAAATAGAAATTATTTAATGATGTCTTATAACTTAACCTACCAATTCCCATATTTTCAGGTGTGAGATTAGAACCATAGGAATTACCTTGAGGACACCAACAAAAACGTTCGTTTGTAGTTGGACTACCTGTAATTTGAAAAATTATATGTTTCCTTAAATTGGGAATATAGTTTTTTTCCATCACATCCAGTATCTGGTCGAATATTTCTTGTTTTTTTTGCCGATAAGCTTTTTTATCACTATCTTGCAGTTTTTTAAAATAATCATAATTGGCAACAGTCAAAAATTCGATAATTTGACAATCTTCTGGACAGTCACGTTCATGTTCCGTTAGTAGTGTTGGTGTGGTAATCGCAAAGCTAGGATTAGAAAAATTATGATTTTCATACATTTGATAAAACGCTTCATTCAAGTCGCAATGTCCTGAATGAAAGGTGTTCCAATGACCAAAACCGTAGTCTCGTAAATCGATATCCTTGACAACACAATAAGTCATAAAATTGGAAGGAGAATAATCGTAATTAAGCTGCTTTTGTACAGACTTAGAAAACTTATTAATTCCAATCATTGAAGCCGCTTTTTTCGGGTCTATATTACAGATAACCGTTTCAGCAATAAATTCATGGCTTTCATGGGTAATTTTATTAATTGCCCTAACTCCATTTACAGTTTTATTACTAACTAAGAAATCCGTTACTTCATAATTAACGAAAACCTTACCTTCATTTTCTTCAATTACTTTTACCAATGAATTAATCACATGCTCAAAGTGTTTTGTTGGATAAAAAGCACCTTGTTGGTATCCAGTAAATAAAATCACCCAAGCATAAAAAGAAAGTTGATTTGGAGGTAACAAAAAATCAGCCCATTGTAGTGCTAATAATGTTTGTGCTGCTTGAGGTAATTTGAATTTATCAAAAACATCCTGAAGGGTACTATTCAAATAACTTAAAGCACAGAATGCCCCATTAAAATTTTTAATTAGCTTCAAAGGATTAATTGGAGAAGTTAAGCTACGCAATCCCTCCCTTGCTTTTTGTATTTCCAAAATGAATTTTGTAATATTACCAGTGTCATCTGGAAACAAAACTGCAAGTCTTTTGATTAATTCACCATTATCTGAAGGAATATCCAGTGAGTAACCTGGCATTCTCATATGGTCGAATCCATCAATTTTATACCGCTCAAAAGTGACTTCTTTATCTAAGGTTAGCTTTTTCAAAATCCTATTTACAGTTTGCCCTTCACCACAATCCCAAACATAATGAAGTTGTGCGTTGAATTTATATTTATTTGCCAATTCAAATGTATGTCCAAAACCTCCTGGATATTCGTGTGCTTCTAAAACTAGGACTTTCTTTCCAGATTTTGCCATCAGCGCTGCAAATACCAATGCTGATAAACCGCTACCCGCTATCAAATAATCGACTTTCATAAAACCTCATTAATTGCTAATTAAAGTATTAATTAAAATCTTGTTATGACGTATGGTAATAAAAAAATGTAGTATTTTACAGTAGAAGTATTTCCATAGGCAATTAATAGATTACTCGTTTTATATTTCAATTAATTTCATTCACTAGAATCTCTGATAATTTTCGATACTCAAAGAATTTCATTGAAAAAGTAGCTATTCCTTAGGAGAGCGATCGCACTTCTGTAGAATATCCAAATATTTCTGCTAATGCTAATATTACGAATGTTGCTGCGAGGAATTATGGTGCTTGTTCCTTTATGCAAGGGATAAATGTTCTATTTTTGAGATTAAGATATAAATGTGAGGATATTGTGAGTGTTTTCAGATTTGTAATTCGTCACCAGGAATGCAAAGCTCGCAATTGAGGAGTCTTTTTGACTTGATGTGCCTGCATTCGAGTCAGGACATCATCCAAAATTGTTACTGCTTCAGCAACATAAGGTCCTTTGTTCAACATGACGCACTCAGCACGTTCCGCCATTGCGGCATCAGTTATCTCTGCGCGTGAGGGAATTCCATGTTTGACAAGATTCTCCATCACCTGAGTTGCCCAAATCACAGGTACATGTGCAGCTTCGCACAACCACAGAATTTCTTCTTGAATTTCAGCAAGACGTTGGTAGCCAATCTCGACTGCTAAATCACCTCTAGCAATCATGATGCCAAATGGCTGTGGGTGCGACTCTTTTAGGAAGACGCAGAATAGGTTTAGACAGACATTGCAATACTTGGAGGGGAAATAGAACAACG
>NZ_NTFS01000491.1 GCF_002289455.1 Brunnivagina elsteri CCALA 953
ACGGGTTAGAACTTTACTTTTAACAAGCGTGAAAATCTTGAAGATACTACCCTTCGGGAACGTGGAACGTACGTTCCACCCTGCGGGTAGACGCGCAAGCGGCTTCTGTAAGTAGCAAGCTACAGTATGACAGAAGTCCAGATTTTACCCGTTTGCAGTATAAATACAGATTAAGTACTAGCTATAATTGCAACAAATAAATTAAATGTTGGTTAAATAACGCATATTTCATACAAAGTTTACTTTCCCTTAAACTTATCAGACTAAATTAATAAAGGCAATGATAAATTGTTCTCCATAACACCGTTGGGTCTAGTTTAATTTGTTACTAGTAAATATTTAATTGCATTATTTTTTGCTACAATTGACTTAAGTGATGTCACAAATTTTCGATTGATAGTAAAAATATCTAGCCATTTTTTAATCTCAATTAGAGGATTTTAAGTTGATTTATTTGCCAAAACAAAATTAGTCTCATCGACTAGATGCTATGCTAGGTATTTGTTTTAGCAATTAGCTTAGGTGTTCTCTGTCGCAACTTTACTCATACAAATCATCAGAAAAAATGTCTTTACTGTTACTAGCAATCTGTTAATTTTACGTAATCAATTGTATTTAGTACAACAGACATAAATGTAAAAACAAACAATAATGCAATGAAAAGTCAGGCAGACAACAAAGGCAAGACCAGAAAAATATCAGAGTGATTAAGTAAGAAAAGTATCTAGTACAAACACGCCAAATGCAGAATTGTTTATCTGAGAGCCTTTCAGGTAAAACAAACAAAACGGTTTATTTATGCGTCCTCTGTGCTAATCCTATTACTTAGCTGGTAAAAAATCCTGGATAAAGCCTAATTGCTTTGTATGTAATTTCTGACTGTAGTTACCATATCCGCGATCGCACAATCGTAATCAACGACATCACACTCGAATATTTTGTCTTAACAACCTAAATTACAAAATATTTTCTCATTAAGGTGCGGGTATAGAAGCTAGCATTCTATATATATCAAAGACAACTTGGGAGTAATTCTGTACAAGCACTTTAATTTATTGACAGTAATTATCATTTAATCTAAAGTGTTCTCAATAAGCCGCAATGACTCAAGTATTCTTTTGAACATTGCTGCTAAGGTTCATGACTATTTCTTAAGTAATGGGGTTTTGAGGAACTACGGTTTGACGTTCAATGAATCGTAACTATTCAACATGTATTTTGACGCAGCAACTATAGACTGTGCAGAAGCAACAGTAGTTAGGATTTTATGATTGCGACTTAGAAGCTAAACTGCTATCAACCAAAAGCTTCATCATACTCGTCCAACATGGCAATGAAGATGAATATTGACGATACATACAGTTAAAGCTGCGATCTTAATCGATTTTCTTTCATAGTTAGAACTATCAAAACCTTCCTAACTAAATTATTCAAGCTTCAGTTAAAAATTGCATCTACCTTTTGGTCTAATCCAAAAACAATTTCCTTCTCTTCGATACCAAAACTCTCCTGAATTTATTCTGCCACAAGGTGCAAGCTTGCAGCAGATGCTCAGGATACCTTCGATAAGCATTAAATAAAATTGACCAGCCTGTCTAACTTTACCAACACTTAAACCATGATGTATTCCACCAACCGCAACAGTAGCGATCGCACTCAACAGAACTCTAACCCTAGCACTAGCAGTTCATTACCGCAACGTTTATTTACCCGTCGTGAAGTCATTCCAGCACGCAATGACGTACTTTGGAGAATTGAGCGTGGTGCGGTTCGGACTCTGACATGGAGTGAAGATGGTACATTCATCACATTAGGTTACTGGGGACCAGGAGACTTGATTGGCTATCCTTTGTCCTGCGTTAAACCCTACCAAATTGAGTGCTTGACCAGCGTTGAGGTGAGCGTTGTTCCCCCTCACATGTGGCATCAAGATGTTGATGCACTGGTGTCCCACATTCAACAAGCGGAAGAACTGTTAAGCATAGTACATCGTAAGCCAATTTCCCTACGACTGTGGCAGTTTTTAGTTTGGTTGAGTGAAAAATTCGGTCGTGACGTGGAACAAGGCAAACTCATTGACCTAAACGTGACTCATCAGGAAATGGCAGAAGTATTAAATACGACTCGTGTTACTGTGACTCGTTTGCTACAACAGTTTGAAGAAGAAGCAACCATGATTCGTAACAAACGCCGTATTATCATTCGTCCAATAAATAATAATTCAAATAATGGTCTAAGAAAATAAATCAAAAGTATGGTGGTTGACATTAGTCAGCCTCCGATACTTGCTACACTCATCCTAGAACGGCTAAGTAAATCCCCGTAGGAGTAAAAGATTATGGGAATTTGCGAAGTCATCAAACAAATAGGTGTGAGTGAGAGTAAGTAAAAGCATGACTAAACTATTCTGGAACGTTCTCAAGCTCAGTCCATTAGTTGTAGCAGCTACATTCTTTGCAGCTAACACAGCATTCGCTGTTGAAGCAAAAGAAGGTGTGACATCCGTTGCTCAACTATCTCAAGAGTCGAACAGCATCGGTCAAGTAACCTCCGTTTCACAGTTCTCCGATGTCCAGCCTACCGATTGGGCATTCCAATCTTTACAGTCTTTAGTTGAACGTTATGGTTGTGTAGCTGGTTACCCTGGTGGTACTTTCCGTGGCAACCGTGCCATGACACGTTACGAATTTGCAGCTGGTTTAAACGCTTGTTTAGACCGTGTAAATGAATTGATTGCTACTGCAACCGCAGATTTGCCTACTAAAGATGACTTAGCTACACTTCAGCGCTTGCAAGAAGAGTTCAGTGCTGAACTCGAAACCTTGCGTGGTCGTGTTGACCAAATCGAAGCTCGTACTGCTGAGTTGGAAGGAAAGCAGTTCTCTACCACAACCAAACTTAAAGGTGAAGCAATCTTTGCTTTATCTGACGTTTTTGGTGGCGAGAACAAAAAAGTTGGAGAAAATACTACTGCTACTTTCTCTAACCGCGTTCGCTTGACTTTGGAAAGCAGCTTCACTGGTACAGACAAGTTGCAACTTCGTTTAAATTCTGGTGATATTGCTAGTAATGCAACTTCTTCGGGTACTAACATGACCCGTCTAGGATTTGATACTAGTGGTACTGCTAACGCGATCTCAATCGATAAAGCGAACTACAGCTTTAACTTGGGCGAAAAATTAGCTGTTAAAGTTGATGCTACTGGTGCTGAATTAAACGACAACGTTACCAACTTTAACCCTGACTTCCAAAGCAGTGGTACTGGTGCCATCTCCCGTTACGGACGTTTCAGCCCCATCTACCGTTCTGGTTCTGGTGGTGCAGGTGTGACTGCGACCTTTAACCCCAAGGGTAAAATTAGCTTAACCGGAGCTTATTTGAGCAATGATAACAACAATCCTGGTGTAAATCGGGGTGTTTTTGAGGGTGATAACGCTGTATTCGGTCAGTTAGCCTTCAAACCCAACGATAAATTCAATGTAGGTTTGACCTACGCTCGTACTTACACTGATAACGTTGGTGGATTTGATAACTTTGCTAGCAGCACAGGTAGCTCTAAAGCTAATAATCCCTTTGGCACAACTGTAGCTGCTACTGCCGATAACTACGGTATACAAGCAAGCTTTAAGCTCAGTGACAAAGCAACCCTTGGTGGTTGGTACGGTTTTACCAAAGCTGAAAGAGTTAATGGTACAGCAGATGCTGATATCAGCTACTGGGCAGCAACCTTGGGTATCAAAGACTTTGCTCGTGAAGGTAACACCTTGGGTTTAATCTTTGGTCAACCTCCTAAACTAACTGGTGGTTCAGGTGCAACTGTAGCTAAAGATGTTGACACCTCTTACCATTTAGAAGCTCTGTACAAAATGCAGTTGAACGAAAGAATTCAAGTTACACCTAGCTTGTTGGTTATTTTCAACCCAGAACACAACAACAATAACGACACCATCTATGTTGGTACTCTCCGTACCACTTTCAGCTTCTAAGATTTGCTTGAAGTTGCCTGTCGTTGTCTAAACAATTAAATATTTGCCCCAGTCTCTGATGTTGCCTGTAATCCTGTTGAATCCCCACCTAACCCCCCTTTTCAAGGGGGGAAAGAAAAAATCTAATTCCCTCCCCTTAACAAGGCGGGAAAGTAAAAATCTAGTTCCCTCCCCTTGTTAAGGGGCTATCCATTAGTCACATCTTTCTTAATAAAACTAAAACATACTTAAAAATAGCCAAAAGGATTGATAGGTATAGT
>NZ_NTFS01000492.1 GCF_002289455.1 Brunnivagina elsteri CCALA 953
TTCCCCAGTTCCTCCAAGCAGAACCTGTTCCAATCCCCATACCACAACCAATTCCTCAAGAACCAGAATATCCTTCTCCAACGGTTCAACCGATTCCAGTACCACAACCAATTCCTCAACCGATTCCCCAACCCATTCCTCAGAAACCTAGACAGGAAATTCGGGGAGTTTGGATGACAAATAATGACTTGGATGTACTGCGCGATCGCACTCAACTGAATCAAGCCATAACTCAGCTAAAACGGCTCAATTTCAATACTGTTTACCCTGTAGTCTACAATTCAGGCTACGTAATGTACCCTAGCGCTGTAGCTCAAAGTCGAAACATCCAGCCTTTTGTATATAAAGGTACGGAAGGACAGGATATGATTGCCGATGTCATCAACCAGTCACATCGTCAAGGTTTGTTAGCAATTCCCTGGTTTGAATTTGGTTTTATGGCTCCTGAAACCTCAGAGTTAGCCTTAAATCATCCCAACTGGTTAACACAAAAACGCGATGGCAGCAAAACATCAATTAGTGCTGCGGGAGAGGTTGCATGGCTGAATCCTTTCCATCCTGAAGTGCAAAAATTTATCAGCGATTTGGTATTAGAAATCGTCACCAAATACGATGCTGATGGTATCCAATTTGACGACCACATGAGTTTACCCCAGGATTTTGGGTTTGATAGATATACCCTAGCGTTATATACTCAAGAAACCGGGAAACCAGCCCCAACAAATCCTCAAGACCAAGCCTGGATACGTTGGCGTGCTGATAAGATTACAGCATTCATGTTGCAGCTAAATCAAGCCGTCAAAGCCAGAAAACCAAATGCGATTTTCTCGGTTTCTCCTAATTATTACGATTTTGCCTATAAATTTCAACTCCAAGATTGGCTGAACTGGGTACGTTTAGGTATTGTCGATGAGTTAGTCATGCAAGTATATCGCGACGATTTGCAGTCGTTTAGTGCCAAACTCAACCGTCGAGAAATTTTAGAGACGCAGCGATTAATACCTACAGGCATAGGTATTATGGCAGGATTGCGAACTCGTCGAGTACCAATTCAACAAGTTCAATCCCAGGTACGAGCAGCACAGGAACGGGGATTAGGTGCAGTATTCTTCTACTATGAAAGTCTGTGGGATTCTGGTCCAGAAAATCCCAGCGATCGGCAAACTGGATTCCAAGCAATGTTCCCGAATCCTGCACTTCGCGCTAGGGCTGAGTGATAATTTAAAATTAAAAAATCAGGTTCCTGACTTCTGACAAGAAGTTGGGAATTTTGTTGTTAGCATGGAATTTTTATTATGGTACTTTTTGATTGGATGCAAAATAAATATAGGCAAAATATGGGCAAAATAAATGAGGGCAAACAGCCGTGGGTTCCCCTACGGGATTGGTTAAAACATGTATTTTTTAATAACTATTTTCTATGCAAATACAAATACCTAAAATTATCACTAAACGCCTTATTTTAAGAGGATTTGAGGAAAAAGATTTAGATGCATACGCGGAAATGGGCGGCGATTCCGAGGTCATGCGCTACATCGGGACTGGACAAATTTTATCGCGTTCTGAGTCGTGGCGAAATATGGCAATGATATTGGGACATTGGCAATTGCGTGGTTATGGAATGTGGGCAGTTGAAGAACGTCAAAGCGGTGAAATGATTGGTAGAGTAGGCTGTTGGCAACCCGAAGGTTGGATTGGTTTGGAGATTGGTTGGACGATACGACGGGCATTTTGGAGACAAGGATTTGCAACGGAAGCCGGAAAAATTGCGATCGCATATGCTTTTAATGAGTTACAGGAAACCCATGTTATTAGTTTAATTCATCCTGAAAACATAGCTTCTCGACGTGTTGCTAAAAAATTAGGTGAGAAATTGCAAGCTTCCACGGAAGTCATGGGAAAGGAAGCACTGGTTTTTGGGATTAGTCATGAGGAATGGAAAATTAAATCACAAGCTGTATTTTCATAAATGTCTGTTATTTAACCCACATTCCGCACGTCAACTTGTAGTATGCCTAGTAGTACGAAAATTTGGGGTAGGCTTGCGTTTGATTTCAATATAAATACTTGATTTGTTCAATCCAAGCGTTCGTAAAACTACTCATTTTTTGTAATCATTACGTATTACATAATGAAGTGCGAAATGTGGGATTTAAGGGAATACCAAAAAAATTATCCCCAATCGTAGGGGCGGGGTTTTCCCGCCCTTATAATTGATATAGTTGATAAATTTGTGACTGGAATATTTTGTGTTTGGAAGTCACTAAAATAAGTTATATGGGGATTTAGAAACACAAGTTTAATGACCTTCAATTCTTATTGAATTTGGAATGGTGCGTTACGCTACGCTAACACACCCTACTTTTACACTTTATTTAATCCAAATTTTTAGAGGCAAAATTAGTCGAGCAATTAGATTTTATTTGTCGCAGTTTGACGAATAGAATACTCTTTATCTGCCGCTAATTTTTCCAATACAAAACTAGGAGTATTAGAGTTTTTAGCTACTGCCAAACGTACATCATAATCATCGTGATTAGCTAATTTACCTAATAAATAATCTGGTGTTTGCGGATTTTGAGCAACACCAAGCGATAAAAGCCAATAGTAATTATTTTGATTCTTGATAGCGCAAATTTTTTCTAAAATTTCAGCAGGAGTCTTCGCATTAACTGAAATTCCCCGTAATACCGCAGCTTCCAGACTCGATAGTACTGTTTTTTCGGCAATATCCAGCATTTTATTTGCAATTTTTTGTAAACAATTAGCAGGAATCATCGGGTTTTCGACTAATTGCCGTAACGTTTCTACATAACTATCAGCAGTTAATTCTTCGAGAACCTTAACAGATGTATTGGCATTACCTGCAACTTGCGATCGCACATCATCAGACTCATTAAAAGCTAATTTTTCCAATACTTCCACTGGAGTATTTGGATTTGCAGCCAAGTAAAAGCGAATTTGTTCTTCTACATCATTACCTAGCTTTGCTAATGCTGTTACCGGAGTATTAAAATGCGTAGCGACTGCACGACGCACGTAAAAATCTTGATGATTTGCTAACTGTTCCAGCATGTCAGCATCAGTATCAGAACCGTTCGCTAAATTACGGCTAGCAATTTTATCGTGAATCGATTCACTCTGAAGGTCAAACCCATAAGGTGTTGCAGCTGTGTTCATATACAATTAAGAATTAATGACAATGACGCTCTAGTTATAGAGTTCCCCCAATTGTCATAAAAATAACTGCATATTTAAACAATCTTTAAGAACGTATTTATAAACACATAAAGATAAACACATAAAGGAAAAGACTTAAACCGACTCCGCAATTTCAAGTTAGACTAAAGCTTGCAAAATTTAATTGTATATTTTAGTGAGTTGACAATGCACACTTGGCACTGGCGCACTTGGCAGGATTTGCCTTATCTCACTTGCAGTATGCTGGAAGCTTTTCCACATGGCTTTTTTACACAGCAGTTTCTTGGCAAGCCTCCACAGGAATTAACTCAGGTGTTACAACCTCAAGCATCCGGGTATCGTTTAAAACAGGTTCACGGCAATATTGTTTTAACTCCACAGGAAATAATAGACAAGTTAGCGAATGGTGGTGATGATGATGTTGAGGGGGAAGGAGATACTAAACTTGTACATGGTGATGGTATTGCTAGTCACATTCCCCAGCAAGCTGTGTGGGTTGCGAGTGCTGATTGTACCCCCGCGTTGATTGCTGATATCAAGACTGGTGCTGTGGCTGCTGTACATGCTGGTTGGCGTGGTACTGCCAAGAAAATTGTCCCGATCGCAATTTCCCGTTTGCTTTCCCAAGGTAGCAATCTCCAAGACATTCGAGTAGCATTAGGTCCTGCGATCGCGGGGCAAGTATACCAAGTTTCTACTGAGACTGCTGCTGAAGTTGGTACAAGTATTTTCCCAGAAACTAACACAGAAAGTATTATCGAAAGTTTGATGGAGCAGCCGAATCCACCTATTTTACCCGATACTGAAGCGGGAAAAGTCCGTTTAGACGTGCGACGGGTGAATGTAATGCAAATGGAAAGTATGGGAATTAGCCCAGAACAAATTGCGATCGCGCCTTATTGTACTTTCCAAACTCCCGAATATTTCTTTTCCTATCGTCGCCAAAAGGAGAAAAAAATTCAATGGTCAGGGATAGTAAGTACATTGCCGACGGTTAAAACCTGACTGAATATAGAAC
>NZ_NTFS01000493.1 GCF_002289455.1 Brunnivagina elsteri CCALA 953
ACCAAAATTCATCTTTGCTTTCTCCGACTCTTACTACGCAGATTAGCCTCCTCTTGAGATATCAAATGGGTTCTATATAAGAGGCTGGGATACCCAGCCCCTACGAATGATATGATTGATAATTATATGATTGGGGTATTTTATTTTCTGGAAGTCACCTTAGTCTTATTTTGAGAAGCGTTATATATAAAATCCTATAAAATCCTATACAATGTATCCCGTTGTTTGTATGGACGACTTAAAGATGCGATCGCACTTTCCAAATCTGCTACTTCCATACATGTGCCACCAATTGCCCCTGCCATCGTGGTAATATGCTCTTCCATCAAAGTTCCCCCAATATCGTTACAACCCCACTTTAAGGCTTCGGTAGCTCCCCCAAGTCCAAGTTTTACCCAACTTGGTTGATGGTTAATAATGTAATTTCCTAAATAAATTCGAGCTACTGCGGTGAGTAAAAGTGCTTCTTCTAACAATGGTTGGTCACGTCCAACTCGACGACGCAAGGGTTTTGGTGCTTCCTTGCCGACAAATGGTAGCAAAATGAACTCAGTGATTCGCGTTGGATAATTATTTGCGATCGCTCTTTGTTGCAGAAGTCGTAATTTTTCTAAATGTTCAATTTGCTGTTCGGGGGTTTCGATATGTCCCGATAACATGGTGCTGGTAGTAGTTAATCCCAGTTTATGTGCTGTCTCGACAATTTCTAACCAAGTATTTGTATCAATTTTTTCTGGACATAAAATTTTTCTTACGGAATCATTGAGAACTTCGGCAGCAGTTCCTGGCATGGAACCAACCCCGGCATTTCCCAGTGCTGTAATCACTTCGCTATAGGAAATCCCATCAAGTCTAGCAATAAACTGGATTTCTTGGGGTGAAAAAGCGTGAAGATGAAGCTGGGGAAATCCTTGTTTGATGGTTTCCACCAACTTCATGTAATAATTTAAGCTTCTGCCATCGATTTTGGCTTCTGGGTTCAATCCACCTTGCATACAGATTTCCGTCGCACCTCTTTTGACTGCATCGGTGGTTTTTTCGCGAATTTGTGCCCAATCTAACCAATAAGCATCGCGATCGCCTTCATCTCGACGAAAAGCACAGAAACTGCAATGTTGTTCGCAAATGTTAGTAAAGTTAATATTACGGTTAATGACATAAGTTACGGTATTTCCAACCTGTTGTTGACGCAACTTATCGGCAGTATTGCGAATTTCGGTGATAATATTTGGGTGAGATTGTTTTAGTAGCGTCACTCCCTCAGAGGGAGACAAATCGTAACCCATACAAGCACGATCAAGAATAGCATCCACAGTTGCAATAGCCACAGTTTATCCAAAGCGCAATCAACCCTTTCATTGTAAAGCTTGGTACATCAACGCGATCGCACAAATCAAAAACAATTCAGAATACAGGAGTCAGTAATCAGCAATCACGAATCAGAATAGAAATTTGAGACAGTATACGGCGATGTAAATATGCCTACAATTGAGAAACTGAATTTAGTCCTCTTAAGAGGACTTTCGCTATTAGACAGAGGTTTATAACCTCTGGCTGACTGGTTCTGATAGAACATTACCAGGGTATTTTTCATCATTCCCAAATCCACAAATAAAATTTGTATTCATTAAATCATCTCTCTACTGAATTTTAAAATTGACGTTGCGAAAAGCAATTATATAGATATAATTTTCAACTAATGCCCGAACCGCTTATAGAATAATCTTTCTTTTGCCTTGTTACTCTTGCCTTGTTTTACTCGTGCTGTTTCCTCAATAATTTTTGAATGAGTATCATCGAACCAAATTCACTCCTATCAGTGCCAACTGGTCCTTTACGGATTTCAAAATTTCCTCCTTCAATTACACTAGGACTCAGGAAACCCGTTCTTTTCTCCCTGATAATTCCTACGTACAAAGAGCGTGACAATATCAAAAATATTGTCGAGGTACTGAGCAAGTTACTCGATCGATCAATCCCTTTCGACTACGAACTGATTATTGTAGATGATGATAGTCCCGATCGCACTTGGGAAGTTGCCCAATCCCTCATCCCCCAATATCCCCAATTACGGGTAATGCGTCGTCGTGGGGAACGCGGATTGTCATCGGCAGTGGTTCGGGGTTGGCAAGCGGCAGAAGGAAGAATTTTAGGGGTTATTGATGGGGATTTACAGCATCCCCCACAGATTTTATTACAGTTACTACGTGCAGTCGAAGAAGGTGCTGATTTAGCTGTTGCCAGTCGTCATGTAGATGGTGGTGGTGTTAGTAGTTGGAGTTTTGTCAGACGATTTTTATCCCGTGGAGCGCAAATTTTGGGTTTGATTTTTTTACCCAATGTTTTAGGTAGGGTTTCCGATCCAATGAGCGGTTATTTTTTACTGAGAAGAGACTGCATTGTTGAAGAAAATCTCCATCCTGTGGGGTACAAAATCCTCTTGGAAGTGTTGGGAAGAGGAGATATTCATGAAATTTCCGAAGTAGGGTATGTGTTTAGCGAAAGAGCGGAAGGAGAAAGCAAGGTGACATGGAGCCATTATCTTGATTATCTCCGTCATTTGCTACGTTTACGCTTGACTACGGGACATTTAGGACGTTTTCGTCAAAAATTCAATTTTCCCCTTGCCAGGTTCTTACGCTTTGGTGCGGTTGGTTTTAGCGGGGTATTTGTGGACTTGGGGGTATTTCATATCCTCCGGCAAATTATTGGTTTGGGATTAACCCGCAGTACAATACTTTCGGCGGAAGTCGCTATTCTTAATAACTTCTTGTGGAATGATATTTGGACATTTCGGGATATTTCCCGTTGGCAAAAAGGTGGAAAAGCCAGATTAATGCGGTTTTTGAAATTTAACGTTATTTGTTTAACAGGGGTAATTCTACAAACACTGATTGTGAATTTCCTGTTTAACGTTTTGGGAATTAACCAGTATCTTGCCAAATTAATTGCGATCGCAGTTGTCGTTGTCTGGAACTTTTGGGTTAATCTTAAACTCAGTTGGCGTGTAACCGATGTAAATAAGTAGGGGAAAGAGGAAGGAAAAAGGGAAAAACTAGTTTATTCTCCCTGATTCTTGTTCTTAATATATGTATGCTGCCCAAAATCGCTAAGATTCAGGAAAAAGTTCAAGAATCAAAACATCGAGATTTACTATTATTACTATTATGGTTTGCGATCGCACTAATTTTACGTTCCATCAATCTTGGTAATAAACCACCTTGGACTGATGAATTTTCCACATTGGTTTTTAGCTTGGGTAATAGTTTCTTGGATGTACCCCTCGACCAATTTATCAGTATTGATGTATTATTAGAACCTTTAAAACCACGGGTAAATGCTAGTACCCAAGACGTATTTAAACATTTATTTACGGAAAGCAATCATCCACCAATTTATTTTATACTTACCCATTTATGGTTACGATTATTTCCAACTGATGGGGGATTAGTATCAGTTTGGGGAGCTAGATTTTTGGCTGTAATCTTTGGAGCAGCAACGGTTCCAGCGACTTACGCATTCAGTTGGTTAGTCATGCGATCGCGTTTAGTTAGTCACTTAGCTGCGATAATTATGGCAACCTCTCCCTATGCTATTTTTTTAGCACAGGAAGCTCGACATTACACATTAGCAATATTGTGGGTAATTGCCTCCCTAGCTTGTTTTGTCGTCGCTACAAAACACATCAACAATCGCACTCAATTACCCCTTAAAATTGTCCTAATTTGGGTTGTTATCAATGCTTTAGGAATCGCAACGCATTACTTTTTTGTTCTGACATTATTAGCTCAAGTTGCTGTATTAATTTATCTTTTTATTAGGGGATTAAAAAACAGAATAGGGGAAGAGAAAGAAGTAGATAGAGAAAATGAAACCTATCCCCCATTTTCCAATGCCCAATTCCCAATTCCCAATGCTCATTATCCTTGGTATCGCATCATTACAGCAGTAATCGCTACAGCCATATCTGGAGCAGTTTGGATTCCCGTATTTTTACAAAATAGCTATGGAGGGAAATTAACTGAATGGATACAAGGAGAACGTAGTGGTTTAGCTTGGTTGAACCCGATTTTTCAATCTTTAGCAGCTTGGATTACGATGATTTCTTTACTACCCGTAGAATCACCACAAATCCCGATTATAATTGCTTCTGGTGTAGTAATGTTAGCTTTCTTTATTTGGATAACACCAATATTATTACAT
>NZ_NTFS01000494.1 GCF_002289455.1 Brunnivagina elsteri CCALA 953
GATTTGTTAGATTCTGATTCTCAAGATAGCTCGATGGAATTATTTGACCTTGGTTATGATGAGGAGAAGCTAATTGGTAAAGCTTTTTCATCCCAAAATCCAAACCCTAATCATGCAATTTGTAAATTTGTTGATTTTTACCGTCCTCAATTAGAGTTTAAATCTAGTTGTGAGGAGTTTTCTAGTTTTAATCTAGAAACATGGTAGGATGTCGCAATTTTCATGGTGCAGATAAAATAGTCTGCGGTATGCATCCTTATGGATGGGAACAAGATGATAATTGTCCCGATTGGCAATCAAATCAACGTCATAAACGGGTTTATTTTTCGTTTGAGCGTGAAGAAGTTATTTACCAGTTAAATCGTAGTATTCAGCCAAATAGAGCTAATTTACTTAAAAACGATGATGGGACTTTAACACTTTGGGATGATTATACCAATCGTAGATTTCAGTTTTCGTGGTCTGGTGTTCTACTTGATGATTCGGATAAGCTCGTAGAATTGGACGAACATGTTAGCTTACTTGATTACATTCAACATTTTTCAGTCCGGACTGTAATTGAATTTGATTATTCATTGAAAGTTGATGAATTTGCTAAACAATTACAGGGTATTGCTACTGTCAAGATTAGCGATGTTGGTATTAATATCAGGGTTAATTCTTGTCCGAAACTCAATGTACACATTGAGCGGCAGTACCGTTTTCGTTTTGATGGTGTTCCTTTATATCCTTACGAATCAATTGTGCCGCAATTACTCAAATATAATTACAATCTTGTGACTTTGGTTGAATGGCTGAAAGTTAATCAAGCTAGGGTGAGACAATGAATCAAGATTCTAAATATCAATTTATCGAAATACCAAGAATCGGGTTTCCTTATTTATCCCTTTGAAACCACTGCGAAATCTCGGAAATTTAGCTTTGTTACTACTTTTTTAGTAATAAGACTCTCTTGACTTCAGGATTGTCGGGATGATTTGTCTGATGCATTCAGTACGGGGAGGTATTTTCTCCCCACTACTGGGTGATATCTACAAATCACCCAATAATTATCTGGAGGAACTACAATGTTTGAATTTTTGTTTGATTGTTCGGCTTTTGAACTTTCTACTACCACTCAATTGCTCAACAATATCTTGTTTCCGGTTGCTTTGTTTCTGGTCATCTTTTGGTTGATGTGTGAGATTTTCTTAGTTGATGACAATTTACCAATCGTAGATGAAGAGTTTACCTCTGGTATTGTCAAAACTCAGATTGATGAAGATATTATCGATCCAGAAGATGAATCAAGCATTGAAAAATTGTTTTCTAATATGGCAGCAACAAGCGATGAGAAACAAAGCAAAACTGCACTGTTTGATATTGATAGAGAAGGTGAAAGCCTCAAAGCTTTGGGTGTGCGTCAACTGCGAGATTTCTGTAAAAATAGAAAAATCAAGGGTTACGCTGCTATTTATAACCAACGGGGAATAGATGGTTTAGTGGAGTTTTTGCTACAACAACAAATCTACGCTCGTAATATCGAGCAACAAGTTGAACACGTAGAAATATCGGCTTAGAGTAAGTGAAAAGCCCTGGCACTTTAATTGGGATATGCTGATAGTGTTGAGCGATACTGCCATTGCCAACACACTCACGTCCCAGTGAAGGTTTTACCAAGAGTGCGAAACTTGCGCGACGTGAGTCGTTCACATATAACAAAATGTAAATAAATATAGATAGGGTAAAATTACTAATTTAGGGACTTACCACTCCGACTCAAAGGGTCGTAAAGAATCATGCAATTTACTGGCACTTTACATAATTTACGAAATACCTATGTGGGATGAGGAATACTTCAACATGGAAATTCAAGCCTACATCTAAAATAGATGAAAAAAGGATTCGGCGATTTTCAATTTGCTTTAGTAATAAGAGATATTGATGGCAATAACATCAAAGATACTTCCGTATAGAAATTATAATTTACTTAGTTCGTAAGCAAAAAATGCGACTCAGATTTTGGCAGTGGTTGCTTAAAGCTGCAAGATAAAAATATACTGAAAGAAAATATCAAATTTCATTGAGGAGATAGCTCGGCATTTTTAGCAAAACGTGCATAATAAGCATTTTGAAAAAGATTCTTTTTACGAGTTATATTAGATAATTCACATCATTCTTAAATTAAGGATTCGGAGTATAAATTGAGATACTCAACTTATCTGTATAGGGATGCTATGAAGCGCCATGATGGTACATCTTGTATAAAGTAGGTCAAAAAGTTGGTAATATTCGTAATCCGTTTTGATTACCACATCATATCCAAAAAATGGGTTTACCTTTCCGCCAAATGCACTCTTGGGATTACTCCGGTCCTTATCACGGTTATGATGGTTTCGCAATCTTCGCTCGCGATATGGATTTAGCACTCAATAGCCCTACATGGTCATTGATTGGTACACCTTGGAAAAAAGCTAAAGTTGCTGCTAAAAAAGCAGCTTAATTAGAAAGGGAGTAAGGAGTAGGTAGTAGGGAAGAAGGTAAAAGTTAAAAGAAATAAGGAAAATAGACCTTTATCTTCTACCTTTCACTTTCTGTTCCTCCCCACTTCCACTCTCAACTCCCCCAAAAATAACCAACCCATTACCCTACACAGAAAGAGATAAAGAAATGCCACAAAATCCAGATAAAATTGTAGACCACTTAGAGCTATTTAAGCAGGAAGAATACACCAAACTCTTCAAAAACAAGCACGACCAATTTGAAGGGGCACATCCTGATGCAGAAATTGAACGTGTTTCCGAATGGACAAAATCTTGGGAATATCGGGAAAAGAACTTCGCTCGTGAAGCTTTAACCGTTAACCCTGCGAAAGGTTGTCAACCTGTAGGTGCTATGTTCGCGGCACTAGGAGTGGAAGCCACACTTCCCTTTGTCCAAGGTTCACAAGGTTGCGTAGCTTACTTCCGTACACACCTTAGCCGTCACTACAAAGAGCCTTGCTCGGCTGTTTCTTCTTCGATGACTGAAGATGCTGCTGTTTTCGGTGGTTTGAATAACATGATTGAAGGTTTAGAAGTTGCTTACAAACTTTACAAACCCAAAATGATTGCTGTTTGCACCACATGTATGGCAGAAGTTATCGGGGATGACTTAGGTGCATTCATCGGTAGTGCAAAAAATGCTGGTGCAGTTCCCCAAAATTTACCCGTTCCTTTTGCTCATACTCCTAGCTTTGTTGGTTCCCACACCACTGGCTATGACAACATGATGAAGGGTATTCTTCTCAACCTGACTGAAGGTAAGAAGGGTAAACCTAACGGTAAAATTAACATCATCTCTGGTTTTGATACCTATGTAGGTAATAACCGCGAAGTTAAGCGGATGCTGAATGTGATGGATGTTGCTCACACAATCGTTTCTGACACCAGCGATTACTTCGATTCACCTAATGATGGTGACTTCCAAATGTACCCAGGTGGTACTAAGATTGAAGATGTAGAAGATACAATCAATGCGAAAGCCACTGTTTGTTTGCAACGCTACACCACCCAGAAAACTCGTGAATACATCGAGAAGACTTGGAAGCAAGATACTAAAGTTCTCCGTCCTTTCGGTGTTAAGGGTACTGACGAATTCTTGATGGCGATTTCTGAAATTACTGGTAAATCTATTCCTACTGAGTTAGAAATCGAACGTGGTCGTTTGGTTGACGCGATGACTGACTCTTATGCATGGATTCACGGTAAGAAATTCGCTATCTACGGTGATCCCGATTTAATTTACAGTGTCACCAGCTTCTTGTTGGAAATGGGTGCTGAACCAGTTCACATTCTTTGTAACAACGGTGACCAAGAATTTAAGGCTGAAATGGAAACTATGCTAAAAGCTAGCCCATTTGGTCAAAATGCAACTGTCTGGATTCAAAAGGACTTGTGGCACTTCCGTAGTCTAATGTGCATGTTATCAAACCATTTTTTATGTAGTGATGGTAACGAATTGATGTGGGGATACCAAGAAAGAAATTGCCCCAAATCGTTGTAGGGGTGGGGTTTTCCCATCCTCATGAATGATGGTATTAGTAGATAGATACATAGTTAAAATATTTTATTTTATGAAAGTCCATATAAATTCGGGTGATTAAGATAAATTTGGGTAATTATACTGCAAACGGGTAAAATCTGGACTTCTGTCATACTGTAGCTTGCTACTTAC
>NZ_NTFS01000495.1 GCF_002289455.1 Brunnivagina elsteri CCALA 953
GTGTAGTTATAACTTTATTTATCAGATTTTTTAAAATTATGCCTAAGGTTTCTGTAATCATTCCTGCTTATAATGCAATGAAATATCTTCCTGAAACCCTGGAAAGTGTTTTAAAGCAAACATTTACCGATTTTGAAGTTGTGATTGTTGATGATGGAAGTAGTGACAATATTTCTGAGTGGGCTAACCAAATTATCGACGATCGTGTTCGACTAATTTCACAACAGAATCAAGAACTTGCTGCTGCACGCAACACTGGAATTTTAAACTCAACAGGTGAGTATATTGCATTTATAGATGCTGATGATATTTGGGAAGCAAGCAAATTAGAAAAACAAGTCAATTATTTAGACTCCCATCCTTTAGTCGGTTTGGTCGATACCTGGACAGCTTTAATTGATGAAAATGGTAATTTTCTCAATAAAATTATCAATAACAGTATCGAAGGTGACGTGCGAAGAACAGTGACGGAAGTCTGTAATGCTTTTATTGCCTCCGGTAGTTCACCAATGATTCGACGTACTTGTTTTGATAAAGTGGGTTTATTTGATGTAGATATTAAGTTTGCTGAAGATGTCGATATGTGGATACGTATAGGTATACATTATCATTTTGGAGTGGTCAAAGAACCTTTGATTAGATATCGACAGCATTCTAATAGTAAGTCTAGAAATTGTCAGTCCATGCTCGAAGGTATCCGAAAGGTTATTGAGAAAACTTACAGTTCAATGCCAACAGAACTACTTCATCTTCGAGGTAAAAGTTATGGTACTTGGTATCTTTACTTTGCTTGGACAGCACTTAAGAATCACAATTATCCACAAGCTATTGAGTTTCGCAATCAAGCGATCGCACATTATCCTCAACAGATTTTTTCTATTGATTTTTGGCGTTTGAGTATTGCGATCGCGCTTCAAACTTTATTAGGAGTTAAAGGATATGAAGGAGTAAAGTATTTAATGCGGATGCTACGTCAACCCTTATCCCGTATGAGCTAAATCTTTCCTATCAATAAATATATTCCTTCTAATAAACCTTTAAAGCATTTGTCTTTGAAGGTTTATTTTTATTGTTTCAATTCATATATCACTAAAGTGTAAAAAATGAAGCAAATTCAAACGAAAATTCCTCGTGTATCTACTCACTACAAATTTTTAGGGATACAAATTGATGCACTTTCCATTCCCGAACTCAACTCTGTAATCGCAGAATCAGTGGAGCAAAGCCGGAAATGGATTATTGCTAATCACAATTTACACAGCCTCTATCTGTATCATCACGATGCGAGAATGCGTACATTCTACACTAAGGCTGAATATACCCATATCGATGGAATGCCCTTGGTGATGTTTGGAAAGTTGCTTGGTTATCCACTACAACGGCAACAGCGAGTCACTTATGTTGATTGGGTAAATCCATTGATGGCAGAAGCTACAAGACAAGGTTGGCGCATTTTTTACCTTGGTTCTAAACCAGGAGTGGCAGACAAAGGAGTCAGAATTCTACGCGATCGCTTTCCAGGGTTACAGATTGCTTGTGCCCACGGATACATAGAAGCTCGCAAGGATAGTCCAGAGAATCAGGCAGTTTTATCCGCGATCGCAACCTATCAACCCCACATATTGATGGTGGGAATGGGAATGCCTCGTCAAGAGTATTGGATTAGTGACAATTTAGAAGATATCCATGCCAATGCAATTCTGACTAGTGGAGCTTGCATAGACTACATAGCTGGAACTGTTCCCACTCCTCCTCGTTGGATGGGTAGATTTGGTTTGGAATGGCTATATCGTCTAGTAAGTGAGCCAAAAAGACTTTGGAAGCGTTACTTATTAGAACCGTGGTTTGTTGCCACATTATTCTTACGAGAAATTCTGAGTATTTAGTATTGAGTACTGTAATTTATCTGCTTACTTTGATTTTCTAGTACTTTCATTTTTCTAGGTATTCTGATTTCGTCCTGATTTCTGTTGCTTGCTTTTTGGTTCGTGAGTACTCTGAATTCTGATTTATTCAGCATTTTATTGTGTTTCCTTTTCGACTGAAGTTTGAACTGTCATTTTCAACCTGACAACCTTAATAATGTTTGTTCCTATTTGGCTAGAGATATGTATTTCAATTGGACATGCAAAAAATATAAATGGTGTGTGAATCATGGTATCTAAATCGCTATCAGTTATTGGCTTTAAACCAGATTTAAGGTCTGGCAAAGGTACTCAAATTCAACGAGGATTAATTGTTAGATTACTGCGAGTAATTTCTTTAGTAATTTTGGATGCCCTATCGCTAGTTTTAGCGTGGAAATTAGCGATATATTATGGTACTCCAATTGAGTCAGTTTGGACTCAAGAAGTATCATTTTTAATGTTAAATGTTAGCGTGGGAATCTCTATCTTCTTAACCTCAGGACTTTATAAAGCGGGTATTAACCGACGTAATTACACTCGTCTAATTAAAGCTATCTCACTGTCTGAAGTTCTATTACTTTTAATTGGCTTTCTCTACGCACCTGAATCATATATTTCTCGTTCCACTTTTCTACTTTCTTGGTTGCTGAGTATTGCTTTTATTTGTACTGCTAGATTCCTTTTTGATGTTGTTACAAATAGACTTCGCAGTCAAGGTTCTGTACGTCATTCAGTTTTCCTCATCACTGATAAAGAGGAGCAGGAAGAACAAATTTGCTTAGTTGAAAAGCAGAATTGCTATACTGTTTTAGGTGTCGCTGATTCTAGTAGTCTAGATTTACGCAATCGCGATCGCACTTTTGCATACTTACGTGAATTGGGTGTGGCTGAGGCTTTTGTGTCTTGGAGTTGTATCAAGAATCGCTTGTATATTTGCTGGCATTTCTACACTGCTGGGATTACGATTCGGATATTACCAACAAAGCATGAACAATATCATCCAAAATCGGTCATGTGGATGTTGGGGGATGTTCCTTGTTTGACTATTCCTGCACCTATTCTTGCAGGTAGTGATTTTTGGGTGAAACGAATTTTTGACCTCGTTTCTTCAAGTGTTCTATTAATGGCTTTCTCACCTCTTTATCTGACTATTTCTGTACTGATTAAGTTGGATTCTCGTGGTCCAGTTTTCTTTAAGCAAGACCGGATTGGATTACATGGTAAAAAGTTTAAAATCTGGAAATTTCGCACGATGGTGACTAATGCAGAGAAGTTACAAGCTGGATTAGAAGCGAAGAATGAAATCAAGGATGGGGTGTTATTTAAGTTGAAAGACGACCCCCGTATTACCAAAATTGGTAAGTTTTTACGTCGTTATAGTTTGGATGAATTACCACAATTGTTTAATGTTTTATTTGGGGAAATGAGTTTAGTTGGTCCTCGTCCACTTCCAGTTCGAGATGTTGAACGATTCCAGAAAATGCACTTTATTCGTCAAGAAGTTCTGCCTGGTATTACTGGTTTATGGCAAGTTTCTGGTCGTTCGGATATCGAAAATTTTGAAGATGGGGTAAAGTTGGATATTACTTACATTGAAAATTGGTCAATCTTGATGGATTTGAAAATTTTGTTTCAAACGGTTGGAGTTGTGTTTCAGAAGAAAGGAGCTTATTAAATTAGAATTCAGGAATTAGAATTCAGGAATTAGAATTAAGAATTTTGAATGTTGAATTTTACTCAACTGAATAACTCCCATATAGAAATCTTTGACAGATTTGTAAAAATCAACAGGTTTAGTAAGGGCGAACAGCCGTTCTCCCCTACAATATCTTTGGATAACGAAAAATCTTTATGTAGGGGTTATCACTTCTGATTAGCCAAAAGTATCCTCCAAGAAGTTGGAAATTTAGTTAATACCAAAAATAAAAAAGCCCATAGTACATATACTACAGGCTTTAAAAATACAAAAATATATAGAACTAACTATTGACTTACCCGAAATATCTGATTTCAGCTTCGATTTGACGAACCAAATTATCATCACTTTTGGCTCTCGCGACTTCCAAACGATGCTCTAAACTTCTTAAAATGTTCTGTTTGTGAGCTTCTTGGGCTTTTTTAGCAGCTTCGACTCTGTTGTGAATCATAAATTTAACCTCTTTACTATTATCAATATCTATGTCTATGTCATGTATTACTAACATAGCATAGATTTAGTAACGGTTGTTACAGAATAAATGCTCTTTATAATATATTTAGTTTGGAAAATACTTTATTCATGT
>NZ_NTFS01000496.1 GCF_002289455.1 Brunnivagina elsteri CCALA 953
AGTTTAGTTATATCAAAAGTAGTAATTATTAATTATCTCTAACTTATTTTTTGGTCTGAGAAAAATAATATATTATAATTTTATTTATTTAGGAAAATTATTTGTTAATACAAGATAACTTTAAAATCAAAATCAGGATTTATACGGATTTGCTTCAACATCGTAAACCTTACCATTATATATAACTAATAGGTGCGTTTTGGATACTAGGCGGTAACTATCAAAGATAGATGCTAAAGCCATTAATTAAAGATACTGGTTCTGGAGTAAGAATCTATTTTTAGATAAGTCTTACCTGTAGAATTTTGTCTATATCTTAAAGAAGTGTCCAATTTATCATTCCCAGAAGCCCACATATTAGTTCATACAAAATCAAGTAACTACTATCCAAATTATTTTGCCGAAAAGATTTGACCAAATACAGTTAATTATTAACGGCTAAATGGGTAGTTTGAATTTTTAAGAACTTACAGTTTAAATAAAAAGGGAACAAAAGGATGATCCATCCGGAAATGATGGTATCAAGTAATCTACTTGATGAATTTAAAACTTGTACCTTATTGCAGTACAGCGGTAAATTAGACATCAAGACCGCCAAAGGGCAGCGATGGACTTTTTACTATCGCTTGGGGAGGATGGTATGGGCAACAGGAGGAACCCACCCTTTTCGACGATGGAGACGGCATATGTCGCAATACTGCCCGGAAGTTGATATTAATAAAATTCAATTACGTCGAGAAGATGCCAAAGTTGATTCTTGGGATTATCATCTTTTGGAAGTTTTGCATGAAAAGCAAAGAATAAAGCGCCAACAAATTAACTCAATTGTCGAGAGTACAATTACTGAATTATTATTTGACCTGGCACAGCAGGCTAACTTTTCTGAGATGAGTTGCGATCGCAATCAAGATACCATCTTGGAAACGCCGATGAGCTTCACAAGTGCAGATATGTCTTTGAAGTTCATGCAAGACTCCTGGAAAACTTGGTCGGAAGCTGGTTTGGCTAATTTTTATCCCGATCATGCACCAGTTCTTCGCCAACCTGAACAACTTCAGCAGTTAGTAAGTTCGGGGGTTTATAAGAATTTTCAAGTTTTAATGAATGGTAAGTACACTCTGCGGGATTTATCTTTCAAAATGAAGCAGACTGTGTTACCTGTTACTCGTTCATTATTTCCATACATTCTCAAGGGTATAGTCGAACTTGTAGAAGTACCTGATTTACCTTTAAAAGTAGCTGAACAAAAAACCACTTCTACGGTAAACAAAGCTCCAAACTCTAATGCTCCTCTAATTGTTTGTGTTGATGATAGCCCGCAAGTGTGTTTAATGCTTGAACAAATCTTAGTTCCTAATGGATTTAGATTTGTCAAAATTCAAGACCCTTTGCAAGCTTTACCAATTTTAATTGAGCATAAACCAGACCTTGTTTTTTTAGATTTGGTCATGCCTGTTGCTAGTGGTTACGAAATTTGCGCTCAGTTGCGAAGAGTATCGATATGCAACAAGCAGGCTTTTCTGTGATGAGTGCCAAGAGTAGTGAAGAAGCTCAAGAAAAGCTGAATAGTAACAGACCAGATTTAATTTTTCTTGACGTAATTTTACCTGGTAAAAGTGGTTACGAAATTTGTAGAGAACTTAAGACTAATCCGACGACAAGTGGGATACCGATAGTTTTCTGCTCGACGAAAAATAGCGATGTTGATAAGATGTGGGGAACAATGTTAGGCGCTGATGCCTACATTTCTAAACCTATTGATAAGCAAGAACTAGAAGGAGCAATTAGACTATTAATTAAGTAATTATTTAGAAAATAAATTACAAATAAATAACAAAATATTTGGTTTTTTACTTTATATATCGGCTATTAGTTTATTGCTAATGGCTGAAAATTTGTGACTAATACTTGACTTTAAAGGCTGAATTAAATTGCCGAATTTAGCTACAAGCAAAGTATATAATTCTTTGTAGGTTTTGGAGTCACTGCGTTGCAGAGGTTCCCCGTGTTATAGCAAGTGACGTTGGAGGCTTTACGTAACCCAACATTAATCTACATAATCGAAAGTTATACTTTATTTAATTCAGATTACTAATCTCTTTTTGATGATTTTAAATCTTCAGTCCAATACTTCGGTTCAGGATTAAGTCAAAATTCAAAAACTATTAATTTTTAGATTGTAAAGGGTAAATGGTGTTAGATACCGAGCAAAAATTCTTAACTTTTCAATTAGGTACTAAAGATGCAGCCGTACTTTCACTAGCAAATATTACAGAGGTATTGCAGGTATCTTTATCTGAGATATGTGGAGTTCCCCAAATGCCTAATTATGTAACTGGTATATATAATTGGCGTGGTGAAATGTTGTGGTTGATAGATTTGGAGGAAATGTTAGGTTATTCTTCGATAACGAAGAATAGTAGCCTTATTTCCAAGATAATTGCAATTGTTGTGCAGCATGAAGGTAAATCTTTGGGATTATTGGTGCGTCAACTCATGGATATTGAAAATTTTGATGCAAGCCAAATAAAACCTGCGAATACAGAGTTATTTTCCCCAGATACTTATTCCTTATTGCAGGGATATTTTATTGGCACAAATGAAGAGATGATTATTAGCCTAGATGCTCTGGCTATTCTTAAATCTCCGTCATGGAATATTCATAATTAGGGAATTGGGCATTGGGGATTGGATAGTAGCCAGACGACCCACCGGGTCGTCTCTACGATGAATCATGATGATGAATAATTACTAAATAATTATAATAGGTGCGAAATTATGACGAATGTGTACCAAGAAAATCAAAGAAATGGACATCATATTGCTGAGGGAGAAAACTCAGAAATGGCTGTCGCTTCTAACAAAGATATTTCAGATTTAAGTATTACTGAACAGCAATTAAAATTATGTCGGCAGATGTTTTCTGGTGTTGCAACTGCAATCCAACAAGCTAAAGATACCTATTCTCTAACTTCAATTGCTACCCAACAAATCCGAGAAAAATTGGAATGCGATCGCACTCTAATTTATCGTTTGAATTCAATCGATTCTGGTGTTGTTTTTGCTGAGTCTAGAGTGAATAGTTGGACTCCGGCAAAGGATGAAATATTACCTGCTATTATTTTTGGTTTGGAAACCAGCCATCAGTATTTAGAACCTGTAATTCTCCAAGTTAGTAATGAGGCTGGAGTTACCCCATATCAAGCTCAATTACTAGAAAAATATCAAGTTAAATCTAGTTTGAGTGTACCAATTTTATTTAAAGATGAAATTTGGGGTTTACTTGTTGTTCAAAGTTGCTCTGCCACTCGTCAATGGCAAGAAATCGAAATTAGTTTACTGTCTCAAATTGCGGTGGAATTAAATTATAGATTTCAGTCATTTGAGTTTCAAACAAATTTGCAACAGCAAGCACAGGAACAAAAAGCTTTAGCAAAAGTAATTAACCGTATCCGTCAATCCTTAGATTTGGATGCGATTTTCAAAAATACTACCAAGGAAGTTCGTCAATTACTCCAGTGCGATCGCGTTTCGGTTTATCGCTTTAATTCTGATTGGAGTGGTGAGTATATCGGTGAATCTGTAGCTCCTGGTTGGACTGCTTTAGTTGGTAAAGATATCAAAACTGTTTGGGAAGATACTCACTTGCAGGAAACCCAAGGTGGACGTTATGCAAAGGGTGAAAGCTTTGCGGTTAATGACATCTATGAAATTGGTCATTCTCAATGTCACCTTGACTTGCTGGAACAGTTTGAAGTCAAAGCTTATGTACTTGTTCCTGTGTTTGTTGGGCAAAAACTTTGGGGTTTATTAGCAGCTTATCAAAATTCAGGGGTGCGTGAGTGGCAAGAGCGAGAAGTTAATTTGCTAGCTCAAATTGGGGTGCAATTTGGTATTGGTGTCTCCCAAGCCGAAAAACTTGAACAAGAACAGCAAAAATCCCTGCAACTAGCTCAAATTGCGGAGAAAGAAAAAGCTTTAACTAAGGTAGTTAATCGTATCCGTCAATCCACTGATGTTGATACTATTTTTAGAACTACCACCAGGGAAGTGAGAGAATTACTGCAATGCGATCGCGTTGGTGTTTATCGCTTCAATCCTGATTGGAGTGGTGAATTTATTGCTGAGTCGGTGGGTTCTGGTTGGAATCCTTTGTTT
>NZ_NTFS01000497.1 GCF_002289455.1 Brunnivagina elsteri CCALA 953
TGCCTTTGTCATGGCATATATTGCCGCAGCTATCCACCTCGAAGCCATTTTAGGTTCCTTTGCCGCAGGTTTAGTACAACCGAGTTTAGCACAGGAAAAAGAGCGGATATTACGCACTTTAACAGTGAGTGGAAGGGGTGTAGAGTCGATTCCCACGACGCGATCGCAAGTCAATGTTGGTGTGGAAGTTCAAGGTAAAGATGCCAAAAATGTTCAGGAAGAAGCTGCACGTCGCTCTTCTGCTGTGGTTGCGTTGTTAAAATCACGCAATGTTGAGAAACTTCAAACAACAGGAATAAATTTAAATCCAGTTTATAACTACACTAATAGTGTGCAGAAAATCACTGGTTATAGTGCCACTAATACCGTTAGTTTTCGCGTTACCACTGATAAGACTGGGACTTTACTTGATGATGTGGTCAAAGCTGGGGCAACTCGCATCGATGGTATTAGTTTTATTGCGACTGATGAAGCAATTTCCCAAGCACAAAAACAAGCTTTACAAAAGGCAACTCAAGACGCACGTTTACAAGCTGATGCTGTGTTTACAACTCTCGGTTTGAAAGCCAAGGAAGTAGTTAGCATTCAACTAAATGGTTAGCCAATGCAAATATCAAGCATACTAGATATATCTAATACACTATTGAACAGTAAAAGCAAGTCAAATAGTTCTGCCTTTACTTTTTGTAATTAGCATTTAATTTATTACCTGTCTTATTTTCTTACTTTGGCATTACCTAAATCTATATTTCGGTTGGTTACATTTTTTGCAACCTAAATTTTTGAGACTACTGGGATTATTGAGATTAAATAGTACGATATTTCTCCGACATTAAGCTCCACTTATCTCCAAGTCACTCCAAAGGATAGACTTAACCGAAATTATTGCTACCACCTGGTTTTACGATTGCGAGTACCACGAATTGCAAATCTGACTGACTCCCCACTTGATACAGTAGAGAGATGGTTTTTAGCAGAGGCAATCCAGTTCGACTTAATGACTATTCCATTACCTTTATTCGCATCTACAACAGAAACAGCAGATGGTTCCCTAGTTTTAGCATCCGTTCTGTTGAGTTTGGTCGTAATTTACTTTGCCAGCAAACTTGGTGGAGAATTATCTAACCGTGTTGGTTTACCTGCCGTTTTGGGTGAACTTGTTGGAGGTGTTATTGTTGGTGTTTCGGCACTAAATCTACTCGTATTTCCTGGGGAAAATGTCGATGCATCAAGCTCGCTAATTATGCAGTTTTTGCAATTCAGCGATGGTTTAACTCCAGAAGCAGCTAATGGCGTGTTTCAAGCACAGTCAGAAGTAATTTCGGTACTATCAGAAATCGGTGTAATTATCCTACTGTTTGAAATTGGCTTAGAGTCCAATCTCAAGGATTTAATGGGGGTTGGTATCCAAGCTGTATTAGTTGCTTGTGTTGGCGTTGTAGTACCCTTCGCGGCTGGTACTGCTGGGTTGATGATATTTTTTGGGATTTCGGCAATTCCAGCGATTTTTGCTGGTGCTGCTTTGACGGCAACTAGTATTGGGATTACTTCCAGGGTACTTTCGGAACTTGGCAAGCTGAATTCCAAAGAAGGGCAAATTATTCTTGGTGCTGCCGTCATTGACGACATTTTGGGAATTATCGTACTTGCTGTCGTCGCGAGTTTAGCCAAAGATGGTGCAGTCGATGTTGCCAACGTCGTTTATTTAATTATTGCAGCCGGGGGGTTTTTAGTCGGCGCGATCGCACTCGGAAATGCCTTCAGTAAAAGCTTTATTGTCATTGTTAGCAAACTCAAAACCCGTGGTGACTTGATTTTACCTGCGTTTATTTTTGCCTTTGTCATGGCATATATTGCCGCAGCTATCCACCTCGAAGCCATTTTAGGTTCCTTTGCCGCAGGTTTAGTACTGGATGAAAACGACAAACGCAACGAATTACAGAAGCAAGTTATCCCCATTGCTGATATGCTTGTACCAATTTTCTTCGTCACTGTGGGAGCTAGAACCGACTTAAGCGTTTTAAATCCAACGATTCCAGCCAACCGTGAAGGTTTAGTAATGGCTGTATTCTTGGTTGCGATCGCAATTATTGGTAAAGTTGTCACGGGTCTAGCTGTGTTCGGGCAGGAAAAAATCAACCGTTTGGCTATTGGTGTGGGGATGATACCCCGTGGTGAAGTTGGATTAGTATTCCTGGGAATTGGTTCCAATACGGGAGTTTTATCTAAACCCCTAGAAGCTGCCATTATTATGATGGTAATTTTAACGACATTTTTAGCACCACCTTTGCTAAAACTTGTATTCCCAGACTCAGATACCAACCTTGTCAGCGTTAATCCAGATAAACCAGTTTTAGAGGATTAGGGAATACCAAAATAAATTATCCTAAATCGTTGTAGGCTGGGGCAAACCCCATCCTACTGGGGAATAATACGATTGAATAAATTGATGATTATATTTTTTATTTACAAGTTCGTTGAATAAATTGAGACTGATGCCAACGGGAGCAATGTTGGAATTGTAATGAATTGGGATTGACTAAAGAGTAGTAATTCTGATTATCTCTTTATTGGTGTATTAGTAATTCTCAGTAACCAGGAAGGAGACAAGATTTTGATGCGATCGCCATAGCTTAATTATAAAAGCATATTGCAGCATCGAAATTTGAGAGGTTTATGCTAGCATGTGACGCTACTAGCTGTATTTATCACTATGGGATGACTCCAGCATAGCTATGTTTAGTTTATGTATTTTTTAGGGTGACTGCATCAGGATTTGCCAATGCTGTCTTCAGATTGACAACTCCCATGAAATTGAATCAGGAGAAAACAACTTTGAAACTACATTGGTTACTATCTGGTACTTTTGTAACTGTCTTCATGCTATCGTCGCCTAGTCGTGCCGCAACGCTAGAATCTTGGCGATTCGATTCAAACCAAAATCAACTGGAAATTAATACCGATACAGGAGTTCAACCCCAAGCCCAACTTGTATTTAATCCAACACGTTTAGTCATAGATTTACCAGGAACGCGATTTGGACGAAGACAAGTAACACAACCTGCATCTGGTGCATATCGAACGCTGCGAGTTGGACAATTGAACGAGGAAATGTCTCGTATTGTCATCGAACTTACCCCTGGTTACACGATCGATCCTAACCAAGTTAAATTTGAGAGCAAATCAGCTAATCGATGGGTAGTACAGCTACCAAAACCCCAAATTGAGCGGAATAGTTCCCCTGTTGCCGCAAATACGGTGACAAATACCTATAATTCTGTCACCTTAGAACCAGACAAAAAATCTGATGTACCAACAAGAATTGGTAATATTGCCCAAAGTACAACCCAAGTTGAAAATTTACAAATTACAGGAGATGGTTTCTTCATCCGTACAACTGGTGGCAACCCATTAATTAGGGTTAATCGGAGTCGCGATCGCAAAACCGTCAACATAGATATTGCCAGTTCGTCAATATCCCCCAACCTTTCACAAAGAGATGTTTCCGTCAATCGCTTTGGCGTAAATCGGGTTATTTTCTCCCAACTCGATAGCAAAACCCCAATCGTGAGAATGTCCTTACAGGTAGAAAAAGACAGTTCCGATTGGGGAGTCACCAAAAGTAGTGGTGGTGGTTTAGTCATACTCCCCAGTAGCCTTGGCAGTATTTCCAGAGGAGACTCAGGAAGTAATTCAGGAAGTAATTCAGGAACTAATAACCCAAATTCACCGATATCGAGTCAACCTAGACCATTCCCCGGTATACCACAAACACCCGGACGCAATGACTCCCCAGCCACGATACAATCTGTAGAACTAGCAGGTGGAGGCAGCCAACTAATTATTCGTGGCGATCGCAATCTCAACGCAAATGGTGGATGGGATCGAACATCGGGAATGTTCCGCATCACAATTCCCAATGCCCGTCTAACATCCAACGTGCGTGGACCATCATTAGATAGCGGTAGTCCTCTTCTTCGCATCCGTCTACAGGAGCAAAAAGAACAGGGCAGCGTTATCGTCATGCTTCAACCAGCATCAGGAGTCCAAATTGGACAATTAAATCAAATTACCGGACAATTTATCGCCCTAGAATTGCGTCGCAACACTTCAATTATCCCACCACTACCTATATTTACCCAGCCAAACCCAGGT
>NZ_NTFS01000498.1 GCF_002289455.1 Brunnivagina elsteri CCALA 953
CACGAACTGTCATTGATTTACCTGCCATCGGGCTAACATTCAAACAACATAAATTTTCTAAGAGGGTGTTTATAAATAAAATCTGTCATTCTGAGGAACGAAGAATCTAGCGTTTGAAGCGTAGTCTAGAGATGCTTCACTGCGCTATCGCTCCGTTCAGCATGACAAACTAGACTTTTTGCCTAATTTATAAACACCCTCTTAGAAAATTTATGTTGTTTGAATGTTAGCCCGATGGCAGGTAAATCAATGACAGTTCGTGTTGGTATTAATGGATTTGGCAGGATTGGTAGATTAGCTTTGCGAGCAGCGTGGGGATGTTCGGAAATCGAATTTGTCCATATCAACGAAGTCAAAGGTGGAGCAGTTACAGCCGCTCATCTACTCAAGTTTGATTCGGTTCATGGACGTTGGACACCAGAGGTAGAAGCTGGAGAAAATCTCATTCTCATAGACGGTAAACCTCTGAGTTTTAGCGAATATTCCCAACCGGGTGAAGTTCCTTGGGAAGATTTGGGTGTGGATGTGGTGTTGGAATGCTCAGGAAAATTTAGAACTAGCGAAACCCTTGATCCTTATTTCAAACGGGGAATCAGAAAAGTAATTGTGGCTGCTCCAGTCAAGGAAGGTGCCCTAAATATTGTTATGGGGGTTAATGACCAGCTTTATCAACCCAAACAACACCATCTTCTCACTGCTGCCTCTTGTACCACAAATTGTTTAGCTCCAGTTGTTAAGGTAATTCATGAAGGTTTGGGAATTAAGCATGGAATAATTACCACAATCCATGACAACACCAACACTCAAACCATCGTTGATGCTCCCCATAAAGATTTACGTCGAGCTAGAGCTACTAGTTTGTCTTTGATTCCCACTAGTACAGGTTCGGCAACTGCGATCGGGTTAATTTATCCTGAACTGAATGGCAAGTTGAATGGTTTAGCAGTGCGAGTACCTTTGCTCAATGCTTCTTTGACCGATTGCGTCTTTGAGGTTGCCAGACCAACTACTGTCGAAGAAGTTAATGGATTGCTCAAAGCGGCTTCAGAGCAGGAACCGCTTCAAGGAATTCTGGGTTATGAGGAGCGTCCTTTAGTCTCCATAGACTACAAAGATGATCCTCGCTCTTCCATCATTGATGCTCTATCCACAATGGTGGTAGACCAGACACAAGTCAAAATCCTCGCCTGGTACGACAACGAATGGGGTTATGCCAATCGGATGGTTGAACTTGCTCGCAAGGTTGCTCTAAACCTCAACTAGTTTTGAGTTGGAAATATTCTCAAGCTCGAAGTTTTCCCAATTTTCCTGTTGATCCTTCATTAACATCATTTCCTCATGGCACCTAGTACAGCTTCCAGAGCCAATTTCAAAAACTATAGTTTAGTGACACTTGCATACTGGGGGTTCACCATTACCGATGGTGCGCTACGAATGCTGGTACTGCTCTATTTCAACAAAATTGGTTATACTCCCATCCAAATTGCTTCCTTATTCCTGTTCTACGAAGTTTTCGGTATCGTCACCAACTTTCTTGGTGGTTGGATTGGTTCTCAATTTGGACTAAAAATAACTCTTTATACTGGCATTGGACTACAGATTTTTTCTCTGGTAATGCTGTCTATGCTTAACCCTAGTTGGGCACAGTGGATTGCTGTAACTTATGTAATGGTGGCACAGGCATTTTCAGGGATTGCCAAAGATTTAACCAAGATGAGTACCAAAAGTGCCATTCGCTTAGTTGTACCCCAGGATGCCCAATCTTCCCTATTTAAATGGGTAGCAATTCTCACAGGTTCTAAGAATGCTCTCAAAGGGGTTGGCTTTTTTGTTGGTAGTGCATTACTAGGTGGATTTGGCTTTATTAATTCCCTGTGGATTATGGCTGCTGGACTGTTCTTGATTATGTTTACGGGAATGCTGTTACCCAAAGGAATGGGCAAAATCAAGAAAAAGGTCAAGTTCAGTCAACTATTTTCTAAAAGTGAAGAAATTAATATTCTCTCGGCTGCCAGATTCTTTTTATTTGGTTCTAGGGATGTATGGTTTGTTGTTGCTCTGCCAGTATTTTTGCGTAGTACATTAGGTTGGTCATTTTCTCAAGTGGGTGGATTTCTCGCTTGTTGGGTAATTGGCTATGGTATTATTCAATCTCTAGCACCAACATTAATTAAGCGATTTGGTTCTGGTCATCCTCCCCAAGCAAACACCGTCCAGTTTTGGACATTTACTTTAACGGCAGTTCCAGCTGCGATCGCACTCGCTCTACAAATGGGTATACCTGCTAATATTGCGATCGTTGGTGGATTAATGGTTTTTGGCGTGGTATTTGCCTTTAACTCAGCAGTTCACTCTTACTTGGTGTTGGCTTTTACCGATGATGATAAGGTGGCACTAAACGTCGGATTTTACTACATGGCAAACTCTGGTGGTCGTTTAGCTGGCACTGTGTTATCTGGGTTAGTGTATCAATTTTTCGGTTTGGTGGGCTGTTTATGGACATCAACGTTTTTTGTCCTCGCAGCAGCATTAGTAACTTTGAAACTACCAAATCCCCAACCAAGCAAAAATATTGCCTGGAAAGCTGGAGATGGTGACTAAAAACTGAGGTTTCCATGAAAAAATCTACCTCAAAACGACTGTCCTTTCTTGACCGCTTCCTAACCTTGTGGATTTTTCTCGCAATGGCTACAGGTGTCAGTCTGGGCTATTTTTTCCCTGGAGTAGAAGCATTTATTAACCAGTTTCAAGTGGGAACTACAAATATCCCCATTGCGATTGGCTTAATTTTGATGATGTATCCACCCTTAGCAAAGGTAAAGTACGAAGAATTAGGGGATGTATTTCGCAATGGCAAAATTCTCGCTTTGTCTCTAGTTCAGACGTGGGTGATTGCCCCTATAGTGATGTTTATACTTGCCATTATTTTTCTACGTGATTACCCAGAATATATGACTGGATTAATCATGGTGGGAATAGCTCCTTGTATTGCGATGGTAATTGTATGGAGTGAACTGGCTAGAGGGGACAATCAACTTACAGCTGGACTGGTTGCCTTAAATAGTATTTTTCAAGTTCTCTTTTACAGCGTTTATGCCTGGTTTTTTATCTCTGTTTTACCACCTTTATTTGGCTTAAAGGGAAGCGTTGTTAATATTGGCATCGGGGAAGTTGCTCAAACCGTTTTTATCTATTTAGGCATTCCCTTCCTATCTGGATTTATCACTCGCGTTGTTTTGGTGCGAGCTAAAGGAAAGTCTTGGTATCACAATGAATTTATTCCTAAAATTAGTCCAATTACTTTAATTGCCCTGCTATTTACCATCGTAGTAATGTTTAGCTTAAAAGGTAATTTAATTGTTCAGATACCAATGGATGTTGTGCGAATTGCGATTCCACTAATCATCTATTTTCTGTTGATGTTTTTGACTAGTTTTTACATTGCTTGGAAAATCAAAGCCGACTATGCAAAAGCTGCAAGTGTGGCATTTACAGCAGCTGGTAATAATTTTGAGTTAGCGATCGCAGTAAGTATTGCTGTATTTGGTATTAATTCAGGTGTAGCGTTTGCTGCTGTAATTGGACCTTTAGTAGAAGTTCCTGTTTTAATTAGTTTGGTTAGTCTAGCTTTTTGGTTCAAAAAGCAGTTTTTCAAAGAACAAAACCTAGATTCTATGTAATCAACTATATTTTTGTTCGAGAAGAATTCAGTTCTATTAAATCACATGGAAATTAATCCTGAATTCTAATTACATTAGTTTGAACTTAGTTGAACCTTAGTTGAATCTAAATAGTAGTGAGTTATCCTGTAAGACAAGTAAGGTTTTAGATGATGAATTCAGTTTTCAACTCAGGTTCTCTATTTTCTCTATGGAAATCCATTAAACATCTTAAAAAAGAGTTACTATCCGAAACGATTGGCACTTTTACTTTAGTATTTGCTGGAACAGGTGCAGTAATGGTAAATGACATTAGTCAAGGTACAATTACTCACCTGGGAATTAGCTTTGTCTTTGGTGCAGTTGTGACAGCATTGATTTACTCGATCGGACATTTAAGCGGGGCACATTCAGTAAATCACAAAGTTTTTTCCAAGGCTTATGCTCATTCAATCACTAAGTATAGTTAAGTAACTTTATACACTT
>NZ_NTFS01000499.1 GCF_002289455.1 Brunnivagina elsteri CCALA 953
TAGTACGGGGGTTGCCCCATGCAACAATTGCTCGGTGCCAGGGCTGTTTTTTATCGATAACAAAAAGCCAACTCTAACTAATATTAGAGTTGGCTTTTTGTTTGAATAAATTAGATATACTGCGAACGGTTTAACACTTGACTAATATAGGACCCCTCTCCATACGCAAAGCGTTCTCTTAGAGTAGCGCGTAAGGCAAGCAGAGAGGCTTAAAACTCAACTTTGTAATACTAAAAAAGTTAAGTTTTTAGCTGTTTTTAGTATAGTTACCATCCCCAACTACCAGGAACTCCTTTAAATGGTCCTACAATTTCATTAGTTACCCAGCCACCATAAAAATTACCTGGTTGTGGTGTTACTTTCTCCCCATCTACGTAGCATACATCCATTGGATGAGCATAAAAAGCAACGTAATTTTTAATAGATGCAAACCTTGATGTAGGTTCTGGATAAAACCAAGCGACATTTTGTACTTCACGATCGCATACTCGCAAGGTGTAATATTTGGCATTTCCTTTCCATTCACAAAAACTCGACTGTGATGTTTGTAAAATTAAATATTCCATCTGAATATCGGCTGGTGGCATGTAGTAGACTGGGGGATGGCTGGTTTCTAAGACTCTTTTGGCGTTGCGAGTATCAACAATTGTTTTGCTATTAAAAATAATTTGAATGTGTTTGTTACAATCTTCTAGACGAGGAGGGCGTGGGTAATCCCAGACTGATTCTTGTCCTGGTTTCGGTTGCATGGGTTGTGGCTTCATAATTGGGGTGCTCCTGGGCGAAATAATGAATTAGTCTTTTGCTTTAGAATAACGAAATTCCGCTAAATTTCTGGAATAAACTTGTTGCATATGAATCTGTCATCCCGGCAATATAATCGGTGATTCGCAATATCTTGTAGTAGTCATTTTCATCTGGGATTGGACGATATTTCTCAGGAAGCATATATGTAATTAACTCACTTTTTTGACTGCGATGTAAAGCTGCATCGACAAAATCAGCAAATAATCTTCCTAATATTTCATATCCAGCTATTCGCATTCCTAAAACATCGGGATGCATGAAAACGGAACTGCGAATTTTTGCACTAATAATTTCTAATTGTGATGTATATTTACTTAGGGATAATAAATGTTGATCGAACGTACCTGCTAGTATTTCATCTTCATATTTCAGGAAAATATCTGCGATTTCGCGAGTTAGTTGATTGATGGATTTTCCCCGCAAATATTTAACTTTTTCGGCTTCATTGGCATCGTATTCATCAATATTAATTCCTGATATTTCACCTAACAATTCATAAACTTGTGAGAACGAAATATATCCTAATCGATAACTATCTTCAACATCAATAATTGAATAACAAATATCATCAGCAGCTTCTACCAAAAATGCTAGGGGATGACGTGCCCACCAGGCAGCATTGTGATTTTGGCGAATTAATCCGACCGTTTCTGCAACTTCTGTAAATAACTCTTTTTCTGCTTGGAAAAAACCATATTTTTTGATGCTACAACCTGTGTATTTATTAATAAAGTTTACTGGAATAAATGATTCACGGGGATATTTTGTGAATGCTGCCAATGTGGGACAGGTTAATTGCATTCCTCCTTTACGGGTTGGTACTTCAATTTTAGTAAGAATGCGAAAACCTTGTGCATTTCCTTCAAATAAATCAAAGTCGCATTTTTGATATTTGTCAAGAAAATCCTCACCTAAATTATTAATGTTACTGTACCACAATGCAAAACCTTGACGAATTGCATCTTCTCCAGAATGTCCAAACGGAGGATTACCGATATCATGGGCTAAACAGGCAGCAGAAACAATATCTCCAAAGTCAGAACCGCTAAATCCGTATTTTTCTAGTTGGTGACGGTTGACGATTTCATACCCTACAATTCTACCAAGAGAACGTCCTACACAAGATGCTTCGAGACTGTGGATTAAGCGGGTACGAATGTAATCATTTTTGGAAAGTGAGAATACTTGGGTTTTATCTTTGAGACGACGGAAAGGTGAGGAGAAGACAATACGATCACAATCTTTTTGAAAACAGGTTCGATCATATTGTATATCCTCTGGTTCATGTTTACCGAGTCGTTGTGGTGTTAGGAGTTGTTTCCATTCCATCATAAGTATGGGAAAGCTGAGTACGATACATCCTTATTATGATTTCTCCCTGGAAAAAAATTATAGTTCCCGGATATTTCCGGAAATAATGTGTATCAAACAATAGCAAAGTTGCAGCAATTGAGTTTTTTCCTGGTACATTACTCTAAGATTGCGACAATTATCGCCTTTTAGAAGTACAACATACATGAGCTACTGCATTAATCCCAATTGTCCAAAGCCTGAAAATGTTGTTGGAACCACTTTATTTTGTGCAGCTTGTGGTTCTGATTTGCTATTGGAAGGTTGTTATCGCGTCACCAGATTACTTAGCGATCGCAGTAAACCGAGTGGTTTTGGTACAATCTATGAGGTGGATGATGGTGGTAAGCTAAAAATTCTCAAGGTTTTACATAATCATCATCCGAAAGCGATTGAATTGTTTCAGCAAGAAGCAGAAGTTCTGAAGCAGCTTAAACATCCTGGTATTCCTTGTGTTGAAACTGATGGATATTTCCAGTTTCGGGTTAATAATCAAACTGGCAATGGTGCAGTTTTGCACTGTTTGGTGATGGAAAAAATTGAGGGGATGAATTTAGAGGAGTGGTTGAGAGCGCGTAAATTACAACCAATTACCGAACGTGCTGCAATACGTTGGTTGAAACAATTAACTGAAATTTTACAGCAAGTTCACCAACAAAATTATTTTCATCGGGATATTAAACCAGCAAATATCATGTTGCGTCCGACTGGACAGCTTGCACTGGTTGATTTTGGAACTGCGAGGGAAGTTTCACAAACTTTTTTACAAAAATTAGCAGGGCAGCAAGTTACGGGTATTGTTTCGGCTGGGTATACACCAATGGAACAGGTGAATGGGAAAGCGGTTCCACAATCAGATTTTTTTGCTTTGGGACGTACTTTTGTTTATTTGCTAACAGGTCAATCTCCCCTTATATTCCCTGAAAATCCTCAAACTGGTGATTTAATTTGGCGTAATGATGCAGCACAAATATCATCAGCTTTTGGTGATTTAATTGATTATTTAATGCAGCCATTCCCTGCGAAACGTCCTCAAAGTATTCAAGAAATATATCAACGGTTACAAGTAATAGAACAGAATTTACCATCTTCGGAACCGACAACACAAAATTATTCTGGTGTTGCTGCTACAAATATCCCAAAAAATATTTCTAATACAGGTGCAATTCAGCAGCAAAAAGAAGTAAAAACAGTAGTCGCGAAAACATCAAATAATTCACAAATTACTAAAAAATCATCGGGAATAAAATTATTGGTTGGTGGAGGAGTTTTATTATTAGGATGTGCAGGTTTAATTTATGGAATCCAAGCAAATCGCAATCAAATATCATCAACTAGTTCTGTCGAAATAGCATCTCAATCAACACCAAGTCAATCTATCAAACCTCAAGAGGAATTATCGACTTCTCCAGTTAATACAATACCTCAAGAAACAGATAAACAAGTATCAAATTCTGAAATTAAACCGTCAACAAAAATCGTAACTGCACCTCGTATTAATCAACCAATAAATACACCTATCCCAAAAATTTCAGTCGAATTGGTAGTACCAAAAGCACCTGTTATTCAAATTATAAAAGAACCAGTGAATGATAGTAAACCAATACCTACAGTAACGGTGACAGTTTCCCCAACTGCAACTCTAGTGCCTATACAACGTTGTGTGATTGAAGTTGCCGATTCACAAGATGCAACTTTAAATGTGCGATCGCAACCTAACAAAGATTCTGAAAAAGTCGGAGAGTTGGCAAATGGTACCCAGTTATCAATAATTAAAGACCAAAAAGGTTGGTATCAAATAAATTATCCCGTTTCCGGTTGGGTAGCTGCTAATCGTACTCGAAAAGTTTGTATTCGTTAAATATGGAAGTGGGTAATAATAGATGAAAAGCAGATATGAATTATCTTAGTTTCAAGTTTATTTTTAGGTTGATTCCAAAATTTATTATTTTGTTTATATCAGTAATATTATTATGTAT
>NZ_NTFS01000005.1 GCF_002289455.1 Brunnivagina elsteri CCALA 953
TATAAATTTATAGTTAAAATTACTAAAAGAACTAGCGAAATCACTTAGAATATAAAATTATAGAGACCAGCAAATACACAGTAAATATCTTTCAATAATCGGCAATAAAGTGACGCATTTGACTAAAGTCGGTGGTATATTGCGTTGTAGTTGTTTTCTTTTAGAAAATAGGATGCAGGAGAACAAGAGCGATAAATCAACCGTTCACACTTTGCGATAAGCGGCAAAATCTGACTGGGGGATACATCCCACAGCAAAGTTTCGCGAACTTAATGCCTACGGCATATCGCAGGGACTTTAGCATCCTGTAATGTTATTTTGATTACGAGTGATTTTCCTGCAAACAAAATTTTAATTGTTACCGGAAAACAACTACACGGACGTGATTCTAATCATTAAGTGCAGACATTACGAACCCCAACTTAGAGTGTTCCAAGTAAAAAAGTGCCCAATTGTCATGCTGAATGGAGCGAAGCGCAATGAAGCATCTCTGTCTATTACATAGCGACTCAGGATCAACAGTTGGATCATTTATTTCTTGGATTACTCTTACTCTTTTTCGGATGGTTTAATCCTTTAGGTTTAGTCCTTTAAATCAGGTATCTCGCTAGAAATACCTATAGCGAGGAAATACTTTAATATTAGAACTTTTCTCAACAGAACCTCTCTATTCTCCTGAGAAAGTTCTTGCCATCAACTTCTCACACGACAGGGAATTTATCTAACCAAAACTTGCTTGATAAAACTATGGAAAACACAGCTTATCTTCATATGACTTCAGCCGACAACGACGTATCCACAAGCACTGAGACTGTTTCTGAGCGGGTTGGTTTAGCGTTCTGGAGTTGGAAGAAGTTGTCCTTATGCGCGGTGATGCATTTTTTACCCGTAGCTTTGTCACTATCTATTGTTAGCATTGCGGGACAAACTTTAGCAGCAAAACCAGGAACTGGAGGTGCTGAAGTAAGTAATATTCAACAATGCTTAAAACGCTTAGGTTACTTCTCAGGACCAGTAACAGGCAACTACGGACCACGTACTCAAGATGCTGTTGCTAGATACCAAAGAGCAAATCGACTACCTGCAATTGGTTCTGTCGGTCCTCAAACACAAAGATTACTGCGATCGCAATGTAATGCAAGGGGTACAAATCGTCCTATAGCCCGTAATCCAGTTAACAATACAAGCGGTGTTCTCAAGCTTGGTAGTCGAGGTGTCGCTGTAAGCAATCTCCAGCGAAATTTACTACGCTTGGGTTATTTTAACGGTCCAGTTAATGGCACTTTTGGACCCCAAACCCAGCAAGCAGTAATTTTATTTCAACGTCGGAATGGGATTACAGCCGATGGAACCGTTGGTAGCAGAACCCAGAACACAATTGTAGCTCTAATCAATCCCAATCCTGGGAATAACGGCTTTGGTGGAGATAGCTTACCAAATGCTTTAAATTTCGGTGACAGAGGTCCATTAGTACAACAGTTGCAACAAAATTTGCAGCGCTTAGGTTTCTTTAATACAACACCTAACGGAAATTTCGGACCTGCAACCCGCAATGCAGTAACTAGATTCCAAAGCCAAAATGGAATTATTCCCAATGGGATTGCTGACTCGCAAACTTTAAATAGAATTACTCAAGCTCTCGCTTCCAATCCAAATAACCCCAATAATCCCAACAACCCTACAGATGGTTGTTCTGTTGCCCAAGGAGAACTTTGTGTGGGAGAACGTAGCCAGCGCGTAATTGTTCTACAACAGCGTTTGCAGCAATGGAGAGTATACGGAGGTAACGCAGATGGATTTTATGGACCATCCACCAGGGATGCAGTAGCGCAATTCCAGCGTGCATCGGGATTACCCATGACAGGTTTTGTCGATTTCCGTACTTGGCAAGCATTAGGCTTTTCCAACAACACGACTCCTCCCAATGTCCAAAAACCTACTGCTGAAAACCGTTATATAGTCGTTGTTCCCATCTCCGCTAACGACACCCTTAACCGTGTCCGTCAGTTACTTCCCCAGGCATTTTCAGCACAATCCCGCAGAGGTGATTACGTCAACGCAGGTGCATTTGTAGAACGTTCCGATGCCCAAAGACTCAGCGAACAACTGCGCGATCGCGGTTTCGATGCCAGAGTTGAGTATTTTTAATTAGATTCAGTAATATTACGTAGGTTGGGTTAGGCACATGCAAATATTTGAGAATAACGAATAATACATAATGTGCCGTAACCCAACATAAATATTTTTTGTTCTACTAATAAACCCAATTAGATTAAGCAACTAAACAAAATTTGCTATTAATTTATAGTGCTTTAATAATCGAGTCTCTTCTTCCGCAGATACAGCACCACTAAAAAGATATCCCTGCATCAGTTCGCAGTGCGATCGCTTGACTTTCAAGACAGTCGCTACAAAACTACAACTGAGATTCCACCTTGATTTAAAGATTCACTCAAAGCTGTGAGAATTTGCACTAGCTCAGTACCTACCCTCCCTGATGAAATAACAGGAGAAGTATTTGCTTCCACACATTCAAGAAAGCACTGAAAAACTTTCTTCAAGGGTTCAGCTTTTTCTAATTCCAATACTTGCTGACTTTGATTAATGGGAATATAGCTATTTCCCTGTACCTCAAATTCTCCTTTCAATAGGGTCAATGGAGCATTAACCAACATTTCATCAAAAATCAAGCTTCCCTGGCTCCCAACTACACCCAGCCGTCGCTGCTTATCATTATTTAACCAGCACAAATGAATATATGCTTCAAATCCACTGGGATAAGTAAGTGTAGCCCAAACTAAATCGGATACCCCTTGCAACCAAGTTTTACCCGTCGCCTGCACTTTCACTGGAGATTCCCCAATCCATGTATTAAAAATTGCAATATCGTGAATTGCTAAATCCCAAAGTGCATCAACATCTTGACGAACTGGTCCTAGGTGAGTACGAGTCGCATATCCGTAGCGTAAATTACCTAACTCCCCCGACTCGATAATGATTTTACCCCTTTCCACTACGGGATGAAACAAATAAGTGTGATCCACCATGAGGATACGCTGTTGCTGTTCTGCTAAATCGCATAATTCTCGGCATTTCCTAGGATCAATAGTCAGAGGTTTTTCAGCAAGAACATGCAATCCCCAGTGCAATGCATCAGCAATCAATGAGTAATGGGTTGCTGCGGGAGTTGCAATTATGACTCCATCAAGTTCAGGCAAATTTTGTAATGCTTGCCATTCAGTTGTTAGCAAAACATCATCGCTTAGTTTATATTGCCTTTTGACAACTTCCAAGCGTTCTCGATTAGGTTCTACTACTGCGGCTAAATTTACCTGCGAATGTTCTGATACAACCCTTAACCAGTGGACTCCCCAACGTCCAACTCCAATTACGGCTATATTAATTTTTTTGGTCATTAGTTAGTAGTTAATAGTTAATAATTAGTAGTTATTAGTTATTAGTTATACCCAATACCCATTAACAACCTTATTGATTATTAACTAACATATTCTAAATTTGGCTCAGTATTATTGCTGAGGCGGCAACCCTAAAAATGCAACTTTTGCTGCGGCTTGTTCGGCAGTTTTGATTGAGCGTCCTTTGCCTTGACCGAGTTTTTTGCCGTGCAACCAGACTTCTGCATTAAAACGGTCTTCGTTGTGTTGCGCTTGCTGAATTTCGATAACTCGGTATTCTGGTAATACTTTATACTGTCCCTGCGTCCATTCTTGAAGTGCGGCTTTATAGTTAAGTCGGGCTGGATCGAGGCGAATTTCGGCTGCAAGTTCGTTGAAATGGGGGTCAAGCCAAGGACGAATGAGGTCAAGATTGTTGGTACTGAGATAAAGGGCACCAAGTACCGCTTCAAATGAATCTGCGAATCGTGATTCTTGACCAACTTGATCGGTGGTTGCACTACCAGCGACAAGTAAATATAGTTCTAAACCATAGGAACGGGCGAGTTGTGCGAGAATGCGATCGCTCACTAAAACCGAACGAATCGCCGCAAAATCACCCACTGAACATTCATAATAATTATCCCACAACACAACAGCAGCAACCAAGCGCACAACTGCATCACCAACAAACTCCAGTTGCTCGTAATTTGCCGATTCTGATACTGTTGGATGGGTCAACGCCATATCCAGCAAATCCCACTTAATGGGTGCTTCTAATGGGAGACCAAATTTTTTGACCAAATTTTCAAGCTGACGCTGACGGCGTGGGTACGCAAGAGACATTATTATTTATTGGGAATTGGGCATTGAGAATTGAGAATTGGGAATTGGGAATTGGGAATTGGGCATGAGTGTTTTAATTAATTAGTCAAAACAAGTCAAAACAAAGGATAAATAACCCAATCACTTTCTAAAGGACTTCCAGAAAATAAAATACCCCGATTATATAATTATCAATCGTATCATTCGTAGGGGCTGGGTGAGTCCACTTGGCGGTGTCGGCTTCCGTCCCCGAAGTTTGCTCAACGCGGGGAACCCGCGCACGCAACTTCTCTTCGCCAAAGTGGCGTTGGCGAAGCCTGCGCTTTGCGCTTACCCGAAGGGTATCCCCCTTATATATTGGGACAATTTATTTGTTGGTGTTCCCTAGCCAATAAAAAATATAAGGAGAGAGTCGGACATAAGCCGGGTTCTGTTATTGCCTGTAAAACGTTACAAGTAACACTTTACAAAACAATGGCGGTTATCTATCTGGGATGCCTGTTACCAGAACACCTCTAGCGGCTCAATTTGCGGAACTGGTAAAAGACCAACCATAGTTCCATTACCTTGCTTCCAACCGGGGTTTACCGAGCCAGCACCTCTCGATGCTGCTGGTGCGCTCTTACCGCACCTTTGCACCCTTACCAAACTACGTTATAAGTTATGAATTATTAGTTATGAGTTATTAATTCCTAACATTTAACTCCTAACTCCTAACTTTACTTTGGCGGTATCTTTCTGTGGCACTATCCTCGCGATCGCTCACACTGGACGTTATCCAGCAGGTTTGGTCTTTCAGAAGCCCGGACTTTCCTCAAACTTGTCATTTACGACTTATCTGCAACCACCTACACCTACTCTCTCCCACTATCTAGTTTAATCTTTAGATGGCATTTAGACTCCAACTTTTAATTATCTTCTTTTGTTCCAAGGCAAAGCGTAGGTCCAAGGTAGTTTTTTGATAGTGAAGGGACAATTAACAATACACATAGGTGGTTTATTTACACCAGGGCTAAGTCCAACACGTACTTCTGACAATCTCAGTACAAGTTGCAACGAAAATTCTAAGGTTACTTCTTCATTCATGAATTTTTTGTATAAAATTCGATTAGCTTTGACGGGATTTTTTTCTAAGCCTTTGATATCAACAATTGGCTTTTTAGTGTTATAAACTCCGCTTTCTTTGTCACGCTCAAATGTATTTTCGGAAGTAATTGTTGTCGTAAGTGTTTTTTCTGGTGCTACCAAACCGGGGCTTTGGGGCACAGCTAAGTCACGGGTGATATCAGGAGATTTCCGAATCACTCGCATCGATTGCTTATTATGTTTAATTACTATGGAACTATTATCCCAATCAACATAAACTGCAAGATTTTTAGACTTATTCTCTACAAACATTAATACTTCTTTTAAGTCTTCTAATCCGTGTGTGGGAGCTAGCTTAAAGTTAATTCCTACATCATCAAATATATTCTGCTCTTTGAGTTGCTCATCAACTGATGCCTTATTGTAGGAAAAATTGATTTTGTCATCGATGGACTCAATCATGCGATTGATTGTATAAGATATACCGATGATATAGAAGGTTAAAATTAGTAAGTTATTGTCACCTGCTCGCATATTTTTAAGTTTTTAACTCCTCACGAATAATTTATTTTGTAAGTTATTATAGGTAATCGATAATTGGTGATATTTAACAATTAACAATGAACAACTTACTTCATCTTTTTAATTGAAGAAGGATTTTCTAACCAACCGTATCGCCAAAAAATGAACAGCAAAGTTAGAGCTATGGTTCCCATCACTGCCAAGCACAGGGGATACCCCCAATACCAATTCAACTCTGGCATATTATGCGGTGATTTCTCCGTATTAAAGTTCATTCCATAAACACCTGCAATAAAAGTTAGAGGAATAAAAATGGCAGAAATAACTGTGAGCAGTTTCATAATTTCGTTCATTTTATTGCTTACTGCTGACATGTAAACATCCATTAAACCAGCTCCTAGTTCTCGGTAAGTTTCAACCATATCCATCACTTGCACGGTGTGGTCATAACAATCCCGCAAATGAAACCGAACCTCCTCACTAATTAAATCGCTACTATCTCTAATCAATGAATTTATAGCATCGCGCTGGGGCCAAATTGCACGTCTTAACTGCAATAATTCACGTCGAACTTGATATATATTCCTGAGAGTTTCGCGAGTCGGCTTCGCAATTACTTCTTCTTCTAATTCCTCTATCCGCTCGCCATATTTTTCCAAAACAGGAAAAAAACCATCAATGACTGCATCTAAAAGTGCATAAGCCAAATAATCAGCACCGCGTTTACGAATTACTCCTTTACTGTTTTTAATTCGATGACGTACAGGTTCAAAACAATCATATTCAGGTTCTTCTTGAACTGTCAGTAAGTAATGTTCTCCTAGTACAAAACTCACTTGCTCACTATAAAAACCGCAAGTGAAATCTTTAGGTACAACCATACGGGCAATGATTACTAGCTGTTCCTCATATTCTTCTATTTTGGGACGTTCTGACATGTTAACTATATCTTCTAGAACTAAATGATGTAGCTTAAATACATTACCTAAAGTCTGTAAAGTCTCTAGGCTACCTAAACCTTGAACATCAACCCAAGAAACTGAATGTGTATCCAAAAAATCCTCACATTCATCGGCAGAAATATTACTTTTATCGACATAATCTAATTCGTTATAATCTATTAAACGGATTTGCGGAAGTGGCGAATTAGCTCGAACATTGATTGTCCCTGGTAGTTCACCAGGTTGATGATAAAATTCGTTATCATCTGTTTTCTCTACAGTTAGAAAATGTGTTTGAGGACGGCGATGTTTTCTTTTCATGCAATTTACATAATATGTTCATTTGTGATTTATATTAAATATTTTGCCCAATTTTAAATTTTAGACAGAGAATTTGGCAATTTAATTATAGGATTGAATTAATTAAAATACTCAATCTGTAATCTGGCAGACTTAGTTAAAAATACAGCCATATTATATTACCAGCCTTGTACTGATTTGGGATTTACAATTTTAGGTTTACAAATTAAGATTTATAGCACTAAATTATAAAACTAGCACCACCTTCCCTATTTGTATCAGTGTTGCCAGTAAAGTCAATATTTACGAAATATTTGCGGAAAATCAGCAGTATTATCAAAAATTAGATAAAAAAGCAGTTTGTCGTACTTGAACAAACTGCTTTATAAAAATTTACAAATAACTAAACGCGATATGCCAGAGGCATTAAGCTCCGCTTATCGCATGTTTTTGCCATGTACCGGAAGCATTAAGCTCCCTCACTAAGGGCTATGTGTTCAGCTTGATACTACATCATGCCCATGCCGCCCATACCACCCATTCCCATACCGCCCATGCCACCCATGCCACCCATGCCACCCATGCCACCCATGCCGCCCATGCCGCCCATATCAGGGGCACCACCAGCAGGTTTTTTCTCAGGCTTTTCAACGATGACAGCTTCGGTAGTCAGAACCATACCAGCAATCGAACCAGCATTTTGGAGGGCAGAACGCACTACTTTTGCAGGATCGATAATACCAGCAACAATTAAGTCTTCGTATTCCCCTGTAGCCGCGTTATAACCAATATTTAAACCGGTTTCGCGAACGCGGGAAACTACCACCATACCCTCAACACCAGCATTATCAGCCATTTGACGTAGGGGTGCTTCGAGACTGCGAGCGATGATATCAGCGCCGATTTTTTCGTCTTCGGTGAAATTTTTCTTGATATCATCAACTTTTGTCGATAAGTAGATTAAGGTTGCACCACCACCAGGAACAATACCTTCTTCAACTGCGGCTTTAGTCGCGTTGAGTGCGTCTTCAATCCGTAATTTCCGGTCTTTCAGTTCGGTTTCGGTTGCCGCACCAACTTTAATTACAGCCACACCACCAGCCAATTTAGCGATGCGTTCTTGTAATTTTTCTTGATCGTAATCGGAATCAGTTTCTTCAAGTTGCTTGCGAATTTGAACGATGCGCTTTTGCACCTCTTCCTGATTTTCGCCAGCAGCAACAATGATAGTACTTTCCTTATCGATTTCGATTTTACGAGCAGTACCCAACATTTCCAAAGTTGCGGTTTCCAAGTTCAAACCAATTTCCTCGGAAATTAATTGTCCTTGGGTTAACACAGCGATATCTTGGAGCATTGCTTTACGACGTTCGCCAAAACCAGGAGCTTTGATTGCAGCTACATTTAAAACGCCACGAGCTTTATTCACAACCAGAGTCGCTAGTGCTTCCCCTTCAACATCTTCAGAGATAATTAGTAACGGCTGACCTAAACGGGCAACTTTTTCGAGAACCGGAACTAAATCTTGAATGCTGCTGATTTTCTTGTCGGTAATCAGGATGCGAGCATTTTCAAACTCAACCGTCATCCGTTCGTTGTTGGTGATGAAGTAGGGAGAAATATAACCTCGGTCGATTTGCATCCCTTCCACAACTTCGAGTTCGGTAAAAAGAGATTTGGATTCTTCAACGGTGATCACACCATCTTTAGTCACCTTTTCCATCGCTTCGGCAAGCATTGCCCCGACTTCTTCATCATTCCCAGCAGAAACCGTAGCAACTTGCGCGATCGCACTACCTTCGACTGGTTTGGCAATTTTAGCAATTTCCGCTACTAAAGCCTCAATGGTTTTATCCATCCCGCGTTTAACTGCAATCGGATTGCTACCAGCAGCAACATTTCGTAAACCTTCTTTAATCATTGCCTGTGCCAAAACCGTCGCAGTTGTGGTACCATCACCAGCAACGTCTTTGGTTTTAGAAGCTACTTCTTGCATCAATCGCGCCCCAGTATTTTCTAGGGGGTCTTCCAATTCAATTTCCTTAGCTACGGTAATCCCGTCATTGACAATCTGAGGAGAACCAAATTTCTTTTCTAAAAGTACATTACGACCTTTGGGACCCAACGTAATTTTCACAGCATCCGCCAGAGCATTAATCCCCCGTTCGAGGGCACGCCGAGATTCTTCCTTAAATGCTACAATCTTTGCCATATTTTCGTTTTTAACTCTATACAATAGACAATTTAGCACTCAACGGCGAGGAGTGCTAATTCGTAAATACCGTCAAATTAATTTTGGATTGTGGATTTTATAGTTAGCTTATCTGTCTGATGTTCTAGAAGAACCGCTACGCGATAAGCGGAGCTTAATGCGGTCAGCTTATCGCATCTTTGTGGATTAACCCTGAAGAAGGTTTAAAACCTTTGAATAATTTGGTATTTTGTCGGCATCGGCATCGGCTTCTGCCAGCTTATTGTTTAGCCTAAAATTCGCTCAGATACAGATAAATTGAAAAAAAATGATTAATATACATTTGAAGCTCGCGGAAAACCACAGTAGTTATTGAGTCGGGAGATGGATATACAAGGATTTCTTCAATCTCTCGGAATTGCCAAACCTAGCGGTTCCGGCTGGTTAGCGGTAGTGTTTACCTTTTTATTAGCTTGGCTGGTTACATGGCGTTTAATTCCCACAGTTAGAAAATTTGCTCTACGTGTTGGTTGGGCTGACCAACCCAACGCTCGACGACTAAACCGTGAACCTTTACCAAATGCAGGAGGGTTAGCTATTTACACTGGCGTAATCGCTGCAATGGTATTGGCTAGCTGGTTACGACCAATTGAAGTTCAAAGTGTATTAATTCAAGTTTTAACTATTTTACTGGGAGGCTCAATACTCGTATTAATTGGTTTTATTGATGACCAATTTGGCTTACCCTCCTCAGTAAGACTACTTGTCCAAGTCCTGACCGCCTTGTTACTTGTGGCTAACAAGATTAACATCGAGGTGACAATTGGAACCCCTATTGACTCAACCCTCTCAGTTTTAGTGACGGTGTTGTGGGTAGTCGGAATCACCAACGCCATTAATTTAATGGATGGGATGGATGGCTTAGTGGGAGGGGTAGGATTTATTACCTCAATGAGCTTACTTGCTGTATCTGCCCAATCATTTAACCGTGCTGCCGCAACACTTGTGTTAGCTGCTTTGGCAGGTGGGGCACTCGGCTTTCTGCGCCACAATTTTTACCCCTCACGGATTATTATGGGGGATGCGGGTGCGTACTTCTTTGGTTATGTGCTTGCTGCTACGGCGATTTTAGGCAAACTTCAAGCATCGACAATTTTTGCATTAGTGCCCCCAGTTTTGTTTCTCTTGCTGCCTGTACTCGACACTACCCAAGTTGTGGTAAGGAGGTTGATGGCAGGTAAAAATCCGATGAATACCCCCGGAAAAGACCATTTGCACCATCGTTTGCTGGCATGGGGTTTATCCCAGCGACATGCGGCAATAACTTTGTGGGCGATCGCATTGGTTTCTAATTTGGTGGCAATGTACTTCCAGCGTTTGACTTCAGTGCAGATACTGGTGACAGCTATTGTCATTATTCTGCTGTTGGCGTTTACTGTTTGGCAGCGAATTCGTGCCTTACGGATGACAATTCCAGAAAAAGATCGGGTGACGGTAAAGGAGGGAGAATAGGGTTAATTTTGTGAGGTGCGATCGCATAATTGAACTGCGATCGTACTACTTTCTCTTTGATAAATAGGTTCAATTTCGGTTATTGGAAGCGAACACTCGATCTAAATTTTGAAGTATCTTCTAAATCGATAATAATTCTTTTGATGTATTTGAATCTGGTACTAACCAATTGGCAACCAACATTATTCATGAGGCTTCCACATATTCGCACAAAGTAGTTGATTCGGGAATTGGCAACCCTTCTTCCCGTAATCCATCCAAATGAAAAGCGATCGCTTCTTTAATTTGTTGGTTAACTTCTTGAATAGTTGTACCAGTCGCGACACATCCAGGTAAATCTGGCACGTAAGCTGAATAGTTGTTTGCTGCTTGTTCGATTACTATTGCATAACGCATTAGTTATTCTCCTCTTCTTTTTTCTCTTCTGTTGGTAGTGTTTCTTCGCTACTTTGTATGTCCCCTTTTAACTGAGCTTGTTTCAAAATACTATTTAAAGTTCCTGGTGCTAAATAATCAGATAATTTTCCTGGAACTGTTACCAAACCCGATTTTGCATTGTGCTTATATTGACGATGGCTTCCCCTAGTTCTCGCAAGATACCAATCATCTGCCTCTATTAGTTTAATCACTTCACGAACTTTCATCTTACCGTTGAGATTCCCCCTTGTCCCCCATTTCTCCTTCCTAAGCCATTACCATGCCACCATCGACGTTAAATACTTGCCCGGTAATATAAGCTGCGGCTGGATCGGCTGCTAAAAATCGTACCATTCCCGCAATATCTTCCGGTTGACCAAAACGGGCTAGGGGAATGAATTTTAAGATTTCTGCGGTGTTGCCGAGTTCGCTGGTCATGTCGGTCGCTATGAAGCCAGGAGCAACAGCATTTACTGTGATACCACGGGAAGCTAGTTCCTTGGCTACGGTTTTTGTAAAACCAATTACCCCAGCTTTAGCTGCGCTGTAGTTTGCTTGTCCAGGATTACCCATTTGCCCAGCAACGGAGGTAATGCTAATAATCCGACCAGAGCGCTGTTTGAGCATGATTTTACTAACTGCGCGAGTGCAAAGAAATACACCAGTGAGGTTGAGGTCTATCACGGCTTGCCAGTCTTCTGGTTTCATTCTGAGTAGCAATGCATCGCGAGTTATACCAGCATTGTTAACTAAAATATCAACGCGACTAAATTTTTCCATAACCGCACTAAATAGTGCGTCAACTTGGTCGGCTTTAGAGACATCAGCTTGAAGCGCGATCGCAATTCCTCCTGCTTGGGTAATGGTATCAACTACTGCATCTGCAGCACCACTAGAAGCAGCATAATTAACAACGATAGTCGCACCCTGCTTGGATAATTCCAGTGCGATCGCGCGTCCAATCCCTCTCGACGCACCTGTTACAATCGCAACTTGACCCCGTAATGTTTGCAAGTTTTCTGGTAGCAGTTCCATTGAAGACTCCTCACAATTTTTAATTAACACGCAAATTTATATTACAGGTTAATGGGCATTGGGTATTTGGTATGGAAATTACAAGTTACGAATTAAAAATTTCTCTTTTCCTTTGTCCTTTTCCCCTTTTCCCCAACTAAGATTAAAGACGAACTATAACCATAGATTAATCGGTGCTATATGGCTACGAAAAAGCAATTTAACAGTTTTGAAGAAATGCTTGCTAATTCTGATGTGCCCGTGCTGGTGGATTTTTATGCTGATTGGTGCGGACCTTGTAAGATTATGAGTCAGGTTTTAGAGCAGGTCAATGCTCAACTCCAAGGTCGGATGCAGGTTGCCAAAATTGATACTGAAAAATACCCGCAGTTAGCAACCCAATATCAAATTTATGCATTACCAACATTGGTTTTATTTAAACAGGGTCAACCCGTAGATAAAATTGAGGGTGTTATGCAAGCTCCAGATTTAGTACGACATTTGGAAACTAAGCTTTAACTTCAATTTACATATATTTAGAATTAGGGTAGAGCAAAAATAAATTATCTTACCCAAATTGATGTAGGGGTGGGGTTTTCCCGCCCTCACTCATAAATGATAGGGTTGATGTGCTGTAATTAGCACTTTTTCGCAAAATCCAAAAATCCTAAGAACGCCGTACATTTAAACAACACCATTCTTTGCGTTTCCAGAGCGTTGCGACTATCCAACCATGTTTTTCTAAAGCATCGGCAACAGATTTAGATTGTTCTACCAAAACTCCGCTAAAGATACCCCAAGTCGAAGGCTTTGCGATCGCGCTTATTTGCGGCACTAAACTAATAATTACATCGGCTAAAATATTACAAACAATGCCATCCACTGGCTGTTCGAGCATTTTTACTAAAGCTTCAACGCTTCCCTCTCCAGCAATTATCCGCTCGGCTGCTATCCCATTCAGAATACGGTTTTCCATAGTCGCTTTTACTGCCAAAGGGTCAGTATCCACACCATAGGCTTTCTTTGCACCAAGTAAAATAGAACCGACGCAAAGGATACCAGACCCACAACCAATATCCGCAATTACCGCATTATCTTCTTTAGTATTACCGCTTTGAAAAAATGAATTATAATCACTGAAACGCATTTCTAACGCTTCTAAGCAAAGTTGTGTTGTTGCATGATTCCCTGTGCCAAAAGCAACACCAGGGTCAAGCTTAATTAGCAAACGGTCTGAGTTTTCTGGTGGTGGTAGCCATGCTGGATTGATTAAAAAGCGATCGCCTATTTCTTGGGGATGCCAATATTGTTTCCAACTGCTTGCCCAGTCTTGCTCATCAATTAAATTCCACTGCAATTCAGGTTCAACGATTCCGAAGCAAAGAGCATCCTGTCGCAGCCACAAAGATAATGCTGCTAAATCGAGTAAATGGACTTTAATTTGCGGCAAATAAGCTTTAACGACACTAGAATCACCTTTCCGCTCGCTAGCGCTTCCCTGGCAGCCAAAATTTTCTAACCGCCAAAAAACCGATTCTTCCAGTTCAGTCTCGCAAAAAATCTGTAATTCCCACCAGGTATTAGACACAAAAATAAAGTTAAGAGTTAGGAGTTGGAAGTTAGGAATTAAGATTTGAAAGTTAGGAGTTGAAAGTTATAAATTAAGAATTGGGAATGAAGAATGAGAAATCCAACACTTTAATTCTTAACTCATCACTCCTAACTATACTAAAAATTGATTAGAGCTTTACTTTTAAATGAAGTAAAAAACTCTGAGATACTTCCTTCGTCAGTATGACAGAAGTTTATTTTTTAGTCGTTTTTAGTATATTTAAAGTGTTACCGTATACGCATCTCGAATACCGGGTACTTTAATAATTTCAGCTAAAATACCATCGGGTAAAGGGTCATCAAGACTGAGTGTCATTACCGCATCGCCACGGACGATTTTACGACCCACCTGCATACTAGCAATGTTGACATTAAAGCTACCCAAAAGGGAACCTAATTTGCCAATAATCCCTGGCATATCGCGGTGTAGGGTAAATAGCATGTGCTGGCTGGGGGGAACGTTGATGGGGAAACCATCAATATTAGTCAGGTGAATTTCACTATCACCTAATAGTACACCAGTTACCGCATGGGTTCCTAAATTCCCCGTCGCTTCCAAATGCAATGAACCACTGTAATCGCGAATCGAGGCATCGCGGGTTTCAATCACACGAATACCTCGTTCTTTAGCTTCGATGCTGGCATTTACGTAATTAACTCGTTCGCGCAATGCTTGATGTAATAACCCTTTTAAACTGGCAATGACTAGCGGTTGACTTGTGTTAGTCGCAAGTTCACCTTGAAGACGGATATTGAGTAATTCTACTCGACCACCAGCAAGCTGTCCGACTAATTTACCCAAGGTTTCCGCAAGCTGCATATAAGGCTTGAGTTCTTCTAGTACATCTGGTCCAAGTCCAGGGATATTGACAGCAGAACGTGCGGGAAGTCCTAATAATACATCGCGAATTTGCTCGGCTACGTCGATTGCCACATTAACTTGAGCTTCGGCAGTGGATGCACCTAAGTGGGGTGTGAGGATGATTTCCTTACCGATGTCCCGTAATTTTGACTCTCCCAGGGGTTCGGATTCAAATACGTCGATTGCCGCACCTATGATTTGCCCTGATTTGAGAGCATTAGCAAGTGCATCTTCATCGATAATACCGCCACGGGCACAGTTAATAATGCGGGCATTCGGTTTCATTTTCGCCAGTAGTTCAGCGTTAATGAGGTGTGTCGTTTCCGGTGTTTTGGGGATGTGGAGGGTAATATAATCGGCTTGTTGAGCCAATAAATCCATATCCACAAGTTGACAACCGATTTGTTCGGCTCGTTCGGTAGAAATAAAGGGATCAAAAGCGAGTAACTTCATCCCCATTGCCTTAGCAACAGCAGCAACGTGGGAGCCAATTTTACCTAAACCGACGATACCCAAGGTTTTTTTATAAACTTCCGTACCCACAAAAGTTTTGCGATCCCATTCACCACGTTTTACCGAAGCATTGGCATCGGGAATGTGGCGAGATAAGGCTAGCATCATTGCGATCGCATGTTCGGCTGCTGCGATCGTATTACCTTCTGGTGAATTAACAACCACAATCCCATGACGAGTTGCTGTGGGAACGTGAACGTTATCAACACCAACACCAGCACGACCTATAATTTTTAAGTTCGTACCAGCTTCAATTATTTCTTGAGTAACACGAGTACCCGAACGAATCATTAGCGCATCGTATTCACCAATGATACTAATGAGTTCTTCTGGTTTTAAATTTGTTTTTACATCAACTGTAGCGACTTGGGATAAGATATCAATCCCAGCCTGGTCAATTGGATCGGAGACGAGAACCTTAGACATGATTACTTGATTTTAAAGCTTGAGGTTTAAAGCTTGAGTTAATTTTTGGGCAAGACTCTTCAGTTTAGACTTAAATGCTTCCGATTCAGCAGGAACGACAACAACTTTTGATAACTTTTGATAATTTTTATTATTTTTATTATCCGTTATTACTTCGTTTGCTACTTGCTAAGTCTACTTTTCCGGCTTTGCGTCCTCCACTATCAAGAAGCTAGTGGCTGCGATAAGCAGAGCTTAACCGCAAAGGCGTATCGCCACCCATTCGGTAAATATAAACTATTGCCTGCCCCCACATACCAATATTTTTAATTATTTTTTCTGATAATTTTCTGTTCCCTAAGCTTCTACCGTAATCAGAGTGCCAACTTCAGTATCAGATTCAGTCAATACCTATCGTTAGAAAATAAAATTTATGTCTTGTAGTGGCGTTTCCCAGCATATCCAGCATATATCGCCATGAAGATTACGTAAATTTGCTGATATATGTAGTGACAATACTTGTTTTTGGAAAAATAGTAGATATGATGAGTTATCTAGTTTCCTCAGAGTTACTTAGAAGCACAGGAATCGGATTCAATACTATTTGCTTAAATTGATGGTGAAAGGAGTAATACAGATGTATAAAGTTACCAATAATACAAAACCTACAAAAAATATTATGGCTTTAGGACGTTTCTATCTACCTGTTATCACTACTGGATTGATATTTGGTTTGGGGACGATAAATATTAATAGCGTCAATGCCATAGATAAAAAACTAGTAAATACACATATTCAAAATACTGCATCTGTCAAACTTAAAAATCTCAAATCAACATCCAAAGAGAAAGTTAGAATCGCTGTTTTGGATTTTGATTATAGTTCCGTTGCTAACGTTGAGTCTTGGTATTGGTATATTCGCGGTGATGGAAAAGGTGTCAGCGATATTTTAGTGAATAAGTTAGTAGATAGTGGCAAATATAGTGTAATTGAACGGAGTAAATTAGACGCAATTTTAAAAGAGCAAAATCTTGGTGCATCGGGAAGAGTTGACACAAGTACTGCTGCCCAAATTGGTAAACTTCTGGGAGTTGATGTTGTCGTCATTGGTTCTGTGACTGGTTTTAATATCGAACGTGACAATGGTGGAGTCTGCGCTTTTGGGGTTTGTGCTGGAGGTAAAAAAGCTGCTGCAAACGTACAATTAAATGTACGCATGGTAAATACAACCACAGGTGAAATTATTGCCACCGCAGAAGGCAAAGGTAAATCAGGACGTGGTGATGGAAATCTCAGCGTGCGTGGATTTAGTATTAATAGTAACTCAAATAAAGAATCTAAATTACTCACACTTGCAACCGCAGATGCGATTGAGCAAGTAGCTAAAAAAATCAATTCTGATTCCAGTCAAATTGCAGCAGTCCCAAAATCATTACCTACAAAAGAAGCTTTAGTTGCTGATATTTCCGGTAAAAGTGTAATTTTTAATCAAGGTAGTTCTAGCGGTTATCGTCAAGGAATGAAACTATCAATTGAACGAGTAACCAGAGAAGTCAAAGACCCCGCAACAGGTAAAGTCATCCGTAAAATTACTCAACAAGTTGGTGTAGTTGAATTAACGGAAGTCGATGCATTATCCAGCATCGGTAAAATCGTTTCTGGCACCACATTCAAAGTTGGCGATGTAGCAAAACCAACTGAATAAACACCACATAATTTGTAATTAATAGTTCGTAATATTTGCAGTAAGTTAACATCGTAAGGGTAAACAGATGTTTGCCCTTGATTTTTGCACTTATTTACATTGCATCCAATTTACATTGCATCCCAATACGGTACTCAGAAGAGAGAAGCAAGCTACGGTTAAGACAACAAATGTGGCTAGAACCCTTGTAAAGACGTTCCGGTGGAACGTCTCCAGAACCTTAACCGAACCGTATTACATTGCATCCAAACAGGAAGTGCTATATTACCTCTAATTACGAATTATTTGTTATCAACAGAGATTATCGGGATCAATACCCAATTCCCGTAATTTAGCCGCTAGTAAATCAGCACGCTGTTTTTCCTGTTCAGCGCGTTCATCACCTGTTAATAACAAATTGCCATCTGCATCCCACCAACGTAACCAGGGTAAGGTTACATTTTGATACAGACCTTGCCAAATACCCAATTCCACACCAAGGGGAGGAATAGAAAAATGTCCCCGTTGATTTTCTGTAACTAATTCATAACGATTTTCGACTAAATGGTAAACTTCCACTCGACTTTGCTGTACTTCATAAATACCGTAAAAAGCAGGTCTAATTACTTGTTCATAAACCCAGAATTTACCAACCCAAGGAGTTTTATCTCTTTCTTCTTCACCATTACCAGAAACAAATTCTAAAACAATAAGTGGGGGAATCAACTCTTGCCACAACACATAGGAACGTCGCATTTGATTATTTAAAACTGGCGGTACATTCCCTACATAGAACCAGTCTGGAGCTTCTGCACCTTTTTCTGGTGGGTCCATCATTCGCCAATAAATGCCACTATCTTGACCGATACAATAGTCTCCAGTTGGATGAATATGTTGCAATACTGGAGTAATTGAATCTGTTAGTAAAATACTTTGGGGATGCTCTTGAAAATTCTTCACAAATGTGCCGTCAGACTCTGGTAGCTGCGTATGGTCTGGGAAAGGTGCTGGTGTTGATATCGATAATATTTCCGGAGTAGAAGTCATAAAATTACTCAGTATGTGGGAAATAAACGCGTCTTTATATTCGGGTCGATAACATAAGTTTGTGATTAAACTACATTTTACTATTTTGATGAGTGCTTGAGTATAAATGTTCTAGCACAGTAGAGTTTGCACTAGAACATGATGATTCAAGATAGAGTGTCGGGATCAACACCCAATTCCCGTAATTTAGCGGCTAATAAATCAGCACGTTGTTTCTCCTGTTCAGCACGTTGTTTTTCTTGTTCGACTTGTTCGCTACTCCACAACAGCAAATTTCCATCTTTATCCCACCATCGCAACCAGTTTAGGGTTTGACATAACCTTTCACCTTGCCAAATTCCTAAAAATAATTCCAGTTGGGGAATCCAATAGCGTCCATGCTCATCTGCGGAGATTTTGGTATATTCCGTATTTTGTAAGCAACGTACTTCTATACTTGGTTCGTAGTCGTCGTAGGTAACGTAAGTCGGAACCTTAAGAATATTTTCGTAAAAATAAAGCTTCCCATAGGGAGGAGTAGAACGTACCGATAACTCTCCACCTTCGGTATCTGAAAGAAATTCCATGACTACAGCAATAGAAGCACCTTCTAAATTTGGGGTATAGCTGCGACGAATGATATCTGCTGCGACAGGTTGCACTTGGGGTACATAAAACCAGTCTGGTGCTTTGACAACAATTTTCTTGTTGACTGTGGCAACTAGTCCAAAGTTAGAACCAATTAGCATTTGTGGTTGAATGCGTTCTGCTGCACCTAAAGCATTGGTAAGGGCAGATGCAAGGGAGGGTTGTTGAATATTTTCCACTGGATCATCGGGGAGAACATAGTCTGCTGGGAGTGCTTCCCAGGTAACAATTGGTTCTTTTGGGATTGGTTTAATTTGTAAAACCATAGGAACACTCCAAGTTAATTGGGGTTGGAGTTTGCCTTTACATTTTAATCAAATTTATTGCGGATTTATTGCGGATTTATTACGGAAAATTCTTTTCTCTGACTTCCGTGCTAAATTCCTGGACTGCGCTATTTATTATCTGACGTAAATTAGTGTAAACCTTGGCAAAAGGTGGTTGTTTTTCGGTTAGTCCTAATAAATCTGAAGTCACCAAAACTTGCCCGTCGCAATCCTTCCCTGCACCAATACCAATTGTGGGAATGCTTAATTTTTGGGTAATTTGCAAAGCCAAATCTGCGGGTATATGTTCCAAAACGATCGCAAATGCTCCTGCTTCTTCCAATGCGATCGCTTGGTGTAAAATTCTCTCTCCAGCTTCCTGTGTTTTCCCCTGTTGTCGCAATCCCAATTGATGTACTGACTGCGGTGTTAATCCCACATGCCCCATCACCGGAATCCCAGCTTCCACCAAACGGGAAACTGTTTCCACCATTGTTGGATATCCACCCTCCAACTTTACGGCTTTTGCCCCCGTCTCTTTTAATACCCGACCAGCCGAATGTATCGCTTGCTGAATACTTTCTTGGTAAGTCAAAAACGGTAAATCTACTACTATTAATCCTCTGTTTACCCCACGTCGCACTGCTTTGGCATGATAAATCATTTCATCTAATGTAATTGGTAGTGTCGTTTCATACCCAAGTATTGCTGCCATTGAATCACCAACCAAGATCAAATCGACACCAGCAGCATCAAGGATTTGAGCAGTTATATAATCCCATGCCGTCAAAGATATAATCGAACGACCTTGTTGTTTCCACTGAATTAGTTGCTGAATGGTGACAGGCATAATCGGCAAAGTTAGGAATTATAAGTTTTGAGTTAGGAATTATGAGTTTTGAGTTGGGAATTATTATACTAAAAACGCTTAAGGATTATACTTTTTATCTGCCAAACCTAATATTTATTAAGTCTCTCCCCTTAGTAAGGGGAGAGGTTGGAGAGGGGTTCTATATTAGTCAAATTTTAAGCCGTTTGCAGTATAACTTCTAACTCCTAACTCCTAACTATTAACTTCTAACTCTATTTTACTTCCCGACTGAATGCCACATGGGTTTTTGCTTTGGGCATTTTTGGCATCAACCAAGCTAAACCCTCACTAGTTCCAACCCACAATTTGTTTCCTGTATCGGGTTCTAGTGCCAAAACTCGGCTTGATGGTAAGCCTGCAACTTGGTCTAAAAGCGCTCCCGTACTCGGATTTAAACGCATTAAACCACTATTTGTACCCACCCAAACACTACCATCCTTGGCAAAGCGAATTGATGTGACATTTTTACCGCGCAATCTTGTTACAGAACGCAACACCATACCATTTTTGGGATTAATCACGAGTAAATTATTTGGCATCCCAGCCCAGATTAATCCTTGGGGGCTAATTGCCAGGGTTTGTACTGTTCCCCCTGGTAAATTCTGAATTTTTTTTAGTATCAAGGCATTGGCTGAGTTTACCCGTACCAAACCATCGAGGGTTCCTACCCAAAGTTGTCCTTCTGCATCCAATGTCATCGCATTCGCACTAACACCAGGTAAATTTTTAACTGTGGTCATAATTAAACCTTGGTCGGGACTAACCAACGCCAAACCGTTATCAGTCCCCGTCCACAAGTAACCACGTTTATCTACTAATAATGACAGGACGCGCTTGGAAGGTAAAAATAAATTCTGAGCGGTGATTTCACTTGTACGTAAATCTACTCGCTTCAAGCCTTCGTAAGTTCCTACCCACAAACGCCCAACCTTATCTTGTGCGATCGCGCCAATTGCAGTATTGGGTAAACTTACTCTCGCTAAAATTTTACCTGTATTTGGGTCAATTCGCGATAATCCTCGCCACGCACCAACCCAGAGATTACCCGTAAAATCCCTTTGTAAAGCGTTAACTCGGTAGTCAATTTCCTGCCTTCTATCATCGTTCCCTTCTCCTTTTCCTGGAGGAGGTGCAGAAGCCGGATAAGCTGGAGTTAATTCGGATGGATCGATATCTAGAGTGCTTTGAGCAAATGTCACCCTATTTGCCCCAGACAAAACTATCAACCCTGTTAAGGCAGATGTAATTAATAAACTAGTCGGCTTACGAAAAAATACCACTGTTAAGTTTCCTTTGGAGACACTCCCCATCGCCTTTGCGAAAAGCTCAGGATTATTATCAGTGTTCCCAAAATTTGGAATTTTCAATACTTTATGGGTATTTTTTTTGACTAAATTGGTTAATGGGCAATATTGCAAACTAATTATACGAACTAATTATGCTCTCCGTAGTTCTATCGGTCTTTTAAGGTAATTAAGCTAAAAAGCGCCTAAATTATATATTAGGGCAGGCAGGGATGCCTACTCCACAATAATTATAATAATTTAGATTATATGATTTAAATACAGAACACTTTACCACTCTTTTAATTCCCTATTCCCAAAATCACAAATCAAGCCCTTTGTAAAAGATTTGTTACAAAAAGTTTAAATAAAAATGGAATAACAAAATTAAATAAGAATGTTAAGAATATTCAAAGATTAACTTATCCTATTATTGGTATAGTGATTAACGAATCACAATTTACGCAATGTGCAATTTTTGTCTTTCGCCGTTCGTTCACCTAAATCTCCTTCAGAGAAATTTTTGTCTATGTTTGTGCCCAGATGAAAGTCAAGTAGAATCGCAACCGAGAGCCGAAAAGACTTTCAGCTAGTTCGCGTTCCTTGAGTCAAAAGAGTATAACAAAGAGAAGATATGTAAAACCTGCTTCTTTGAACAAAGCGGTTAATAAGTTCGAGACGATTTAGTTGGATGTTGGGCAAAAGATAGAGAGGCTCTATTTACATAGCAGAAAAGAATAAAAAAATCATGTACTTATGTTAATTACTTAAGTACAGGGCTTAGATAGTAATAATGCTTGATAGAGAGTGAAATTGCGTATTGTGCGAATTGCGATCGCGTTGATAGTCGATAAGTGACATCTTGTTGGAAGGGAAATATGTCTTACGCTCAAACGAAGACCCAGGCTAAAACAGGGTATCAAGCAGGGGTCAAAGATTACAGACTTACTTATTACACCCCAGATTACACACCTAAAGATACAGATATTCTTGCAGCATTCCGGATGACTCCCCAACCAGGAGTACCACCCGAAGAGGCTGGTGCTGCTGTTGCGGCTGAGTCTTCCACAGGTACTTGGACTACCGTATGGACTGACTTGCTTACCGACCTAGACCGCTACAAAGGTCGTTGCTATGATATCGAGCCAGTTGCTGGTGAAGATAATCAATACATTGCTTACATAGCTTATCCTCTCGACTTGTTCGAGGAAGGCTCTGTAACTAACATGTTGACCTCGATTGTAGGTAACGTATTTGGTTTTAAAGCGTTACGTGCATTGCGTTTGGAAGACTTACGTATCCCTGTTGCATACCTGAAGACCTTCCAAGGTCCTCCCCACGGTATCCAAGTAGAGCGTGACAAATTAAACAAGTATGGTCGTCCTTTGTTGGGTTGTACAATTAAACCCAAATTAGGTCTATCTGCTAAAAACTATGGACGTGCTGTATACGAGTGTTTGCGTGGTGGTTTGGACTTCACCAAAGACGACGAAAACATTAACTCCCAGCCTTTCCAACGTTGGCGCGATCGCTTCTTGTTTGTAGCTGATGCAATCCACAAAGCACAAGCAGAAACAGGCGAAATCAAAGGTCACTACCTGAATGTCACCGCTCCTACCTGCGAAGAAATGATGAAACGGGCTGAGTTCGCCAAAGAACTCAAAATGCCCATCGTCATGCATGACTATTTGACAGCAGGTTTTACCGCTAACACCACCCTGTCTCATTGGTGTCGTGACAACGGTATTTTGCTGCACATTCACCGAGCAATGCACGCAGTAATCGACCGCCAAAAGAACCACGGTATTCACTTCCGTGTATTGGCTAAAACCCTACGTATGTCTGGTGGAGACCACATCCACACCGGAACCGTTGTTGGTAAACTCGAAGGTGAACGCGGTATTACAATGGGCTTCGTTGACCTATTGCGCGAAAACTACGTAGAGCAAGACAAGTCTCGTGGTATCTACTTTACCCAAGACTGGGCTTCCATGCCCGGTGTGATGGCAGTTGCTTCCGGTGGTATCCACGTATGGCACATGCCCGCACTCGTTGAAATCTTCGGCGATGACTCCGTACTCCAATTCGGTGGTGGTACATTGGGACACCCTTGGGGTAATGCACCTGGTGCAACCGCAAACCGTGTTGCTCTTGAAGCATGTATCCAAGCACGTAACGAAGGACGCAACCTGGCTCGCGAAGGTAACGACATTATCCGCGAAGCTTGTAAATGGTCTCCTGAACTTGCTGTTGCTTGCGAACTGTGGAAAGAAATCAAGTTCGAGTTCGAGGCAATGGATACCGTCTGATGAAGGGTTAGGAGTTGAGAGACGACCCACCGGGTCGTCTGTACAGGAGTTAGGAGTTGAGATTTAGGGGCTGAGGGTTGGAAGTTGGTATTTTTGCTAACTTCATGATTCAGAACTTAACACTTATAATTCATAACTCATAACTCATCACTCATACTCATCACTCCTAAAGCTGGGGTCAGGCATGAATATAAAGCAAATTGCGAAAGATACAGCAAAGACGCTGCAAAGCTACTTGACATATCAGGCATTGCGAACGGTGTTATTACAGCTTGATGAAACCAATCCTCCCTTACAGCATTGGTTGCACAACTTTTCCGCAGGTAAGGTTCAAGATGGGGAAAAGTTTATCGAAAGCTTATTCTGTGAAAAACCAGATTTAGCGATGCGAATAATGACTGTTCGCGAACACATTGCCGAAGAAGTTGCTGAATTTTTACCCGAAATGGTTCGTATGGGGATTCAGCAAGCCAATATGGAACACCGTAAGCAGCATTTTGAGCGTATCACGCAGTTTAGCGTGTCTCACCCAAGCTCTAAGAATGAATTGGACAATGAATTACACGATGGTAGTTAATAGATAATTACTAATGGGTAATGGGTAATGGGTAATTGTTAATAGATAATGGTTACAGGCAGAAGCCAGAAATCAATAACTAATAACTAATAACTAAATTAACCGATACTAACTAGCTAATAACTAAAAACTATCAAATAATCAATTATTTGCAACCCATCACACCATTAAACTATGCAAACTTTACCAAAAGAGCGTCGTTTTGAGACTCTCTCTTACCTTCCCCCTCTCTCTGACGCTCAAATTCAAAAACAAGTTCAGTACATTTTGAACCAAGGTTATATTCCTGCTATTGAGTTCAATGAAAAGTCCGATCCAACCGAATTTTATTGGACATTGTGGAAGTTGCCTTTGTTCAACGCACGTAGCACCCAAGAAGTACTTGGTGAAGTACAAGAGTGCCGTTCTCAGTATGGTAATTGCTACATCCGCGTTGTTGGTTTTGACAATATCAAGCAGTGTCAAGTACTTAGCTTTATTGTTCACAAACCAAGCCAAGGTGGTACTAGTGGCTATCGCTACTAAGTTTAATTAGTAGATTTGATGAGCAAATTTGAGTCTGGTTAAGCAATTAGGTTTGACTTTAACTTTGGTTTATTTATCACCATGTATAGGAGAGGTGGAATTTCTGCCTCTCCTATTTGTTTTCGGATATTTTCAAGCATTTATCAAGCATTTATTTAGTTTGAGTGCCATAAACTTTAATGCAGGATTAACTTTTTGACTCTACTTAACATAATTTTATGATTTTTCAAGTCTCAAAACTTACAATCGCAATTTGCAATTAGAGTTTCATCGGTTAGAATGTGCTTCTTAACGTTCTCATAAATACATAATACAGTGAAATCAGACCATCTACCTCCGGTTAGAATTTGCTTTGTTGGCGAGTCTTTTGTTAATGGTACTGGAGACTCTGAATGTCTTGGTTGGACTGGTAGAGTTTGCGTCGATGCTAATAAAAAAGGTTATGACCTAACTTATTACAATTTAGGAGTTCGAGGTGAAACAACTCAAGAACTGAAACAGCGCTGGCGAAATGAAGTTCTACATCGCTTACCATCTGATGATGACGGTAGAATTGTATTTTCATTTGGGGTAAATGATACTGCTATTGTCAATGGAAAAATGCGAGTATCGCTGTTAAATTCTATATTTAATGTGCGGCAAATTTTGAAGGAAGCAAAAGAATTATATCCAGTTTTAATGGTTGGACCATCACCAATGTTGGATAATGAACAAAATACTCGGATTGCCGAATTATCAAATTATTTTGCCAAGATTTGTCGGGAATTAGATATTCCCTATCTTGATGTTTTCCCGGTTCTGAAAAAATCAACTATTTGGTTTGATGAAGCATACGCGAATGATAAAGCACATCCTCGTAGTGGAGGTTATCAAGCATTTGCTGATATTGTTCAAAATTGGGATGGTTGGTTAAAGTGGTTTCCACATCGCACTTGATGTAAGTAATATCGCTACTGCTTACAATATTAATTTAACTCACGCAGAGGCGCAGAGACGCGGAGAAGAAGAGTTTTAAGAGTATTCAATTGTTAAGTGCTAAAAGTTCTACCCTCAGTGCGATCGCAAAGTATGATTAATCTGTAATTATGGCGATGAAGCTATGATTGGTAACACATGCAAGTTCAAACGCCTGATTGGGTAAAGCACGCTGTTTTTTATCAAATTTTTCCCGATCGTTTTGCCAAGAGCAAACAAATATCTGACGCGAAGAGCAAACAAATATATGATGCGAAGAGCAAACAACCCCGCAAAAGATTATTCCAGAGTGCAAGTTGGGAAGACTGGGAAGCAATGCCAACTTTACAAGGATATAAAGGAGGAGATTTGTGGGGAATTATGGAACAGTTGGATTATATTGAATCTTTAGGGATTAATGCAATTTACTTTACTCCAATTTTTCAATCAGCTAGCAATCACCGCTATCATACTCATGATTATTACCAAGTAGATCCAATGTTGGGAGGTAATGCAGCATTTAAAGAATTATTGGATGCGGCACATTCTCGTAATATTAAAGTTGTTTTGGATGGGGTTTTTAATCATTCAAGTCGTGGTTTTTTCTTTTTTCACGATGTATTAGAAAATGGTCCTTATTCCCCTTGGGTAAATTGGTTCAAGATAGAAGGCTGGCCCCTGGCACCTTATACTGGAGATGCACCAGCTAATTATGGAAGTTGGGGTGAAAATCGTGCTTTGCCAGAATTTAACCATGATAACCCCGATGTGCGGGAATATATTATGGAAATTGCCGAATATTGGATTGAATTTGGTATTGATGGCTGGCGATTGGATGTACCATTTGAAATTAAGACACCAGGTTTTTGGCAGGAATTTCGCGATCGCGTCAAAGCAATTAACCCTGAAGCCTATATTGTGGGGGAAGTATGGGGTGATTCTAGAGAGTGGTTGGATGGAACCCAATTTGATGGTGTGATGAATTATATTTTTGCTGGTGCTGCGATCGCATTTGCCGCAGGTGATAGGGTTGTTTTAGAACAGGTTCAATCCCGCGATTATCAGCCATATCCACCATTGTTTGCTGCCGAATATGCTGCCAAAATTCAAGATTTACTCGCACTTTATCCTTGGGAAATTCAGCTAACTCAATTAAATTTACTTGCTAGTCACGACACTGCAAGATTGATGACAATAGCAGGTGGAGATAAGGATAGTGTTAAATTAGCTACATTACTAATGATGACATTCCCAGGTGCGCCGAGTGTCTATTATGGCGATGAAGTGGGATTGTTTGGAGGAATTGATCCGGATTCACGACGGGTATTTCCACTAGAATCAGCTTGGGATAGAGAAATACTTGATACACATAAAAAGTTAATTGCCCTGCGTCACCAATATCCATGTTTGCGAATCGGTGAATACAAAACATTGTACGCCCAAGGTGAATTATATATCTTTGCCCGGATATTAAACAATCAGTCAGAAAATGAGTTTGAGAATGAAAAGTTGTTGATTGCAGTTAACGCAGGTACTGCATCGGCAAAAGCAACTTTTGGTGTGGCTGAATTGGATTTTCAACCGGGAAAATTACTTTATGGGGATGCTGAAGTTGAATGGAATGAAGAGGGAGAAATTCAGAATCTTAGCTTAAATGTTCCTCCTCGTAGTGGTTGTATTTTGGCAGTTGGGAATAAATAATTGAGGTCATATTTTCTGAGTTCAACCGATGTTTCCACTAAATTAGCCATGAAGTTGTATGGATGAATTTTGAGAGTATTGCAGATTACTTATAAAATTTCTATAGCAAAGCTTACCTCAATCAATAGAAGTGGTTAATGGCTATTGGAAAATTATTAAATTTCCCGCTTGTCCCTATTCCCCACTCGCCACTGTTACACTAAGAATTGACCTCAAGAACAAGTGATTATGCTCAAGCGCTCTAAATTCGAGACAACACAATCTCAAATTATGCATCGTGCAGAAGATTTGATTTATGCAGCCTCAAATCGCTATCGTATTACGGTTCAGGTGGCAAATCGTGCAAAGCGTCGTCGTTACGAAGATTTTGACAATACGGATGATGTGCTGATGAAACCTGTGTTGCGGGCAATTATCGAGATGTCGGATGAGTTGACTCAACCTGAAATTATTGGTGAACTCTAGTTTTACACTAAAATCTAGGGGCAATTAGGGGCAAAGAACCCTTCGCCCCTACGTTGTCTATTCGTAATATTATATTTTTGGTGGAATATATTTTTAGTGGAAATTTCTTGTTTGTAGTTTTTCGATCTTGATTTAGGTAGAAATTTAAAATTATTTTTAGAGAATGTAACACTATATAGAAAAGCTACTAAAATAATGGCAAATAAAAAGTTTCTAAATATTCCCAATATTCCTTTTTACTTAATTAATCAATCAAGATTTTTCAGGCTAAAATCAACACGCAGAATTTTATATTTAGCACTATTAATAATAGTTATGACTGCCGTATTTTTTAGTGCTGAACCAAGTAATATTAATACTACTCTAGGCTCAGGCTGGTTTGCGACTCAACCTGTCATGGCACAGCGAATTACAGTTGGTGATGTTTGGAGACAAGTTTATCAGCAATTACCTGATTTTCCCAAAGAAAATAATTACACAAGTCGGGAAGGTGGAAAAGTTGCTGAAAATAACACTTTAGTCGGACGGATAATTCAATATCATGTTTATATTAAAGGACGTGCGCCAAATTATCGCTTGGATTGGAAAATCACATTAGCTGATTACTTAGATGCAAACGAAGTTATATATGATACTAATTATCCAGGACACGAATTGTTGAAAAAAAATCCTTTGGATGGAGATAAAGCTGCGATCGCAAAACTTTCTCGTAGTCAACGTAATGAATTAGTTCAAACTTTGGTTAATGTATTTAGTCCCAAATCGTAAATTTCCCCAATACCCAATACTAAAATGAATCGTGTCATTAAAACTGGAGTTGGTTGGAGAATTGGTTGGAATCCTTCTGTTCCTGTATTTAAAGGTTTGCTGGGTACTGAAAATTGGGCTGTGGAATTAACTGAAGCTGAATTAGATGATTTTTGTCGTTTATCTCTACAATTGTCAAATACAATGCAGCAATTAGCATCTGAATTGATGGATGAGGAAAAAATTGCTTGTGAAGCTGAGAGTGATTTGGTTTGGCTGGAAGTTGAAGGTTATCCCCATGACTATAGTTTACGCTTTATTCTCAATTCAGGACGCTCTGTAGAGGGTGAATTTGCTGCTGCTGCGGTTGGTGGTTTGCTTCAAGCTGCGAGTATGCTGAAAGTGTTTTAATTTTCTGGTAAGATTATTTTTCTAGCAAATTATGCTATTATGTTTGGGTTGATAGTTGCGAAGCTTAGATTTTTCATGTAGATAATCTAAAGTCGCTTTTACGGGGCGTAGCGCAGCTTGGTAGCGCGCCACTTTGGGGTAGTGGAGGTCTTGGGTTCAAATCCCAACGTTCCGATTTTGGTTTTTAAAAACCGTTTCATTGAAAAAAGCTTTGACCTGTTGGTGTTTGAGACGCTAGCAGGTTTTTGAATTTTGGGTTGATTGTAGTGTTTGGGGTGCGATAACTCCACAGGAGTCGCTTCGCGATCGCATTTCAATCACACCACCTCAGAAACCGAAAGAAACCCGATTTTTCTATGATGAGAAAATCCCAAATTACCTAAACTAAATCATTTTTGATTTTTTCTACCAACCAATTAGCAAAATTGTAAAATATAAGAAAAACCTTTATGTTGCTACAAGAATTGCAGGAGCAAGTTTTCAAGTTACCACCAAGCGATCGCCTAGCGCTGGTAAGTGCCATTATTGAGTCTTTGCAAAATGATCTAATCCCCCAACCTAATCGCTCTAAAGCAATCCGTCGAATGCGCGGCTTGTTAAAAACAGATCAGTTAGCACCGACGGATGAAGAAGTGGCTGCAATGTTAGAAGAGGGACGAGCGGAGAAGTATCTGTAGTGAGAGTTTTAATTGATACTAATATTGTCCTAGATTTTCTATTGCAGCGAGAGCCATTTTTCCAAGACGCAGAACTGCTGTTCCAAGCGATGGATTCTGGTCAAGTTGTTGGTTACGTAACGGCAACAACGCTAACGGACATTTTTTACATTGCTCGAAAATATACCCGTAGCCTTGAGCAAGCAAGGCAAGCAGTTTCAGAGACACTGACTGTTATGGCAATTTGTCCTGTTAATCGAGCAGTTTTGGAATCGGCGATCGCATCTGGTTTGACAGATTTTGAAGATGCTGTTCAGATTTTTTGCGCCGTTGCTGAAGGCTTAGAGGCTATTTTGACACGCGATAAGCAAGGTTTTTTGAGTTCATCCATATCTGTGTTGTCAATTCATGAGTTGTTACAGCTTTAGTTCTTTTTACTAAAAGTAGACAACCCTCAGAAATTATTCTTTCGGAAGTTATCGATAAATTAGCTACCGAGATAGCACAAAATAGTAATCAAATTAGCCCTTATCGTCTTCGTCTTGCTTATAGGGTTGATGAGTTAATAAGAGTTATATCAACAAAGTTAGTCCTCGTGACTAACACTTCTACTACTGATAGCAATTATCAATCAATTATTAACGAGTTAAATTCCCGCCTAAATCGTTTATCTGAAGAGTTTAATAATTTACTTAGAGAGAGGCAAACTAATAAAAATAATCTAGATAATCGTATAAAAGAAATTTCTAATCTTTCAAAAAATATTTCTAATTTGCATAGAGAAATATCTAACCGTGATGCCGATATAGTTGTTTTACAAGAAAATATTCAAAACCTTACAAAAACAGTTCAAGATAAACAATCTCATATAAATGACTTACAAAATACAATATCTGACTTAACAATAAGTACTCAAAATTCAACAAATTTTAATCGAGAAAAAGAAAATATAATCAATAATCTACAAGACCAAATATCTCAGTTTAACCAGCAAAAATCAGAAAAATATAGCAGAATTAGGGAATTATCCAATAGTCTTCAAAGCAAAATATCTGAACTTGAAGAATTAAAAAATGAAAAGTCTCGATTAAAGGCTAAAAAAGATGAATGGGAACAAAGGTATCAAACGCTATATCAAAACTACCAACAACAAAATAATGAAATAGCTAGGTTGAAGACAGAAATTGCTCAAGCGAAACGCTCACAACAGTCACAACCCAATAATAATCAGATTGCAACCAAAAAGAAAATTTCGGTAGAAGAATATCTAAGAATTTATAATCAAAATGATTATGTGTATGTCAATTCGTATTATCGGAAAGATGGAACCTATGTGAAAGCGCATTACAGAAGACGACCAAATGGATAATTATTGCTCTTCCCATTTACGATAAATTAACCTTAAAGAAGTGCATCGCAGGAGAAAGTCATGAAAGCAGTATTAATGACAGCAGCAGGAAACCCAGAGGTATTGCAACTACAGGAAGTACCAAAACCTTCTCCCCAACCAACAGAAATCTTAGTTCAACTAAAAGCCGCAGGAATCAACCCTATTGACACAAAACTCCGGCAACGTGGTACTTTTTACCCCGATAAAATGCCTGCAATTATTGGTTGCGATGGAGCGGGAATTGTCGAAGCTATCGGTGCAGAAGTGACGAAATTCCGCGTTGGTGATGAGGTATACTTCTGTAATGGTGGATTGGGTGGACACCAAGGGAATTACGCCGAATACACTACCATTGATGAGAAATTTGCGGCAAAGAAACCGACTTCTGTCTCCTTTGCGGAAGCTGCTGCTGCTCCTTTGGTATTAATCACAGCTTGGGAAGCATTATACGATCGCGGCAGACTTGAACCTGGGGAAAAGGTATTAATTCATGCTGGTGCTGGTGGTGTGGGTCATGTGGCGATACAATTGGCAAAGCTCAAAGGTGCGATGGTTGCTACAACTGTGCGTTCCTCGGATAAAATTAGCTTTGTTCGACAATTGGGAGCAGATCAAGTCATCAATTCCCAGCAAACCGATTTTGTCCAAGCTGCTTTAAATTGGACGAATGGGGAAGGTGTGGGTTTACTATTTGATACTATTGGTGGGGAAATATTTTCTCAATCTTTTCCAGCAGTACGGGTATATGGGGATATTGTGACGATTTTGGAACCCGATGCAAACACTATTTGGAAGGTTGCACGTAACCGTAATCTCCGTATTAGCTTAGAATTAATGTTGACACCGATGTTGCAAGGAATGGTAGAAGTGCAACAATATCATGGGGAAATTCTCGAACAATGTGCGAGTTGGATGGATAGAGGAGAGTTAAAAATTCACGTTAGTCATGAGTTTCCGTTATCAGATGCAGCAAAAGCTCATCAATTACTTGAAAGTGGGTCAATGACAGGTAAAATTGTTCTACTAATTGATAATTAATTAAAACACAATCAAGTTGGACGAATCATTGTTTAAACGCAGAGTTTCGCTGAGAAAAGCGCAAAGTCTCGCAGAGAAACTACTTCGCGTACCTCTGCGTTTTACCTCTGCGTACCTCTGCGTTTCACTAATTTCTCTATTTCTCCTCTTCTTCCCTCTTACCGCACAAGCACAATCGCAGATGGAACGGATACCCCTAACATTGGAATTATTGCAAGAACGACTGCATAATCCAATTTTACGTGAGGGTAATTTGACTCTAGATTTACGACAAATGACGATAGATTTACGACCAGAAAATTCAAGCTTTCGTGATGAATTTTATCAGGTTTTACGGAAGGAGTTACAAAAGGCTGGTGCGAAGTCTTTGGGTTTGGATTTGAGTAATTCACTGATTCAAGGTGATTTTATTGGTAGTGATTTGGGTATACGAACTACCATATATCCACAAGCAATTTCACCAACTTTTTCCCCAATAGAACAGGAACAAATTGAACAATTACGCGGTGTTTGTTTAGAATTATTAGGAATGTCTTTACCAAGTTCTAAGGATTGCCGATCGCTATTAAGGAGTCAGGCAAATTTATCTAGCGATATTAGCGTTTTTCGCGGAACATTAACAATGCAACAAACGCGATTTAATGGTGCTGTTCAATTTGCAAATACTTTTTTTCTCCAACCTATTGATGCACAGGGTGCTATTTTTAATCAATCTGTAAACTTTACTGAGACAAGGTTTGGTCGTGCAGCTAATTTTACTAATGTTTCTTTTCGCAGGGAAGTTCAGTTATTCAATAGTATTTTTTTTGATAGAACTGATTTTAAACAAACTCAATTTCAAGAAGGTGCTTATTTTCAAGATAGTAGTTTTCAAGAAAATGCTAATTTTACTCAAGCAAATTTTAAACAGTTAGCTAAATTTAGTCGTTCTACATGGTGGAAGAATGTGGATTTCTCCCAAGTACGTTTTGCTGGACAAACGCAATTTACTAGAAGTAATTTTAATCAGTTTTTATTGTTGACAGAAGCGACGTTTGAACAAGCTGTTACTTTTAGGGAAGCAAATTTCAAATTACCTGTGAATTTGCGAAGTGCGAGCATTTTAAATTTGGCTGATTTTAGCGATACTAATTTTACCAAGTCTGCTTATTTAAATGTGTCGGGTTTGGGGTTTAACTCGAATCAAGCGAAGATTTTGGGAAATCCCGGTGAAATTGGCAAAATGCTTTCTGTTTCTGGGTTACAGGGGAATCAGAATGTTTTACGAAACTTGGTACAGAATTTTCGAGCGCTACAGCAAATTTCTGATGTTAACCAACTAGAATATACTAAGCAGCAATTACGTTTGATTGAATTTGCTCGAAAATTATTTGGTACTAATATTAATACGGTTTCGGCAGAAAAATTAATTGATTTGGGTTTTTCTGCTGCACAGATAGAAGCGATTATTGAGCATCGTCAAGAAGAACCATTTCGCGATCGCAGTGAATTACTTGCACTGCCTGGTATTGATTTTGATACGTATCTTCAAGTTAGTGATGAGCGTTTATCGGAGATATTCCCCCAGGATAACCCAACACGAGTAAGTGAGAAACGAAGCCGCATCATAATCAGTGAACCTTTATTATTAGGTAGCTGGTTATTAACTGCTTGGAGTTGGTTTGCTTTATCCTTGTTGTTGCTGCTATCGGGATATGGTACGCAGGTATGGTTAGTATTTGGAGTGGGAATAATTGCGATCGCATTTTTTGGTATCATCTATTGGTTGATAGATAGGTTTCGTCGTCTCCATCCAGTGCCAATTCTCCCTAATTCTTATGAAACTTATTGGATTTTAGGAAGTTTCTGCATTTTTAATATTATTGGATTATTAGCAATTTTTCGGAATGCCGAACAACCTTGGCTAACTTTGGGATGTTTGCTATTAATCATTTTGCCAATTCCGATAACTTTAATTATTCGACTTTATAAAATTGGACGTTTTCACAATCAAATGGATATTTCCTATTTCACTGAAGATGGAACATTACGACAATTGCGTTTACTTATTGGACGTTTACCTGTGATTCCCAGAAATCCGTCTTTTCGTGAAAGATATATGCCAATATTATGGGATAGACGTTGGAATTGGTTAAATTATTTTGATTTTAGTTTGAATAATTTATTACGTTTAGGTTTCAATGATATTCGATTGCGGGATGAATATCTTCCTGGCATTATTTCCAGTTTGGCATGGTATCAATGGAGTTTGGGAGTACTTTATATCACTTTGCTTTTATGGACACTTTCCCGCACAATTCCTGGTTTGAATTTATTGATTTATTTGAAGTAGAAAATTGAGAATTTAAAAAAACGTGATATTAGTTCCAGTCACACAACGACAATAAAATATTTTACTTCTTTGCATTTGATTCCTTTGCGTCTTTGCGCGATTTTCACTCCAAATTATCCAAAAATTCTATCTTCGTTTTAACCAAGAAAAAACTTCACCAACACAAAGCGTTAGATTCATTCCTGCTAATACAGGTAAAGTACCATCTGCTGTTAATATAATAGGCAGAGAATTGGGTTGATAAACTATAATAGAACGTTCACTTGGGTCAATTAACCATCCTAACTCACTACCATTTTTAAGACAATGTAAAATATTACCAGTCACTTTAGTTTGACTTTGGTCTGGAGAGAGAATTTCAATTACCCAAGCAGGTGCAAAATTAATACCAGTGCTAATAATATCACCATTTTCATCAACAGGTACTTTCTCCCTGGCTACAATTGCTACATCAGGAACTACAGAGCGATTATCAAATGAACAACGTAATTCTGGAAAAGCTTCATAGTTACTACCTACTGCATCAATGGTTGCCACTGCACACTTTTGTAAAAGACTATGTTTACCTCCTCCCATGTGTTTCTGAATCACCTCTCCATTGATGTATTCCCAAGCTGGTGATTCATCGATATACGAAAGTTTACAAAACTCTTCCAAAGTAACTTTGGGGATTGAAATCGTCATTTTCGCAACCACCTTTAACTGACATTTTGTGGCAAGTTTAGAATCACCATTGTATTTTAGCTTGCGTAGGACTCAAAAGGATGAAATCATTTTTTAGACTAATATCCAATCTTTGTATTTTCTATAACTTGTTCTGTACTGTTTTTCTGCGGGAAAATAACATGTATAAATAAAGTAAAACTATCAAAAAATCCCGAAATCACCGGGTTGAAAAATAACAGTATGCTTCAAAGTATGTTTTCTAGCAAACTGAGTTCGCGTACCTCCAACTTAATTTTTTTAGCATTGGGAGTCAGCGCTACATTAACAGCTACATTGACAATGACATCTCCCGCATCTGCCCAAAGTTCGACAATTATCTATCAACGCACCACAACTTACGATAATTACCATGAACCCAGCGTCATCTACCAACATACACAAACCAGTGAGCGTGATTTCCAACCTTACGTAACTAACTTTATCTACGGTAGTCCAATTTCTACACCATTTCCCGTTAACCCATACAACGGACAAATAATTCAAGGAAACGATAATTTTTATCATAATTCTTATTCTCAACGGAGGGTAATTATCCAACCCCGTGTAAGACGATATATCAAGGATACAACTTTGATAAATCCAATTTTTTTCAATCCGAATATTCGCAACTCAACTATTATTAACCCCAGAATTCTAAATCCCCATCACCATTACTACGGTAATCCTGTCCATCGCAATTCAGGTACTATTTTCATTCAGCCATAATCGTAAGCATTTACTGGGGTTTTCGCGTGGGGTTAGAAGTCGGGTTACTAATTTAGTCATGCTGAGTGGGGGATTGTTCGTGGGGAAAGGAACCCGACTTCGTAATTTAGACTTCGTAATTTAGTCATGCTGAGTGGGAGATTGTTCGTGGGGAAAGGAACCCGACTTCCTGGGTTCCCTCACTTCCTTGCCTCAAATTACTTTTCCATCACTTCCCGCAATAACTGCGCTAATTTCTCCGCACTATCCGTCAAAGCTACGGTTTTGGCATTTTCCCCCATTTTCCGCAACTCATCGGGGGATTTTAACAACCGCAAAACCTCGCTTCGCAAAATATCCTCTGTCAATTCCGCTTGTTTAAATAATAATGCTGCATTCACAGCAGTAAACACATTCGCATTATACGTCTGATGGTCTTCAGCCGCAAAAGGATAGGGTATCAAAATTGCTGGGGTTTCGCATACCGCTAATTCCGTCAAACTGCCCGCTCCAGAACGACTAATAGCCAAATCTGCCCTACGTAATAATGCTGCCATATTCTCGTAAAAAGGCAAACTTATATACTGTGGATGTTGCAAACTCCCAGCTTCCTCATCTTTATCCCCAGTGATATGTACCACATAAGCACCCGCTTCAAACCATGCAGGGGAACAACTCCGCACTAATTTATTAACCGCGATCGCACCCTGACTGCCGCCAAATACGACAATTAAAGGTGCTTCTGGGGGAATTGATAAATCTAAAGTTGAAACAATTTCCGCATCTAAAAATTGACTTCTAACTGGAGTACTAGTATAAATTACCTTTGATTTAGGTAAGTACTTTGCCGCCACATCAAAACCAACAGCCACCGCATCACACCAGGGTCCAAAAAAACGGGTAACTTTACCAGGTAAGGCATTTGACTCGTGGAGAATCACAGGTAAACCAAGCGATCTCGCTGCAATTACCGACGGTCCAGCAATATAACCACCTGTAGTAAAAACACCCTGGAAATTGCCTTGTTTCAGTAATTTCCGAACTGCGATTACAGAACCAACCAGCTTACCCAGCGTGAGGAGCGACGAAATCCCAAAACCTTTTTGAAATCCTTCAACAGATATAGTATTCAGCTTATACTGTTTGGGAACTAGCTGCGTTTCCAGGCGATTCGGAACACCCAGCCATTCTATTTGATACCCTGGCAATTTCTCTGCCAGTGCGATCGCAGGAAACAGGTGTCCTCCTGTACCGCTTGCTGCAATTAATAATCGTATCGTATCAACCATCCAACTTGTCCCAGAGCTATAGCTTCATTAAGATAAAACAATTCACAGTTTTCTGTAGTTAAATATCCAACGTATCAGCAATGTCTAACCAAATTAATTTATTACTGAGACGCTCCCTAGTGGCAGTCAACCGAAAGTCAACTTTTTTTCTAATTGCTTTCAGTTTAATTACTGGCTGGCAATCCGTTAAAGCCGTTACTCCATCTAATGCTCCTCCCTCCCTCACCAATTTATTGGTGCAAATTGATACCGCAGCAACTAAGGGCGATATCAAAACTGTAATGCAATACTATAGTCCAAATTTTACACATGGTGACGGCTTGACACGCCCAAATATGGAAAAGGCTTTAGCATCGCTTTGGCAGCGTTACCCCAAATTACGCTACACGACACAGCTACAATCCTGGAAAACTCAAGGTAATGTCACCATTGCCGAAACCGTAACCCAGATATCTGGTTTACCTTCGACAAACAGCCAGAATTTAGCACTCAACACGACAATTCGCTCACGTCAACGCATTTCTGGTTCGCAAATCATCCAACAGGATATATTATCCGAACGAACCCAAATTACATCCGGAGCAAAACCACCCCAAATTGATATCAAGTTACCTCAGCAAGTAAAGGTGGGACAACAGTATACTTTTGATGCGATCGTTCAAGAACCCCTTAGCGAAGATTATCTTTTAGGTGCTGCTTTGGAGGAACCTGTAAAACCCGAAAAATACCTCAATCCCACTCCTGTTAATCTGGAATTACTCTCCGCAGGTGGATTATTTAAGGTTGGTACAGCTCCCGCAACCCCCGGTAGTCAGTGGGTTTCTGCTGTGATTATGCGTGGTGATGGTACAACAATGGTGACGCAACGAGTCCAAATAGTTAAGTAGGAGAAAGGCAGAAGGCAGAAGGAATAAAATATATTTTTGCCCTCATCATAACTGTCTTCTCATTTTCTTGTATCCTCTTTAATACCGAATGCCCAATGCCCAATCCCCAATGCCCAATTCTCAATATATGAATCAAATTATATTAATTACAGGTGCTAGTAGTGGTATTGGTGCTGCTTGTGCGAAATATTTTGCTCAAGCTGGGGCAAAATTAATTTTGGCTGCACGACGGATGGGGAAATTGCAGCAGGTTGTGGAAACTCTGAATATTCAAGCTTCAGATGTACATTTAATTCAGCTAGATGTGCGCGATCGCATTGCTGTTGAGTCTGCTATTTCCCATCTTCCCCCTGAATGGTCGCATATTGATATCTTGGTCAATAATGCTGGTTTAAGTCGCGGTTTGGACAAACTCCAAGAAGCCGATTTCCAAGATTGGGAGGATATGATTGATACCAATGTCAAGGGTTTACTTTACGTGACTCGCAACGTTTTACCGGGAATGGTGCAACGTAACAAAGGTCATATTATTAATATTGGTTCGATTGCTGGACATCAAACCTATCCCGGTGGTAATGTTTATTGTGCTACAAAAGCCGCCGTCAAGTCGATTTCTGAAGGTTTAAAGCTGGATTTAATTGGTACGCAAGTTCGAGTTACTTCTGTCGATCCGGGAATGGTGGAAACTGAATTTAGTAATGTGCGTTTTCATGGGGATAATCAACGTGCGGATAAAGTGTATCAAGGTTTAACCCCACTTACACCTGATGATATTGCTGATGTCATCTTTTTCTGCGCGACTCGTCCACCACATGTAAATATTAATGAAGTAATTTTAATGCCTGTCGATCAAGCTAGTGCAACTTTGGTTAATCGTAATAGAATTCAAATATACTGAAATTCGGTCATGCTGACGAAGGAGGCATCTCAAAGGTTTTCACTTTATTTAAAAGTAATAGCCCTAATCAGTTTTTAGTATATATTCAGCTTCTTTAACAAAAATAATACAAATATACCATTAATAATAACTCTTTACGCCTCGCAAGTCGAAGTCATTACGACTATAATTTATTTAAGAGACAAAAAAAGTTACCCCATATATGGAGAATTTTGTAATTGGTGCGATACTCTCAATTCTAATTATGTAATTTCTCTGCGTCTCTGCGTGATGCAATTATCTCATTCATCTAAATCTAAATAAGGAACAAAAATATGGACATGCTGCGATTTGAACATATCAATCTTTCCTGCAAAAATATTGATGTAAGTAAGCAATTTTATCACAAACTATTTCCCGATTGGAACGTACGTGTTGAAGGAGTTTATGAAGGTAGAAAATGGCTACATTTCGGTAATAACCAATTTTATCTAGCCCTAAATCATACACCAAACGCAGAAAAAGTTCACACAAATTACGAGAATATTGGCATTAATCATGTTGGAATCGTAATTAAAGATGGTGATGCAATGCAACAGCACTTAAAGCAAGAAGGAATTGATTACTACATAATGCAATCCCCGGAAACTAAACATAGAATATATGTAAATGATCCAGACGGAAATGAAATAGAGTTAGTAGAATATCAGCCAGATTATGCTCTGAGATAAGATTAATTCTCTAGATATCGGGGATATGTCGGCAAATTTTCGAGAAAACTGTGTAACAGGATACTGTATCTGAAACATAACAGAGATAGTATTACCAAACCCTTTACTTTTGTACTTTTAGCGGAATTATCCGCTTGAAAAACACCGGGGTAGTAGAAGATAGCTAGTTACAAAAGTGGTTGGCAGCCATGTACTTGAATACTGAGTATATTGAGATATTTTGTTTAAATTTGTTTCAGTAATGTCAGTGATTTTCTACACTCTGGTGATTTATTTTTTCGATTTAATTAAATATTCAAAATAAATATTCATTCTTTAATTTTGAGATTAACTGGAGATATGAACTACTAATTCTCGAACATGGTTTTGTTGTCTATGTTCCCAAACGTAAATACCTTGCCATGTTCCTAAAACCAAGTGTCCATTATTGATGGGAATCTGTTCGGAAGTATGAGTTAAGACAGTGCGGATATGTGCTGGCATATCGTCGCTTCCTTCAGCATCATGGATATATTTTGCTGACTCTGGAACAAGTTTTGCCATGAAGTTGGCTAAATCTAGTAAAACATCTGGATCGGCATTTTCTTGGATAATTAAACTAGCTGATGTATGTCGTAAAAATACTGTGCAAAGTCCTATTTTCACTCCTGATTCGGTGACAATTTCGGCAATCCTTGGTGTGATATTATACAGTGATTTGCCGTTGGTAGAAACCTTGAGTAGTTTTTGATAGTGAGTCATTGTGATGAATTTATTGTGTTTAGTCTAGATTAACTTATCTCACGCAGAGTCGCGGAGGCGCAGAGAGGAATATATAATATGTTTTAGATGCTTAGTTTTGAGAAGAGTATTTATCGGCACTGAAATATTTTTTGGGAAGGATTAAGGTAAGGAGTTAATAATCAGAGTCGGTTAAGGCATTTGTATGTCAGCTAGTTTAATATTTTTAATTGCTCAATTAGTAGTTGTATGGCTAATTTTTAAAGCTTTACTGAATGTATTAAATACAGTAATTAGTGCTGCGATCGCAATCTTTGTAATCGCAATTGTTCTCATGTTTTTCGGATATAGTCCAGAAGCTCTTATCCAAAAAATCAGCAATTTTCCTCAAATGATTCAACAGATGGTGACAGACATTAAAAAGTTTTTTGGTTGGTAATTTTGGCTGATAATTTAATTAATACTTTTAAAAAAGTTAATTACATTTTTGGCTATGAATTCGTTGCCATCTTTAGCAATGGGTTCTGTTTTGCGTGGTTGTTGAAGTGGTTGATTGATAAAATCCCAATCTCCCTCGAAAAATTCCTGAGGTGTTAAAATTTGGTGTTGGTTGTAGTTGGAAATTCCTTCGATTAAGAATGCTGCTTCTGCGAAGTCGTTGCGAGTCACGGAAACTATTGGTAAATCAAGTTTGGTTGCTTCCGAAAAGGTTCCAAAACCAGGTTTAGATAATACTCGACTACAAGCTGGCATTAAATCGACTGGACGACATTTTTTATCGGCAATTTTGATTAAGTTTGGCAAATCTGGTGCTGATGCATCAAAAGTGATAAATTGCCAGTCGGGGAATCGTTTGAGGTTATGGTAGGGGATTTGTTGCAAACCTAATCCACCAAATGTAAGTAAGATAGTTTTTTCTTTGGCTGTATGAATATTCCAAATAGCACGAATTTCTGTTTCTGAATAGCGAGGAGAACCACCAGTTAAACCAATATCGGTAATATTGGGAAATGCTTGCATTGGTTCGTGGAAGGGAAGACGGAAAGTGCGGTATTCTTCTGGGGTTACTCCTGGATACATACCGTAACATTCACTAATCCAATCTGCGATCGCAATAAATTCACATCCCCAATCACGGTAAATAAAATCCCAGGAAAAGTTACTAATCATCCAGCAAGGAATATTTGCTTGTTTGGCGATAATTGGTGTCAGAAAGGGAATATCTCCTAAGATTAAATCAACGCGATTTTGTTGAATAAAATCTACTTCGGTAGCGACGATTGATTTTTGTTTTTTTTGAATTTCTAACAGTTTTTCTAGAGTTGCTGGTTTATCCATCGTTAAACTATCAGCTTGTACTACACCTAAATCATAAGCACGTTGACGGTGGATAAAATCACCTTCGATATAGCATTCTAAGAGCCATCTTGGTGCAGTTGTTGTGAGAATAAGCAAAACTTCAGGTAATAGCTTTTGGATTGTTGCAGCTACAGATGCGGTGCGAGTTGCATGACCAAATCCGTGGTTGGTAATAGCAATATAGATAGTGGGACGTTGCATAATTTTAGAATATTTAAGTTAGAGTTAATATCTCTCTATCGGGGAAAGCAAATCAAATGAATTGAGTATCTTTCAAGAAATTTATAACATTTTTATTAATAATTAGTGATGCATCTGATGAGGCATCATGACCACATTCTTTAATTATTTGCAAGCGTGAATTAGAAATATGTTGGTGTAATTTATTTCCATCACTTGCTGGAAACCAAGTATCATGTTCCCCCCACATAATTAACGTGGCAACATTAATGTTACTGAGATTACTTTGGATTTTAGTTAACCAATTAGGTTTATTTTTTTGCGAACATTCAATTTCTTGTGCAGCAATCTTTAATTCTTCTGCGACTTTTGTGAGAGTACCAGAGAATTCGAGATAGGGATAAGTTATCCAATACACATCCTCTTTAGTTAGGGTTGATGGATTATATAATACACTACGACGTTCGATTGCCATCACTTCTCTAACTAGAGGTGAAAACAAATAAGGAAGACGTAAACTATCTATAGTTTGGATTAACTCAAGTGGAACTTGTGAAAGTAAAGACATTCCCCAATGAGGTAATTTTTGGGCAAAAATAGGCACATTAATCACCGCTAACCTCGCAATTAAATCGGGATTTTCCTGCGCGATCGCAAGTGCAGTTAAAGCACCCAAAGACTCTGCTAAAATTACGACAGGTTCATTACATAATGCCTGAATAATTCGCACAAATTCAATAACTTGATGTCCTTCTGTTTCTCGACGTGATACTGGTTTTTCTGAAAATCCATAACCCTTAGCATCAAAGCAAATAACCCGAAAATATTTGGATAGCGGTTTAATACTATTGCGCCAATTATAGCTCCAGCTACCAACACCATGAAATAAAAATAATGGTTTTCCTGTACCTACTTCACCATAGGCAATTTTGACGGGATAACCGTTAGCATCTGTAATAGTTAAACTTTGTCTACCCTTGGGAAAGTTTAGCTGCCACCAATCTTTCATTTTAGATTTTAGATTTTGGATTTTAGATTTTGGATACATTCACTGTCGCTGAATACAAGCTTTAGATTTTCTAACTCCTGAATCCTGACTCTTGAATACTTAATTAACC
>NZ_NTFS01000050.1 GCF_002289455.1 Brunnivagina elsteri CCALA 953
TCTTCATTACTTGTTATGCTAAAAACACCTATAAAATAGCTCATAGTCCTTGCTGTACAAGAAAGATAGCTTTTAATATTGACTTTTGAACCTTTGGGATAAAATTAAGGTGATAACTGCCTGAAAGCCTTGATTTTAAAGGCAAATCCATAATTTTAGTTTAAGGTTCAGCATAACACCTACGGAATGGTAATTTCCATAATTTGATAATTCGCAGCAAATCCACCCAAAGCACCTGTACCTAAAATCCCATATCTCAGACTCGACATTTTACACCTAACTAAACTATATTTTTATCTAATAGCAACCATCGAAAAATATTAATATAAAATCCATTTGTAATACATTAAAATTGATGATACAGATATATTCGGTGAAACATGGCTGATATTGTTGATATTGCCGTTGGTGCAGGTTCGTTTTCGACACTTGTTACTGCTGTTCAAGCTGCGGGTTTAGTGGAAACATTAAAAAGTCCTGGTCCATTTACCGTTTTTGCACCTAATGATGATGCTTTTGCCAAGTTACCACCTGGAACCATTACAACTTTAGTACAGAATATTCCCCAGTTAACCCGGATTCTCTGCTATCACGTTGTACCTGGTAAACTGAAGAAGGAAGACTTAGCTAATTTGGGAATAGTTACATCTGTCGAAGGTTCAACAATTAATATTAATTGTGCGGATGGTTTTGAAGTTAAAAATGCAACAGTTTTAGCGGCAGATATTGAAGCAGATAACGGAATTATTCACGTTATTGATACGGTTATTCTCATGGGTTAATTTAAAGTTGATACGAGGGTGAGTAATTACCCTCATCATATCTGTAAAATGATTACCCGTAATAAATGAGAATAATTGATAATATTCACAAAATCCCTACAGTTTGGTTGATGCAGGGTTTTAATATCTGTCTAGAGAATTATTTTAATTTTAATTTGTGTAAATATAGTTTAACTTTTGTTTGTATTGATGGGAATTTAGATTGACAAGTTTAACAAATTCGATAAAAAACTATAATAGACTTAAACTATCGCAGAACTAATGCTCGATTTAAACACTTTAGCTGAGTTTTCCCGCACCAATTGTATCGGAATTTGTGCGTTCCTTGTGCCAGCCAATTTACTAACGACATTGGTGACAATGATTTTGACATGGAAGCAACGTCCATCGCTGCAAGTGCATCAATCATCTGGAATCGCGATCGCATTCGCAGTGATAATGGTACTGCATGTCTATACTTGGTTTGCGATCGGTATTGTCATGGCACCAACCTATATTTTACTATCGCTAGCGGTTACTTGTTTATTAGTAAATTTGGGTGCGATCGCATTACATCGACGTTTTCCTATCCAAAGTCAAATGTAGGGATTTTAGTAGAGACGCGATATTATATCACGTCTTTACCAAAAATCAAATATTTAAATCCTGTAGAGCGAGACGAATTTGCTCCAAACGTCTACGATTGACACCAAGATCGGATTCTCCAGTACGAGCTGCCGATCGCAGATGAATGACGTTCTCGTTTTCGGGAAAATAAAATTCCACATCATCAATGAAACCAAAAACCCGGCTTTTTGACAGAGCATGGATGTAATTATCTGTTGTTTCCACAACTTCTGTACGGGGAACAACCGTAAGAACTTTCAGTAAAGTTTTTTGTGCCACATCTCGATCTGTATGATAAGTAATTGGTTCAATCGCGTGTTTAGAATCACCATCTTGACTGATAACGCAGTTTGGGGAATCTGGACAAACGGCAAGATGACTATTACTGACTCCCAAACTAGAACCTACAGCCCAGGCAGCAGTAGGAAGTGTTAAAATCGCAATTAAGCTGAGGAATATTCCTAAAGCCGTAAATTTTAGTTTTAATTTTTTTAGTTTCAACTTTGCGATCGCACCCGACATAATTAATTTACCCCTCAAAGTGTATATTACTCCGTTGTACATTATTTCCCCAACCTCCCCATATTCCTCCGCGTTCCTTTCCGAAGTTTTGCGGAAGAATAATCTCCCGCAAACTTCTCTCTGCGTGAACCTCAGCGCTTCTCTGCGTTAAAAAATATAAATATTTCTCCCCCTTATTTCCCCAACCTCTCCAGAACCTGCCGAAATGCGAGTTAAGACTAGATTGAACTAGATTAAATCTTAAATACCTTCATTTTCCATTAATTCTTGTAATTTTATTAACACTTCAGGAAGATTATTTTCCACAGTTCTCCAAACTAGATTTAAATTTACTTGGAAATATTCATGAGCGATAACATTTCGCATATCTCCCATCACTCTCCAGGGAATATCAGGATAACGTGCTTGAATTTCCGAAGGGAGATTAATAGCAGCTTCACCAATAATTAAAAAGTCATAAAAAACCGCTTTAATAACCGTCTCATTCTCTCGAAACTCAGCAAAAGATAAACCATCCACACGGTTTTGAATTGCTGCCATCGCTTGTATAATATCCCTAATCCGAAATTGCCAATCTCTAGAAGGCACGAATTACATCCTCAAGTACGGGTTCCCTCATATTTTCCCGCAAAGCGTCCAAGGTTCCCATATCTACACGACAACCCAATAAATCTTCTAAATAAAGTCGTACTTCAATAAATTCAAATAACCCCACAGAACGGTTAAATTCAACTAAAAAATCGACATCGCTATTTGTATGTGCTTCATCTCGTGCTACTGAACCAAACAACTCTAGCGACTTTACACCCATTTCCCGTAGATTTTCGCGATGAGCAGTAATAATTGCTAATACTTCATCTTTTTTCATATTTCCCCAACCTCCCCAGAACCTGCCGAAATGCGATCGCAGTCCAATCGATATCTTCCTTGGTTGTCTCCCTTCCCAAAGTCATCCTAATACCCGCTAAAGCGGCTTTTTCCGAATAACCCATTGCCAGTAATATGGGACTAGGACTAAGTTTACCGCTACTACAAGCAGAACCCGCACTAATGCCAATTCCTGCTTGATTCATTTGCCTAACAATATTTCTGCCGTTGATGCTATCACCATCAGCATTCACCAAACAAAAGCTGACATGATGGGGTAAACGTTGGGATAAATCTCCCGTAGGTATCAAACCGGGAATATCAACAAGTTGAGAAAACAAGCGATCGCGTAATTCCATCAATCTAGGTGTTTCCGTAACCATATCCTGAATTGCTAATTCTGCTGCTTTTCCAAAACCTGCAATTACAGCTACAGCTTGAGTACCAGAACGCGATCGCATTTCTTGTCCACCACCTAATAATAATGGCACTAATTCGACTCCAGGACGAATATATAATCCACCTGCTCCTTGAGTACCATATATTTTGTGACTAGATAAACTCAGCAAATCTACGCACAAAGTTTCGACATCAATAGGTATTCGACCTGCTGCTTGTACAGCATCAGTATGAAATAGCACCTGGTGTTTGCGAGCAACTTTCCCTAATTCAGCGATGGGTTGTAGGGTTCCAATTTCGCTTTGTCCATAAATTATCGATATTAAAACAGTATTTTCTTGAATTGCTGCTGCTAATTCTTGGGGATTAATCCTACCTTTAGCATCCACACTCAACCGGGTTATTTGCCATCCCCACAATTCCAACATCCTTACAGGTTCAGAAATTGCCGAGTGTTCGACAGTGGAAATAATCATGTGTTGGGGTTGGCAGTAGAGACGAGCAACACCCATAATTGCCATATTATCAGCTTCCGTACCGCCAGATGTGAAAACAATGGATTCGGGAGATGCATTGATTAAGTTAGCAACATGCGATCGCGCTGTTTCTATAACTGTAGCAGCCCGTTGTCCCCATTCGTGCAAGCTGGAAGGATTCCCCCACTGTTGTGCGAGGGTTGATTGAACGAGTGAAATAACTTCACTACGAGTTGGGGTAGTAGCACTGTAGTCAAGATAAATTTGCATACTTTAATTAAGGGACACACTCAGCAACGGGCTGCCTATATTTCAGGTTACACATAATTTGGCAAATTATCTCCCTTCACACAGCAGATTTTAGCTTGGAGGAAGTACAATACCATTTATATTTATCATTTATCCGCATTTATCCTCATTTATTCGCATTTATCCGCATTTATTCGCGTTTATCTGCGGTTTACATGTCTTTTATTTACCTCACTTACCTATAATCTGTTGTATCACGTCTCTCTGTATTAATTATTTGTATTAATTCGGGAATTGAGACTTTTTTTCGAGTTTTGAATTGTGGAGTAAATTTTGAGAATTAATTTGGGAATCATAGAAATATTCCAAAGATAATTTTAGTAAAAAAGTATGTATTTTACTTTGATTAGAAACAAATTTTCTATTTTATTTGTATTTGCATTTACCCTAACCGCTTGTCAGCAAGTAAAACCAGAAAATCAAGCTTTTAAAAAACCTTTACAACCATTACCACAAGACGATTTTATTCAAGTATATTTCAATCATGCTCAAACTTCCGAATATCAAGAATATTACCGTAAAAAAAAGCGAAATGGTGACGACTTAGAAAAGCAAATAATTGATGCAATTTCCCAAGCAAAGTCATCAGTTGATATCGCAGTTCAAGAATTTCGCTTACCCAAAATTGCCCAAGCATTAGCAGCAAAACAAAAAGCCGGAATCAAAGTTAGATTAATCTTAGAAAATACCTATAATCGTGCTTGGAGTAAATTTTCACCTCAAGAAGTTGCAAAACTGAAACCCAGAGAACGGGAAAAATACCAGGAATTTCATAGCTTTATCGATATCAACAAAGATGGAAAACTTAGTTTAGAGGAAATAAGCGATCGCGATGCTTTAGTTATTTTAGAAAATGCCAAAATTCCCAAGTTAGACGATACATCAGATGGTTCCCGTGGCAGCGACTTGATGCATCATAAATTTGTCATCATCGATAATCGTATTGTTGTTGCCACATCAGCAAATTTTACCCCATCAGATATTCATGGAGATTTCAAAAATACCAATACTTTAGGAAATGCCAATAATTTATTAACAATAGATAGTCCAGATGTCGCATTGATATTTACAGAAGAATTTAACTTGATGTGGGGAGATAATAGCAAAAATAATTCTAATTCTAAAACTACTCTAAATCAGAAATTTGGAATTAAAAAGCCAATTCGTCAACCCAGAACAATTAAAATTGGTGACAGCAAAGTTACAATTCATTTTTCACCAACTTCACCAACTAAACTTTGGATAAATAGCACTAATGGTTTAATTAATAAAACCCTAGAAACTGCAATAAAATCTGTAGATATGGCATTATTTGTCTTCTCCGAACAACGCTTTGCAAATACCCTAAAAACCAAACATGAAAAAAATACAAAGATTCGTGTCTTAATTGAAAAAAGCTTTGCATATCGTCCATACAGCGAAGGTTTAGACATGATGGGTTTTGCATTAGCTGATAAATGTAAATACGAACTTGATAATAAACCTTGGTATAATCCTCTAACTACAGTAGCTGTTCCAGACTTACCTAAAGGTGATTTATTACATCATAAATTTGGAATTATTGATAATAAAATTGTTATTACAGGTTCTCACAATTGGTCAGAAGCTGCAAATTTTGGCAATGATGAAACCCTATTAATTATTGAAAATCCCGTCATTGCAGCACATTATCACCGCGAATTTGAGCGACTTTATCAAGATTCACGAGCAGGTTTACCACAGAAAATTCAACAGAAAATCGCAGAGCAAAAACAACAATGTTCTGACATCAAAACACCATCCAGCCTAGATAAAATAATCACCAACAAATCAATCCAACAAATAAACTTAAATACCGCAACCCTTGCCGAATTAGAAACCATACCTGGAGTAGGTAAAAAAATGGCAGAAAGAATAATTATTGCCCGTCAAGAAAAACCATTTACTACCTTAAAGGATTTGGAAAGAGTTAAAGGAATTAATTATAAAAAACTATATAAATTAAAAGATTACGTAACCTTATGATATGGACTTATCCTCTCCCTATTCCTCTGCGCTAACCTCTGCGATACTCTGCGTTAAAAAACAAAATAAAACATTTAGAATAATCCCCTGATAGCGGACTTTTATTTCTAGATAGATAACCCCAAAATGAATATTTAATCAGCAAGAATTATACTAGTAATTACACTGATATAAGTCAAGTAAACATCAATAGCGTTTAAATATAAATTATGTAAAATCCCTCGAACTTCCAATCAAACTTCAAACTTGCGATAGACTTGTCATAATTATCGCTTCGCTAAAATAGATATTTCCTAGCAAAACATTATTGCCGTATGCAGCTACAAACCGACGAAATTTCAATTCGTCTCATGCATGACGATATGCGTGACTATGAATTAATGGCGAAATGGCTTAGTGATGAAAAAGTTTTGGAATATTATGAAGGTAGAGATAACCCCTCTTCATTAGAACAAGTATTAGAAGAATATCAACCAGTAGTTAGAGGAGAAGAAGTAGCAGTTGCTTGCATATTCTCCCATCAAAATCAACCCATCGGTTATCTACAGTATTACGCTTTGGATGAAATGCCAGAAACCGACAGACAATCATATGCTTTAGAAAATACCCAGAATAACTTCGGGATGGATTTATTTATTGGGGAAACAGAATATTGGAATCAGGGAATTGGTTGCAAAGTCGTTTCCAAAATCATTAATTTTATATTTGACCAACTTGATGTGAAAAAAATTGTCGTCGATCCAGAAACATGGAACACTCGCGCAATTAACACCTACGAAAAATGCGGATTTAGAAAAGTAAAACTGCTTCCCAAACACGAACTCCACGAGGGAGAATATCGGGATAGCTGGTTAATGGCAATTGACAGGGATAAATCAGTACACTAGTTGTAGGAATCACAACTGTCTTAACCTGCGCCCTACTCCCATCCTAACACCCATGTCTCAACCATTGTCTCAGCAACCAGCACGAATTTGTATCTTAGGTGGTGGCTTTGGCGGTTTATATACCGCTTTACGCTTAAGCCAACTTCCTTGGGAATCTAATCAAAAACCAGAAATCATCCTAGTCGATCAAAACGATCGCTTCCTTTTTTCTCCCCTTCTATACGAACTACTCACAGGGGAATTACAAACCTGGGAAATTGCGCCTCCTTTCGCTGAACTACTCCAAAATACAGGTATACGCTTCTGTCAAGCTGCGGTTTCCGACATCGACATCGATAAAATGCACGTACATCTCCAGGATGGAGTTGATATCGAATACGACCGCTTAGTTTTAGCATTAGGTGGTGAAACTCCCCTGGATATGGTTCCTGGAGCAACGTCACATGCTTACCCTTTCCGAACAATTACCGATGCCTACCGACTCGAAGAACGTCTACGAATCCTGACAGAATTAGCAGCAGAGAAAATTCGCATTGCCATTATTGGAGCGGGATACAGTGGTGTCGAATTAGCCTGTAAACTATCCGATCGATTAGGCGATCGCGGTAGATTTCGTCTTGTTGAACTCAGTGACCAAATTTTACGCACATCCCCCGATTTTAATCGCGAAGCAGCCCAAAAAGCCCTGGAAAAACGCGGTATCTTCCTAGATTTAGAAACCAAAGTCGAATCAATTACCCAAGATAGCATCACTCTCGATTACAAAAATCAAGTCGATACCATCCCCGTTGATTTAGTAATTTGGACAGTAGGAACCCGTGTCAATCCAGTAGTCAGAAGTTTACCTTTCAAACAAAACCAACGGGGGCAAATTTCTACTATACCTACCCTCCAAGTCATCGACTATCCCCATATTTTCGCCTTAGGAGACATCGCAGACTGTCAAGATGCAGAAGGGCAGCAAGTACCAGCCACAGCCCAATCAGCCTTTCAACAAGCAGATTACACAGCTTGGAATATTTGGGCAAGTTTAACAAATCGTCCTTTATTACCCTTCCGATATCAGCAGTTAGGCGAAATGATGGCATTAGGGATTGATAATGCCACTCTTACTGGATTGGGGATGAAATTAGATGGTAACTTTGCATACATTGCCCGTCGTCTTGCTTATTTGTATCGAATGCCGACATTAGACCATCAACTCAAAGTTGGTTTTAATTGGTTAGCACGTCCAATTATTGATTCCCTGTCAAAGTAGATATCATCGATAAACTTTGTAAAGAAAAGGCGACTCACCGAGTCGTCTCTACATGGTCAAAATTATGACGCAAAATTATTAATAGAGCAGTATTATCAAACAATCGAAATATCGTCCAAAACTTTAAAAATGTCAATTCTAGACTCGAATCAAAGTTATACTTTTAGCCGATATTTTGAACTTGGTTTTGAAGCTAGCGAACTTGCTCAAGAATTTGGCTATAGTTTAACCCGAAAAATACTCAATCTACCCCAGTTCCCCGACGAACTCGATCGGTTAGAAGAATTACGCGATCGCATTCAGGAAGTACTACCATTTGTACCCCTAACCAACGAACTCGCAAGACGGGAAATCCTTATCTCACGGGTAGTAACAGAGTTGATTCACTATACCCAAGCCGAATTAAGAATTGAATATAGTTTAAAGGTTTCAAATTTGCTTCAGGGTAATTTGGATTATTTACTACGACTAAATACAAGCAATCAACTGCTAGTAATTGAGGCAAAATATGAAGATTTGACGCGAGGTTTTACCCAATTGGTTGCTGAATTAGTGGCACTTGACCAATGGGAAGGAGCGACTACAGTTTCCCAACAACCTATTTTAATTGGCGTTGTTTCCACAGGTACAATCTGGCAATTTGGTAGACTCGATCGCACTGCCAAGCATTTTGAACAGGGAATTAATAGTTATCGTGTTCCTGAAGATTTGGAGCAAGTTATGCGGATTTTAGTGGCAGCATTAAAGGGTAGTCAGTAATCAGTAGTCAGTGGTCAGTAGTCAGTAGTAATCAGGAATCAGTAGTCAGTAGGGAAAAGCTATTATTAAGCTTTTTCAGGTTTAACAATAGTCGCTTTATTTACGCTGCGATGTATCCGTATAGCAAGATTAAACAAAACCAAACTAAATTGCATATACACAATCCATTGATAAGTTATTTAAATATAAAATTCTGCCAAATTGGCATTGTGATTTTATTGAGAATATAGACCCCTAATTCTCAGTAATATTGACTCTATTATCAATAGATTGACGGTAAATTAGGTATTACAGCGATTGAAAAAAAGTGCTTTTTATTTTGCCCAAAAACACCTTATAATCTGGATAGGTGTTCTATATCTACTTTTACCTAAAACAAGATTATATTTATCGATCGCTAATTGGCTTGATTTTTGGATACTATCTACGATGATATTGTGGTATTGATATGTTGGAATCTAAAGTCAGAGAAAGCGATTAGTTAGTTAGGAATGTAGATTAAATAAAGTGCAAGATTCTCTTGTTGTGGAGCAGGCATCCTGCCTGCTTAATTAGCGAAACCCAAAATAAATCTATACAGTCAGGAGTTGTATTTTATTTAATCCACATTCCTTAACGGGCAGGATGCCCATTCCACAAGAAATATATTTTATTTAATTGCTATTGCTTAATAAAATTTTTTCGATAAGATTGCTTAAAAGTGAAAAATGAAATGGAACGACCGAAAGTTATTTTTCTGGATGCAGTGGGAACACTATTTGGAGTCAAAGGTAGTGTTGGTGAGATTTACAGCCAGATAGCGAGGGAGTTTGGCGTACATGCAAATGCAGAAAGCTTAAATCAAGCCTTTAACGATCGCATAAAAGCTGCACCACCTGCCACATTTCCCGACATCGAAGTCCAAGATATTCCCCAACATGAATTTGAATGGTGGTATGCGATCGCTCGTCAAACATTTGAACAAGCAGGGATTATCCAGCAGTTTGCTGACTTCGATACATTCTTCAGCGAATTATACATTCACTTCGGTACAGGGGAACCTTGGTTTGTTTATGCCGATGTAATTCCCGCCCTTACTAATTGGCGTGAAAAAGGGATTCAATTGGGAATAGTATCTAACTTTGATTCACGTATCTTTTCCGTACTTCAATCTTTAGAATTACGTGATTACTTTGATTCGATCACAATTTCCACCCAAGTTGGAGCAGCGAAACCCGACCAAAAAATATTCGGTATCGCCTTAGCAAAACATAATTGTCCACCAGAATCAGCTTGGCATGTAGGTGATAGCGAAAACGAAGATTACCACGGAGCGAAAACTGTCGGTATGCGAGGAGTCTTAATTAATCGATAATTGGGAATTACTCTCTGCGTAACTTTGCGCTTTACTCTGCTAACCTCTGCGTTTAAAAGCCAAACTCCAAGCCGTTTTTAGTATAATACCGATAAGTGAGTTATTCTCACAAATGACATCCAACCAACAAAACCGATACATCCCCAGCAGCAGGAATCAAATTTTGTCCCGCAGGTAAAACCGCGATCGCATTAGTTTGCGCCAAATTAATCAAATTCCCCGACACTTTACTACCAGCACCCAGAGCAAACTCGTAAACCCCATCAACAACATTTAATCTCCCCCAGATATAACATTCGCGATCACCACTCGAACGCAATTCCTGTTTAGCTTTTACCTTGATGAAAATAGGTTTCCATCCCGAAGCAAGTCCAGAAAACTTTGCGATCGCAGGTTGTACAAACCGCCAAAATGTCACTAACGCGGAAACGGGATTTCCCGGTAAACCGAAATATAATTTCCGTCGAGATTTCAAATATTGAGTCTCTTCTTCAGAATTAGAAACCCGTAAATCGGAATCTTCATTTTCCAAAGTAGCAACAGTCAAAGGTTTCCCCGGTTTCATCCCCACAGAACGAATGTGAATTTCTCCACTTAAAGATTGAATAATTTGCTCAACATAATCATAATCTCCCACAGAAACACCCCCAGAAGAGATAATGATATCCGCACTAATCAAGGCTGTTTCTATAACTTCTTTTAATGCCTCCGGTTCATCGGGTACAATTCCCAAAACAATCGCTTCTGCCCCCAATTGTCTAACCAAAGCCATCAAAGCATACCGATTAGAATCAACAATTTGTCCTGAATTTAAAGCTTTGTCAGCTGTGACTAATTCATTCCCAGTTGAAAAAATAGCTACCTTAGGCTTGCGGAAAACACAGACTTGATTGCATTGTGCAGCTGCTAAAATTCCCATTTCTGGAGCCTTAACCATAACTCCTGCTGGTAACAATTCATCCCCAGCTTGTGAATAGGAACCTCTTTTTCTGACAAATTCCTGAGCTTTGGGTGCAACCTGAATCACAACCCGATTATTTTGACGTTGAGTCACCTCCTGCATAACTACTGTATCCGCACCAGTAGGGATTACCGCACCTGTGAAAATTCGTGCAGCTTGTCCGGGTTGTAATCTGGAGATTTGCTGATATCCAGCAGGTATTTCTTCAATCACATCCAAAATTGCCGGATTATCGCGATCGCATCCTTTTACATCCTCGTAACGCACAGCATAACCATCCATCGCCGAATTATCCCAATGGGGAAAATCGAGTTCACTAGTAATCGGAACCGCTAAAATCCGTCCTTGTGCTGAGAGTAAATCTACAATTTCCGTATTAAATTGGTTGTCAAGAGGTTGTAGCAAGTTAAAAATAATCGCTTCGGCTTCACTTACTGACAGCATGGGACAAAACTCAGAAAATAGCTTTTGTAAGTAATTTACATTATTCTCGCATCATGATGTTAGGTTTATTTTCTGGAGACAAGCGAAATCTTGCACTATTCTTTGTTTGCACAACCCATTAACTAAAAAGGTATCCGATTTGGACACCTTTTCTCGGATGAAATATAAATAATTAATGTTTGGCAGCTTCTAACTCGTAACAACGAGCAATCAAAGCGTTGAGCTTATTAAAATCACTTGAGGAGGAAATAGTAATTTTTGAAAGAGTTTCTCCGCTTGATGTTGGTACGTCTTGAACTGGAAATCCTGGAGCTAAAAGTTTCGCCTCATTGCTATTTAATCGAGCAATAAAAGTCTTTTTTGCAGAGGATAAGTACAATCTTAAAAACCACCAGTTTCCCTTGTCATTGAGATTAATTCCAAAGTAAGATACCGTATCTCGGTAATGGATTTCATATTTGTATTTGGTTGATTCTTCGACAATCGCTTTAATCTTGGAAAATGCTTCTTTCTCTTCATCTGTTGTTGTGACTCCAGACTTAGTATCTATATCATTCGCATCATCAATCTCTGGTTCAACTCCATTATTATAAATATCATCAGCTACAGGACTTGGCTGCTGCACAGAGCGAGCTACCAGTTCAACCAAACTTTTTTGAATCGACTTTTTAACTATTGGCTTAAACCTGTCAATTACCTTACTATTGATTTTCTTGTACATCTTACATCCAGGTGCTTTAGATACCATTTCCGATACTAGGAACTTAACAAAACTATCGGATGGAGACTGTAATAATTTATCTACTAAGTCTGCCATATTGCGGTAATAAATTAACCCTTCCGCATAATGGTTAATATTAGCAGCATCAAAAATATCGCGATGGAAAAACTTTAAATTATCAACATCCTTATCGGTATATTCCAAAATATTAAAAGTAAAAAAAGGTTCGCTATCCATCATGTGCAAATTATGCAAGTCTGTGAAAAACCTATACTCAATACCGTTTGTCACCATACCAATACGAACAGTGATGATTGAGTTAAAATAGAGTTTCAATTGTCCATCATGAACTTCTGGCTTCTTTATACAAGCCTTCGCTTCTACCAACATCACAATATTGCTATTAATCGCGATCGCATAATCAACTTTCTTCGGTTTGACTGTACCTGGAGTTGCAAAGTCAGCATAATATTCATGTTTCACCTCTGATGGCTCGCTCGTGTCGTACCCCAATACTTTTAAAAAGGGAGAAATCATTGATGCTTTAGTGTCTTCTTCCCCCGTAACTGAACTTTGATACATACGCACCTTATCTGCTAATTTTGCTAAATCGTCGGTAAAACTCATCTCAAATCTCCATATATTACTTTTTACGATGTATTAAGTATTCCCAATCTGAATTTAAAAATAATAGAAGTGCGATGTGTGTTGAGTGACTGAGGGGGTGACATTATAGCTTCAAAGGCTTATGCAGTAAAGATTATAGAGGAGTATCTCGGAAAAAGATAAAAGTTAATTTACAACCTTACCCAACGAAAAAAACAAGACTTTTGGACTAGTCTTATTGATAATAGAATCAACAAAGCTAGGAAATGGTATTTATCTTTGATTATGATAAACTCGCTTAAAACTCTTGCTGCGTATTGAGTTCAAGGGTTTTCGTCACTCAGTTTGGGTGAAGGTTTTGGGAGATTCGCTTTCTTCAGGATAAAACAGACGTAGAAACATGCGATTGTGAATCAGAAAGAAACATTCCTTAATGATTCATTAATGACTTTATAGCTACAAGCATATAGACCTGTAACTATAAAGCAGAATCAAAAATTTGCTTTGCTGTTAGATTTAACTGGGGAAATGCGGAAGAGATTATTCGGTCATTATCTCTAAATAGGGTTTTTCTGTATTCCCCATCAATAAGTTCGCAAACAAAAATAGCAGGTTGCTTAGGATTGCCGATAAAATCTCGTCCACCGAAAGCGGCGAAATCAGTTATCCAATATTCGGCAATACCCATCTCTTCATAATCGGCAAATTTTTTGTGGTAGTCATCTCGCCAGTTGGTGGAAACAACTTCAATTACTAAAGGAATTGACGCTCCTTGAGTAAGAGTTGATTCCTTTTCCCATAAGGGTTCATTGACTAGATTATCAGAACTTACTAACAAAATATCTGGGAAGTAGCCCGAATTTTTTTCAGGAGGTTTGACTAATGGAGTTTTAGGAAGGAGATATGAGATTCCTGTGGTTCTAATCTGTATTGCTAGTTCTAGGGTTAGAAAGCTGATCACCTTTTCGTGTTTCCCCGTTGGTTGAGACATCTCAATAATCCCTCCATCATGCAGTTCGTAGCGCTTTCCGTCGCTTGGAAGCCATTCGATAAATTCTTCAAAGGTTATAAGTTTGGGTAAAGTTTGGGTCATTAATCACATACCTTTTACTTTTTTGTTTTTTTTGGAACCAGGGGAATTCCCAATTTCGCGATACAACAGAGGTAGGAATATCAAATTGCGATCGCAAGGGCTAGTTTGTAGAGTCGGTTTACCGCTAGATTTAAATTCGGGAGACTGGTTGAATGTGCTTCCGGTCTTTAAATTGAAACATAAATTAATAACTATTTACCCACTCACAATTAGGGACTTGTAGAAAATTAAATATCCGAGTTATAGATTTTATCTATCAATCCTATCATTAGTGAGGGTGGGGAGACCCCACCCCTACGAGATGCCGGAGAATTTATCACGAACCATTACCCAATCCACCATATGACTCTTACAAAAATACCCGAAAAACATTTCCCCAAAGCCGATTTAGGAAGACGTGCTTCAGCTTTGGGTGTGGATTTTTTTGGTACGTGGTTGGTGAGTTCCGTATTTGGTAGTGGTGAATATGGTGTACAAGTTGTCCAAATACTGATTTTTGTCATAGTCTGGCTAATTTTACGGGTAGTCATCCCCTACAACAACAAAGGTCAAAGCTTAGGACGTTGGGCTTTCGACCTCAAAGTATTAGAATTTAGAGAATTAGAATTTAGACGTGGGAGAATTCCCGATTTAGTTTCCTTATCCAAACGCGAGGGAATCATTGGTATCTGCTTGCTACTCGTATCGATCGCGATCGCTAACATTATTCGCAACCCAACTGCTATACTTCTAGTAATTCCCCTAGTCATAGACTGCGGTTCGGCTTTTTCCGATACTCAAGAAAGACAAGCCTTGCACGACCGCTTTGCTGGTACTATGATAGTCTCGTCCCGTCGAGGATATTCACTCGACCTAAAGTTGAAGCGATTAGTTGAAACTCTGCGGCGAAATATGCGAAGATAGGGATTTGTGTTAATTCTCTTCAGACTTTACTGTTGATACGATTATGGCAAAGAGCAAAGGTGTCCGTATAGTAGTGACACTCGAATGTACAGAATGTCGGTCTAATACCAACAAACGTTCTAATGGTGTATCGCGTTATACAACGACTAAGAATCGTCGCAATACAACCAACCGTCTAGAACTAAGTAAGTTCTGCACCCACTGTAACAAGCACACCGTTCACAAGGAAATCAAGTAAGGATGAGTTATTATCGTCGTCGTCTATCGCCGATTAAACCAGGAGAGCCAATCGATTATAAGGATGTTGATTTGCTCCGTAAGTTTGTGACAGAACGGGGTAAAATATTGCCACGTCGAATTACAGGCTTGACATGTCAACAACAGCGTGATTTGACTTTATCAATCAAACGCGCTCGGATTCTGGCTTTATTACCGTTTATTAACGCCGAAGGTTAATAACATAGTTATGAGTGATGGGTTATGAGTGATAAATTATGAGTGACAATTACCCACTCCTAATTTAAATTCCTAACTCCTAACTCTTAACCCCTAAGTAAAATTTGGATAATTTTGAGCTATACTGCAAACGGGTAAAATCTGGACTTCTGTCATACTGAGGAACGTTCGCGTAGCGTGTCCCCTTGGGACTCAGTATCTTCAAGATTTTCACGCTTGTTAAAAGTAAAGTTCTAACCCGTTTTTAGTATAAAACTATTTAAATAACTAAAGTGCGAGGCTTGTGGAGAAGGGGACGCTAGTTGAATTTCGGGTTGGAAGCGATCGCCGTCTGGGGGCAGTAGACCGTCCAGATGGAAAGACTCGTACATTTGTGATAGATGAACGAGGGCAATCCCACAGTCTTGTACCTCGACAAATCAGCTATACAGTTAGCGGAGAAACCTACCAACCTTCGCAAATACCGATTTTTTTAAAAGAAGTCCAAGGCTATTTAGACCCTTCGAGTCTGGAAGTAGCTTGGGAATTGTTGGTTGATGATGGGCAAACAGTCACGCCAAAAGAAATGGCGAATTTGTTATTTTCGGAAACTCAACCAGCACAGTGCTATGCGGCTCACTGCTTGCTGTCGGACGACAAAATGTACTTCAAACAGAAAGGTGACGCTTACGAGCCACGCACAGCCGCACAGGTAACAGAGCGTAAGCACCAATTAGAAGTAGAAGCCCTCAAAACCAGAGGACAACAAGAATTTTTAGAACGAGTTGAGCAAGCACTTAAAGGTGAAAATGTCGAGTGGCAGCGTCACGATCGCCACCGTATTGAAGCTCTAGAAAAGTACGCTGCTTTAATTGCTGACACCGTGCGAACGGGTGTAACTTATGATTCACTGTCACGGGCTTATCCTCCCCCTGGGACAGTTTTGGAAACGATGAACATGTTGTCACGTCCAGCCACTCCCCAAGGTGCGTTGCAACTTTTAGTAGATTTAGGGATATGGAGTGTCAATGAAAACCTATTTTTACGTCGTTCCTCAATTCCGGTTCAATTTCCTAGTAAGGTGGTAGAAGTGGCGCAGCAGCGTTTGGAGTCCATTCCTCCAGATTTAGATATAAACCGTCTCGATTTAACCCATCTCAAGGTGTACACAATCGATGATGAGAGTACAACCGAGATTGATGACGGTTTGAGTTGGGAGCGATTACCCGATGGACGCGATCGCCTTTGGGTACATATTGCAGATCCAACACGCTGGCTCATACCAGACGACGAGTTAGATTTAGATGCCAGAAAGCGAGGAAGTACTGTATATTTGCCGACGGGAATGATACCGATGTTCCCCGAAGTCCTGGCAACAGGACCAATGAGCTTGATACAGGGGAAAATTTGTTATTCCTTGAGTTTTAGTATTATTTTAGACCAGCATGGAGCCGTTACAGACTACAGCATTCACGCCAGTTTAATCAAACCAACATACCGTCTCACATATGAAGATGTGGATGAGATGTTGCAATTGGGAGTACAAGCAGAACCCGAAATAGCTGCGATCGCAATAGGGGCAGAAAAGCGCAAAGCTTGGCGTTATACCCAAGGAGCCATCAGTATCAACATGCCGGAAGCGACAATTAAAGTCAAAGGGGACGAAGTCAGCATTGACCTGTTACAGGATTCGCGATCGCGTCAACTCGTTGCTGAAATGATGATTGTCGCGGGTGAAGTTGCAGCTCGTTATGGTAAAGAAAATAACATTCCCTTGCCATTTCGCGGACAACCCCAGCCTGAATTACCTCCTGAAGAGGAATTGATTTTGTTGCCTGCGGGATTTGTACGTTCCTGTGCCATGCGTCGCTGTATGCCGAAGAGCGAAATGAGTATTACACCCCTTCGTCATGCGGGTTTGGGTTTGGATACATATACCCAAGCCACATCACCAATTCGCCGTTACAGCGATTTGCTGACACACTTCCAGATCAAAGCCCATTTGCGTGGTGAAGTGTTGCCGTTCTCCGCAGAACAACTCAAAGAAGTGATGATGACTGTAAGCAGTATTACTCAAGAAGTGGTAATGGTGGAACGGCAAACCAACCGTTATTGGTCACTTGAGTATTTGCGTCGCAACAACGATGAGATATGGGAAGCAACTGTATTAATGTGGTTGCGGGAAGATAGCGGTTTGGCTCTGATATTAATTGAGGATTTGGGTTTACAGTTGCCGATGTTCTTTAAGCGGGATGTTAATTTGGGTGATGAAATTTTAATTAAAGTTAGTATTTCCGATCCTCAAAAAGACCTTATCCAGTTCCAAGAGATTATTTATCAGGAAGCACAAGGTTCGGCAAACTAACGCGATCGCTCATGTAGAAGTAGTTGCCGTGTTTTGTGATTATTTACACTCTTATAATCCTATTTCCGTATTTATATTGGGAAAAATCCGGCTTTTTACTTCTACATAGGGAAAATAAATATACTCCGTGAGGAAGCATAAATATATTCGTGACTGTCTTGAAAGTCAAGCGATCGCAATCTGTTGGAACCTCAAGGACAGAGATTGATGTGGGTAATCGGAGATGCAGTGTTCAATAATAAGTAATGATACTAATGAAATTGTGTTTATTATGGCAAATATTGATTACGAACATATCTATAAACTCACGTTTAACAGACAGTGGTCTGAATTGCTTAAGCTTGTTTATGAATACTCTAAAGCTGTATCCTCAGACGAACTAGTAATGAATGCACTAAGGACTTTTGAAGATGAGTTTTTTGGGGAATTAGATAAAGGTGCTGAAAGCGATAATGTTCAACCTCTTTTAGAGAATCTTTTCCTACTAGATAAAGGTAGGATTTATAAATTGTCTGAGGAACGTTCTGACAAGGTTATCGTTAAATTGGCAGAGATATACAGCGAAAAAGGTTTAAGAAAGGAAGCATATAATTACGCTATTCGTTGCCCAAAAAATAAAATATGTGCTGAGATTATAGAGCTTCATCAAAAGTCATTACCAAAAGTTGTAGAACATTCTCAGAGCGAGCATATTAGAGTTACAGAGAATAGAAGAATAGGCAATAAAAATTACACAACAAGCCTTTTTAAATCAAAACAAGAATTTGAATTTTTTATCGGTGTTAGAGATGTCTTTCAAATGTTTATTGTTTATCCAAATGTTGCATTAAGCTGTATCGTAAATTTTGAAAAGATTAAGAATAATTTATCTCAAGAAGAAATAAATTTCTTTTTTAGAGGAATTGTTGATTGTGTTGTATTCGATCAGCATAATGATTATAAGCCAATTAAGTTTTTTGAGCTAGATAGTTTTTACCATGACTCACCTGAACAAAAGCAAAAAGACAGCTATAAGGACAAAATTTTAAGCTTGGCAGGGCAAAAACTTTACAGAGTTAGGAAAACTTCAGAAAATCAAGGAATCAATGAATTTACGAAACTAATAAGGGAAATGGAATAATTTGCGGCATTCGGGTTAAATATGTATTTTAGTTTGCGTGGAGACACGGGAAAATATTTGTAGTGATGCGATCGCATTAAACTTTTAGTTTTCTAGCTTGTCTATTTTCTAACCATAGAACTATTATGATCCCAATTGCATAAGCAATGATATCCTTCCAATCAAATGTACTTCCCAAGGAAACAGCTAAAATCCGATTATTTTGCAATCCTAATTTACTCACAAAATTAAAATATTGGAGTACCTCAATAATACAAGCAAATGCAAAAACTGATAAAGCAACGATGAATGAATCTATATTCCAGAAAGTTCTAATAAAACAATAAATCAGTATAACGACTAAAACGTCACCAATAAAAGGACGGATAAAAACATCATTTATAAAAACAGCAATACAAACTTCTATTAAGAATAGTACAAGTGTGAAGTAAAAATATTTTTTGTTGAATCCGAACATGCTAATTTCTTACTTTCAATAAATATATTTTTGATTATATATATTAGGTCAGTGTATTGGATGCAACCGATAACCATCATATAACTATTGTGCATAATTTTAATTGAAAATTTAGAGCGCATTCACCCAAAAATCAGCCACATTAACTTTACCATTACGATTAAATTGCAGCCAAACTTTATAAGTTCCTTTGCTGGGTAAACTAGATATAAAATTTATCTGTCCATCAGTAGATTCTTTAATTGGATGTGCATGAATATAATCTGCTTCTGTTAAAGGAGACGAGCTTTTGACAATTACTAAATGCCCTTTTTCTCCTAAATATGGTTGCAAATCTTTAATCGCTTGATTCTGTTTCAATTCCTGCAAATCAAAACTGATTTTGACTTCTTTCCCAGCTTTTAATGTTTTTTCAGGTAATTTTAAACTTACTTTTGTGTCAGCTAATATTTTCGTATTACTAAATTTTTCTAACTCTGTTGGTAAAGGCACATTACCAGGAATTGTGATTTTTTGTGCGGATACTTGTTCTTTTTGCCCTGCTGGTTTGTAATCGCTAAATAACGTATAGCTACCTGAGGAAGGAAAATTGGGGTTGACTTCAAAACGTCCATTTCCTTTGTGGGTTGGATGAACATGTTGAAAAAATCGTAAGTCGTCACTGACGACTATTAAATGCATTGGCTTTTCTTGAAACGTTTCAAAATTACTAACCGCTTTACCAGCTTTATCTTGAATATTAATTGTTAAAGGTACTGCTTGGGTTGATTTAATTTCTTTGGGAACTATTAATTTTGCTTGGGTTGATGATGCTTGTGTATGTTGTGCGTGGGTTGGCTGATTTTGATGATTATTGCTTGATTGCTGCTGATTTATACCCTTAGAATCAGTTGCAGAATGATTTTGATGTGGGTTTGATGCAGTTTGTTGTTGCGTTTTAACTTTGGAATCACAACCTTGCATTAAGAACAATGGAGTTAATATTACAGTTCCTATAATTAATCCTTTCATCACAATTATTATCTAATATATATATTTTTTTACGAATTTATTTTTTTTCTGAAGTAAAGAGCAAAATTATCACTTGTGCATTATCTATGTTCCGAATCAATATTAAGTTTGTATCGAAACAGAGGAGACTTTTCCATTGAGCTATATGAAAATTTCAATTATTGCTTATTCATGTTTGAATTAGTTGAATAAAACACTCTCAAATTGATTTATTTTTATGTATTAGCAAAAATATGAATATTACTAAAATTGACGAACTCCGTTTAGATTTACACTCAAAATTGCAAGATTTACCATTATGGAATGAAAATCTTGAACTTGAAGATTCAGGAAATAGGTTGATTCAATTATTTGAACAAGAACCTTTAATTCCTGGAGTAATTTTAACTCAAAACCATAACTATGTGGGTATGATTTCCCGGAGACAATTCTTTGAATTTATGAGTCGCCCTTATAGCTTAGGATTATTTGCAGAAAGAGCAATTTCACACCTTTACGATTATCTGCAACCAGAGATATCAGAGCTTTCAGGAAACACTACAGTCATCGAAGCAACGCAAATAGCATTAAAAAGAACTTTTCAACTTGTCTACGAACCAATCGTAGTTAAAGTGCTGACAGCAAACTCACAAGTTTACCAGCTTCTCGATATTCATAATCTGCTTTTAGCACATTCCCAAATTCAAATATTAACCCTGAGAAAACTGGAACAAGCCGAAAGTCAATCTCGAATACACCAAGCAGATTTAGATAACTTTAAACAGAAACAAGTGGTAATAGTGCAGCAACAAAGACTTCAAATTTGGGAACAATTGAAAACAGATATCAACCGCGAGATTCTTCATCCCACAAAATTAATTATAGGTAATCTCATTCATGCTAATCGCTGCACTCAAGATTTAAGCCAAATCGTGAACCTTTATCAACAACACTACCCCCAACCAGTTCCAGAAATTCAAGCCGCTATTGGTAAAATTAAAATTGATGTCTTTAATAGAGAACTTACTGAGCTTTTAAGTACAACTAAAAATCATGCAAAGCGGATTCAAAAATTTGTTCATTCCTGGGAAGATATTTCTACAAAAGATATTCCTGATGTGGAAGAACTGAATCACGCTTGAGAATCAAGCAATTTAGGTGGAGACTTTTCCTTAAGCAATAGGTGTTTTCACACCTATTACGGACTTTAAAAAAATCACCCTATATTACGCAACTACTTCCTCTTGTTGACAATCAAAAACAAGCATCAATTTGGCTTCTGGTGTTACCCGAAGTAACAATTGTAAATGTCCGTCTGCATCTGAACGACTACGGAATCTTGCAACTATCTCGCGTTTCATATCAGGGAGCAAACGTGCGATCGCCCACGAATTGAGTCTTTTTTTGTAGGTTTGTTCGATGTTTTGCTCTAAATGGCTGGTATTCATCTCTTGTGCCATGATGGTGTTACACACATAATTTATTCGACGGCGTTAGTAAGTTCTCTCTAGAAATTTACTAGCGCTTTTTTAACGCAGATGACACTTGGATAGCATACCAAAATATGAACGTCAATGTTTCGAGATAACTATTACACAAAATGTCTGGAAAATACACGTAAAATTGTCTCAAGGACTACAAAAACTCCAACTAGCTTTGAGCGAATATACTCAGAGCTTAGTACTACAAAAAATTAAAACTAAGGATAAAAACCTAACTTGGGCAATCCCAGTGTTTCTTCCCAGCCCATCATGATGTTCATACACTGGATTGCTTGTCCTGCCTGCCCTTTAATTAAGTTATCGATAACAGACATGACGATAACTCGTCCCGTGCGTGGGTCAACTTCAATACCAATATAGCAAACATTGCTGCCACATGCCCATTTTGTCTGGGGACAAACGCCAGCTTCACATATTTTCACCCAAGGGGAATTACGGTAAAAAGCCCGGTAGATGGTAATTAAATCATCACGTACCAAGCCAGGGTCACGGAGATTTGCGTAGACAGTGGCGAGGATACCCCGCACCATTGGGACGAGGTGGGGAGTAAATTGAACTGTAACTTCGTGTCCAGCTAGTTCGCTACAAATTTGTTCAATTTCGGGTGTATGTCGGTGTCTACCAACATTATATGCGGCGAGGGAATTATCAGCCTCTGCCAGGAGCATATTCATTTTGGCATCACGTCCACCGCCGGAGGTACCTGATTTGGCATCAATAATTGCGCTTTCCGGGACAATCAAACCTTGTTTGAGGAGAGGGGAAAGGGCGAGTAGACTGGCAGTAGGATAGCAGCCAGGACAGCCAACTAGCTGGGATTCTGCAATGCGATCGCGGTACAATTCTGGTAGTCCATAAACGGCAGTTGCAGCCGTTTCCGCGTCATTTCGTTCCTTTCCGTACCAATTGGTATAGGTGGTCAAATTCCGAAACCGATAATCGGCACTCAAATCGAGTACTTTGCATCCTTTTTCGAGTAGCTTCGGCGCAAGTTGACAAGCTAAACCATTTGGAACCGAAAGAAAAACCACCTCACAGCGACTTGCGATCGCATCCACATCTACCGCTTCCACCTTCAAGTTAACGGTATGCGCCATATGGGGATAAATATCACCAAAAGCCTTACCAGCAGAGCTATCACCCCCCACATAGACCACCTCAACATCAGGGTGGTCCATGAACAATCTGATCAGTTGAACTCCGCCATAACCTGACGCGCCAACTATCCCAACGGGTACGCGCCTTAAATTACCCATGTTTTCCAATCCTTATCCGTTCTCTATTAATCAATTTGCGATCGACTATCAATTTACTAATTCAGCCTCAAACAGTTTCTTCCTATTTAACTGTAATTGCACTTCTTGATATTAAAACGCAAATTGGGTAATTGGTCATAGAGTATTTCAAAAGACTGGGAATAAGAGAGACACTTTTCCCTTTGCCCTAATTTCATCCCCCGCAACCAATCAAACGAGCTACAATTTGAAAACAATTCTTTGTCTAAAAAAATTACCTTCGCTCGTTGAGAAACTTTGTGTCCCAGCCTCACACCTCACAGCAGTCGTCTCAAGTCGGGAAACCTACCCACGACGCTGCTTCTTCAACCCCAGAATTTCAGTTTGACTCAATTGAAACTGCTTTGGCAGATTTGAAAGCGGGTCGTGTCATTGTGGTCGTAGATGACGAAAATCGCGAAAATGAAGGCGATTTGATTTGTGCAGCCCAATTTGCAACCCCTGATACCATCAATTTCATGGCAGTGGAAGCAAGGGGTTTAATTTGTTTGGCGATGACGGGAGAACGTTTAGACGAACTTGATTTGCCTTTAATGGTGCGAAATATCACCGACCCCAATCAAACAGCATTCACAGTCAGTATAGATGCGGGACCAAATTTAGGTGTAAGTACGGGAATATCCGCAGAAGACCGTGCCAGAACAATCCAAGTATCACTAAACCCCCAGACAAAACCAGAAGATTTACGTCGTCCCGGTCATATTTTCCCACTACGAGCCAAAGAAGGTGGAGTTCTCAAACGTGCTGGACACACGGAAGCGGCAGTGGATTTATCCCGTTTAGCTGGGTTGTATCCTGCGGGGGTAATTTGCGAAATCCAAAACCCCAATGGTTCAATGGCAAGGTTGCCGCAGTTGATGGAATATGCCAAACACCACAACCTGAAAATAATTAGCATTGCCGATTTAATTTGCTATCGGTTGAGATTTGACCGTTTAGTTGTCCGGGAAACCGTCACCAAATTACCCTCAACCTTCGGTCAATTTGACATCTACGGCTACCGTTGCATCCTCAACAACACAGAACACGTTGCGGTTGTCAAAGGCGACCCTAGCACCTTCCAGG
>NZ_NTFS01000500.1 GCF_002289455.1 Brunnivagina elsteri CCALA 953
TTCTCTCCGTTACAAAACATAATTGCGTAGCTTTAGCTTCTCGCTCTGCGAGTATTACGAATTGCGTAGCTTGCTTCTCCGCTTCGGAGTATTGCGAATTGTTTTAAGGTGGTTTGGTTGTTCCAGGGTTTGAGTATTGGCTGAAACGGCATCAGATTCCGTAAAAAAGCTAATACCCAATAACCAATAGCCAATTCTCTAAATTTCAGTAGTTTTACAATTTACACTAACCGGATGGGCTAATAAGATGATTGAATATAATGCATTTACACAGAAATTCGTCTCACACTGTGCTTAAAAAGTGAACTTTGCCACGGGGAGAAGTTTACAGACCGCAACGACGAGACGAAGCAATTTTGGTAAAATCAAGTTATCTTGACCATCAATACTATAAAAAGTGGTTCGATATAGTTGAGTTTAACGCTGAATTTGACCAGATTTTTGTTCCTAGTTCCTTCAAACCAGGGTGAAGATGAAAACGCTAGAAACAATTGATACTCCAATTGGAGGCTACGCACCAGATTTTGAGTTGCCAGGGATTGACGGGCAAGTACATCATCTGAGTCGCTATCTAGAAAAATTTCGTGCAATCGGCGTTGTCTCGATGTGCAACTACTGTCCTTACGTTGGACAATACATCGAAAGATTAAAGCTGATTCAAGGAGAATTCGGTTCCCAGGGCTTTACATTAATCGGAATGAATGGTAATGATACCAATCAAGGTTTGATGGAAAGCTTCGATAGTATGAAAGCTTTTGCTTTAGAACAGGAATTGAACTTTCCTTATTTGTGGGATTCTACTCAAGATGTAACACGCAGTTTTGGTACGAATCAAACACCAACAGCATTTTTGATCGATAAAAATGGAGTTGTGCGGTATCGAGGGCAAATTGACGATCGCGCCGAAAATCCTTCTTTCGTACAAACCCAGTATTTGCGCTCGGCGATCGCGGCTTTATTTAATAATCAAGAAATTGAAATTACAGAAACAGAAGCAATGGGAACGCCTTTAGTATGGCGTTCTTAGAGAATGTGGGAATACTAAATTCCTAATTCCCAATGCCCAATTCTTAAAACTGTTTATAGGTAACTAGAGACATATTGCCACCATACTGCTATCTTAAATTGGAGGAAATTGCAACTTTTTCTTTGAGATAAAACGTAACTTCATGGGTACACATTACCGACGGGTTTTACTTAAACTGAGCGGTGAAGCCTTAATGGGCAACATGGGCTATGGAATTGACCCCGAAGTGGTCAAGGAGATAGGACAAGAGATAGCAGAGGTTGTCGCCACAGGTGTTCAAATTGCTATCGTCGTTGGTGGTGGTAATATTTTTCGGGGTGTCAAAGCAGCGTCAGCAGGGATGGACAGGGCAACTGCTGACTATATCGGCATGATTGCCACGGTAATGAACGCGATGACCCTCCAAGACTCCCTAGAGCAAATTGGTGTTGAAACGCGAGTACAAACCGCGATCGCAATGCAAGAACTAGCTGAACCCTATATTCGTCGTAAAGCCATCCGTCATCTTGAAAAAGGACGGGTGGTTATTTTTGGTGCGGGTTCGGGTAATCCCTTCTTCACAACCGATACGGCTGCCGCATTACGCGCTGCCGAAATCGAAGCTGAAATAATTTTTAAAGCCACTAAAGTAGACGGCATCTATGACGCAGACCCGATGAAAGTTCCAGATGCAAGACGTTACAATACTTTGACCTATAACCATGTTTTACAAAAAGATTTGCGGGTAATGGACAGTACCGCGATAGCCTTATGTAAGGAAAACAATATTCCGATTCTCGTCTTCGATCTATCTACACGGGGTAATATCTCTCGTGCAGTTATGGGAGAATCGATTGGCACGCTTGTGGGAGGTTCATGTGAAGTTAGCTGATGTTGAGAGTACGATGCAAAAAACCGTTGAAGCTACACAACGGGATTTTAATACTATTCGCACTGGTCGCGCTAATGCGAGCATACTTGATAAGGTAATGGTGGAATACTACGGTACACCTACACCTTTGAAATCATTGGCAAACATTAGTACTCCAGATGCAACAACAATTTTGATTCAAACTTATGACAAAGGCTCCTTAAGCCTAATAGAAAGGGCAATTTCACTGTCAGATGTGGGGATGACACCCAATAATGATGGTTCGGTGATTCGTCTCAATATTCAACCCTTAACGAGCGATCGCCGTAAAGAATTTGTTAAACTTGCCGAAAAATATGCCGAAAACAATCGCGTTGCGATTCGCAATATCCGTCGTGATGGCATCGACTCAATTAAAAAACAGGAAAAAGCTGGGGAAGTATCTGAGGATGAATCCCGCGATTTACAGGATCAAGTCCAAAAGTTAACCGACAAGTACACCAGCAAAATTAACGAATTGCTGGCAACAAAGGAAAAAGACATTACCACTGTCTAGGTAATTTAGAAATGTAGAGACGCGATATATCGCGTCTTTCTACATGATCTGATATCCATTTGCCTGCAAATCCAACATCATCAGGTTTTTGCAAAACTTAATCGCTGAAAATAAAGCCAAATTGGCAAGTCAAAAAGTGCAAAAGTAGTTTTTAATATGGATATTTACGGATTTGTGCTGGTTACAATGAATAACTATTCTGGGCATGTGTAAGTAAAAGCTGTAAATATTTTTACAACTTTTACAGCAAATGTTACAGCGAAAAATTAAATCGCTTACCTGCTACTTAGACAATTTGTCTGTAAAGTACAAAAAGAATCTCAAAAATAGATATTAACTTAGAAGCGAGAATTCAGCCCTATGTACGACTGCATTATCGTTGGCGCAGGACCAGCTGGTGGCACAGCTGCATACCACCTAGCAAAACGGGGACGCTCGGTATTAATTTTAGAAAAAGAATCCTTACCTCGGTACAAACCCTGTGGTGGTGGAGTATCGCCTGCGATCGCACAGTGGTTTGACTTTGATTTTAGTCCAGTAATCTCGGTAAAAGCTGATACCATTCGCTGTACCTGGAATATGGGCGACCCCGTTGAAGTCAAGCTCGACACTCCAGAGCCTGTATGGATGGTTCGACGTGATGTATTTGACCATTTCTTAGTTCAGCAAGCACAAAAACAAGGGGCTGAACTCAAAGATAATATGGAAGTCACAGGCGTTGAATTCAAAAGCGACCATTGGCAAGTAAATACTAATAATGGACCAGTTACAGCTCGTTATCTCATCGCTGCCGATGGTGCGAAGGGACCAATGGCAAAATGGTTGGGATTTAAAGAACGTAAACGCCGACTCGCAGCTGCATTGGAAGTTGAAGCGAATACAAAGGTGGCAAACACTAATATCATCGATTTTGAGTTTGGCTTAGTCAAAAATGGTTATGCTTGGAACTTTCCCAAGGCTGATGGCTATTCTATCGGTGTTGGTACGTTCATTGGTGGTGAACCCCAGGATTTCAAAAAGATTTTGGATGAATATGGCAAGAACTTTGATATAAATATCAATACTTGTAAGCAATACGGTCATGCACTCTGTCTCTGGAATGGGGAACAAGCTCTTCACACCCAAAACGCTCTTTTGGCTGGCGAAGCGGCTTGTATTGTTGACCCCATGACCGCAGAAGGTATTCGCCCCTCAATTTACACTGGTGTCAAAGCTTCTGAGGCGATTGACAAAGCTTTAAGTGGTGATGTCAGTGCCCTGAAAAATTATACTGATGTCATTAATGATGAATGGGGTAGTGATATGGCTTGGGCTGCGAAAATTGCTGGTTTGCTCTACCGCTTCCCCAAAGTAGGTTATAAAGCCGGGATTAAACGTCCTTCTGGTCCACAACTGATGGGTAAAATTCTCTGCGGACAGTTGCGTTATAGCGATGTTGCTGGTCGTGCTATCAAAAAACTAACACCCTTTGGCTAAATAATTAAATAATTAGGAGTTAATTCCTAAGACTGAAAACGCCCGTGTGCTGATAACATGGGCGTTTTGTTATTACATGCTGCCATGATTCTATTTTGCCTTGAAATCAAGCTCCAGGATGCCTTGAATTAGGAAAATTTATCCATCCATACCTTAGTCAAGACAAGCCTACTCATAGCGTCTATACGCCAGATATATAGTTTTATTTGAGCAGTAT
>NZ_NTFS01000501.1 GCF_002289455.1 Brunnivagina elsteri CCALA 953
TAATACAAGGCTTCAATATAATTAAAAAATCTCAAAAAATAGGAATATTTAGAAAATCTTTATAAGTCTCATCTATCACAATAAAAAACTTAAGTGCTTGTTCCAATATCATAATTTATTGAGTAATTGTGCGACACAAATTGACATATATTGATACGAGCCGTGGTCAATTAAATTTGTAGTCACCTTGTTAACAGCAGGTTACACCTTTTTTACTGTCACAAATTTAACAAAAATTGATTTGAATATGTTTTGATGGAAACAGAAGACGTTTGTCTACGTATTTATATTTAAAGCGCCTACCAAGTAACTGTATAAAATATTTTATAGACTAGAGAACAAAATAGATTTTCTGCATCTATCCAATGGGATAGTATTTAGTTTTGCATAATTTTCTCATCCTTTTGGATGATTTGTTTTGAACAGAATGGGTTCAAGATTTAGTAAATCAGTATCAAACATGACCGAACAAATTATCAATAAGAAAATCAACAGCCAGAAAGCATTACTAAGAAGGCAGTTTGGATATTCTGTACGTAAATATGGATGTACACTCTTCTTGCTGCTATACTTAGCCTTCTTAACTTGATGGCATAGCATTGGGGTAAGCTATGCCATCAAAAACCAACGATTCTGACTCGATTTTTTTGTTTTGCTTGAATCCAGGGATACGTTAGTGTTTTAAATACAACTACCGCGCTGACAAAATTATCAGAGGCAAAGACTTATGTCGGAATCATTTGCAATTCAATTGCAAGTTATTTACACAGTTTCCTGTTGATTTTGACATTTATTGGGAATGGTTAGATTTTAGTAATCGACTGTGCAAAATCATTTGCAATGATGGCACGAACGGAAAAAGGTCGAGAAATAATAATGTGGTATTTAGAATTGGAAAAACAGTGGCGGTTGGGAAAATTTGATATATCACCAATGGGATTGCAAACAAAGCAACAATCATGAAATTAGATTCGATTTACTAATAAATTGGCAAAGTCTAGACAGGAATTCGCATCATAGCACTTTTAAAACTTCCACCTGACTGATATGAGAAGGAGTCTCACCAATGACCCAAGTCAAAGCAGAAAAACCTTCGTTGTTCTACCAATTAACCCATAGCGAGTGGTTAAAAACCGTGAAAGATTTAACCGGAACCCAAATCAAAGTTCTCTACTATATCCGCTCTCTCGACCCATTTGAGAATTGCAAACAGGAATACAGTGTGACTCAAATGGCATTGGATTTAGGATTGTCCAAAGGTGCTGTATCTAAAGCGCTGAAAAAATTAGAACAAGTCGGTGAGATAGACATGGAACTAGTGCAGGTCAAAATCCAAATTAGACCAAGCAAAAATAGTGACCACAATCCACCATACCCAATAGATAATACCCCTTGGGCAGCTTCCGATTCATCTACGGAGAAACAGAAAATACAATTAATTACTAACTGTACTGAGGAAGTGTTTCCTATAGGAAACGCGGTTTCCCAGGAGAAACCTGAGTTTCCCATAGGAAACTCAGATTTCCTAGAGGAAACAATCGACAGCCAGAACCTTTACTGGGAAAAGCTTCCAGACCCTCTAATATATATATAGAATATTTAGATATTAAGACTCTCTCAGAAGAGGAGAGAGAGAGATTTTTGGAATTTGCTTTCTCAAAAGCATCGGAGTTACCAACACCTCCAACTTTGCCAGGTAAATGGATTGAGGCAAACTTTGAAGAATTGAGAGAACTCTTTGAAAAACAAGAATCTTCAAGTAGATTGACACATTGCCGGGGTGGCAATAGTACAGAAGTTTTACTTTTTGAGAATTGTGATGCCAGTATCCATGAGGGACAATACCACACGCTGATGAGTCTTGGTTTGGCAAAATTTTGTGAAAATGCAACATCTTCGGCTTGGTATGAATGGGCGATCGCCAAATACCCAGAAAGATTTGTAAATATGCCGGAGTGAGAGAAGTTAGCGACTACAAAATTTAGACTTGTATTTGGATAGCTAAGTAGGTGGGTAGAAATAAACAGAACTATGTAACATTGAGGTAAATTTACCTCAAAGTCTTACCCCTACTCACTACTCACTATTCACTACTCCCTGACCACAACGATAATTTTTCCCGCTCACCTACTTATGTACGGAAGACAAGATAAGGTAATTAACTTTGCTTCGTCTGCAAGGAAGTTGCCACCCCATTGTTTAGAGGCAGAAGAAGCAATATTAGGAGGGATTTTACTTGACCCCAATGCAATTATGCGGGTTAGCGATCGCTTAAAACCGTACCATTTTTACTTCAATGCCCACCAACAGATTTACACATCGGCGCTTAGACTTTCGGCAACTGAACAACCAACAGATTTAATTGCGATCGCAAACTGGTTGGAAACAAAGGATTTATTATTTCGGGTTGGAGGTAGAAATAAATTACTTTCCCTGGTTGAAAGCTGCGTTAGTGCAGTGAATATTGATGTTTTGGCTGATTTGGTAATTGGAAAATGGAAACGGCGTGAATTGGGTCGATTGGGAACTCTAGCATTGGAGTTACAGCACTCTGCGGATGATGAAGTCACCCTAGAACAAGCATGTTCGCAATTGCAAACCCAGATTTACAATTTGCAGCAAGGGGAAAATACATCAAGTTCAAGTCATATTTCTGAGGTGATGACCGATACCTACCAAATTGTGGAGGAACGCAACCAACGATTAGCTCCATTGGGTATCCCCACGGGATTTTACGACTTTGACCTAATCATAAATGGTGGTTTCAATCGTGGAGATTTGGTAATAATTGCAGGTCGTCCATCGATGGGAAAGAGTGCGATTGCTGCCCAAATTGGTTTTAATGTGGCGCAGATGCAGAATCTCCCCGTTGTTTTGTTTAGCTTGGAAATGTCCAAAACCCAAATTGCTATGCGGTTACTGGCGAATGCGGCAAATGTTGAGAGCAATTATCTCAAAACTGGCAGGATTAGTAATTGTCAGTGGCAGCCAATAAGCACGGCAGTTAAAGATATATCAGAACTACCGATATATCTGAATGATTGTCCGACACCATCCCTAACTTATTTTGAAGCTGAATGTCGGCGAATTATGGCTTTAGAGCGTAGGGAATTGGGGCTTATGATAATTGATTATTTGCAACTGATGGGGGATGGAAACGTTAACCGTAACAATGAAATAGCGGCGATTACGCGAGGCTTAAAAAGACTGGCAATGAAGTTGCAAGTACCTATTATTTGTCTGTCTCAACTTTCCCGTGCCGTGGAGACGCGACCGAATAAACGTCCCATCCTCTCGGATTTGAGAGATTCGGGTGGAATTGAGCAGGACGGGGATAAGGTAATCATGTTGTATCGCGATGAATACTACAAACTTGATTCAATCGAACGGGGAATATGCGAAGTAATTGTTGTCAAACACCGAGATGGTGCGACTGGGACAGTCAAATTATTGTTCGATAATCAATTTGTCAAATTTAAAAATTTGGCTCGTTCTGGATGGTAAAAATAGTCAGTCATATACAATTTGCAATTAACAATTAAATAAACTGTGTAGCTTGCTCCCTCGCAATAGCGAGTATTCCAAATTCTTTGAATACCCATCCCTGAGAGCATCTGACCACGTTATCAGTTCGCATAACGTGGTCAGATGTAGGTTTTGCTGTTCAAAAAAAATGCGACCAAAAAATAATCTAGTGTTTTTTACTTTTAATCATGATTTTAATAGTATTCACAGTAACTAACTAAAAAAACAGATGAAAACGTCGTACCAATCAACATTTCATTCGTTACTAATCTATCTATTTTTAAATAACTGAGTTACTTGTAATCCTTGAAATAAAGGGAAATGGACAATATTTCTATGTAGACTACAGAGATGTATCTGTGCTTATTAAGCTAAAAAGACAGTAATATCTTGCAAGGCAAAGATATATAAAATACAGATTTTCATTTTATCAAGTATTTATACACAAACCAAATGCTAATATTTTGACAACAAAAATATATTATCTCATCAGAGAAAAATACAAGTTAAATATACTACAATTGGTTGATGCAAATTCCATCGATTGAGGGTTATTAGTAGGGAAAGAAAATTTTGTTGTGATTTCTATGCTCTCGAAAC
>NZ_NTFS01000502.1 GCF_002289455.1 Brunnivagina elsteri CCALA 953
GTATATCTTTAACTAGTTCTTAGTATGAATTTCATCAATCTTCAAACCTAGATTTTCTAATTATTCAGATGTGTGAATGTCAGAAAAAGCAAAAAAAATAGAATTACGTCACTCACTTCTCAAAAAACGGACTCAAATGAGTGTGACTGAGTGGAGAGAAAAGAGCGATCGCATTTGTACCCACTTACAAGTATCTCCCTTATTTACACAAGCTAAAACTATTTTGCTTTACTTCAGTTTTCGTCAAGAAGCTGATTTAAGTCCTTTATTTGCGAATTCTCATTACCGTTGGGGTTTTCCTCGTTGTCTAGGAAAAAATATGTTTTGGCATTCTCTAGAAACGCAAAATTCCTCTTCTTTACAAGTTGGTACTTATGGAATTATCGAACCCAATCCCGATAACCAAGTTATTCAACCTTGCGAAGTCGATTTAATTCTTGTACCTAGCGTCGCTTGTGACTCACAATGCTTTCGTTTGGGATATGGTGGAGGCTATTATGACAGAATGCTCAGTTTACCCGAATGGAATTTAAAACCAACTATCGGAATTGTATTTGAGTTTGCATATTTACCAGAATTACCAATTCAAGGCTGGGATAAACCATTACAAAATGTTTGTACTGAAAATGGAATAAAACCTAAAATCTAAAATCCAAAATATTTTAAATAAAAGACGTTCCACCGGAACTACAAATCCAAAATCCAAAATCCAAAATCTAAAATCTAAAATGCGATCGCACAACTCAAAAATCAAAACAGCCTTAATGTACGCTCTATTAAGCGGGATTGCCCTTGTTACACTATTCCCACTACTATGGTTAGTCGGAACAGCATTAAAATCCCCGACAGAAAATATATTTCAATCACCCCCGCAATTATTACCCGCACAACCCACTTTGGAAAACTTTGTCACCGTTTGGCAAACCAATCCATTTGGACAATATATGCTCAATAGCACCTTGATTGCAGTGCTAACTGTCTGCATAAACCTGCTTTTTTGCGCTTTAGCAGCTTATCCCCTCGCCAGATTATCATTTCCTGGACGCGACTGGATTTTTATTGCGATCGTCACCACAATCATGATTCCTTTCCAAATTGTCATGATTCCACTCTATATTTTGACAGTTCAAATGGGACTACGAAATAGTTATTTAGGGGTGATTTTCCCTAGTCTTGCCTCTGCTTTCGGCATTTTTCTGTTGCGACAAGCCTTTTTGGGAGTCCCAAAAGAATTAGAAGAAGCTGCACGTATGGATGGTTCTTCCGAACTTGGTTTGTGGTGGAATATCATGTTACCCGCAATTCGTCCTGCGATCGTAACCCTAGCAATTTTCGTCTTTATTGGTGCTTGGAGCGATTTTCTCTGGCCTCTTATAGTCATTCAGGATGAAAATTTGTACACTTTACCGCTTGGTGTTGCTAAATTAGCTGGTACATTTTCCCTCGATTGGCGTTTGGTTGCTGCTGGTTCGGTGATTTCAATTGCTCCCGTAATGCTATTATTCCTATTTTTACAACGTTATATTGTCCCAACTGATACTGGTAGTGGTGTCAAAGGTTAGTCTAAAAAAATTTAAATATTTTCAGGCTGACTAAAGCTTAGAACTAAGTTGTTGATTTTGATGGAATTTTGCTGTTTTCAGTTATGAGAATGTTTCTAAAAATGCCATATCCAATGAGGAGAAACTTAATTTGGTAGATTCTCAACAGGAATATAGTCTTACTGCTGAACAAGTTCAATGTGGACACTGTAAAGTTAAAGCGTTGATGAGAATTGTTTGTGAAGGTGAAGACTCTTATATTGTCGGTGATGTCGAGCAATATGGCGGAGACGACGTTCATCACAAATGGCAAGTTGTGAAGTGCCCTGTGTGTTGTGAGATAAACGTTCTTCAACACTTGTCATCATCTTTGTGGGACTATGAGATTGGTGATGAAAGATTCCCAAGTCCGGTATACACTACTTTCCTGTATCCCTCATTAGAAAAAGAAAAACCCCTCTATTTAAAGATTAGTAGCCAAGCAGTAGAACAGGCAATCGCTGATGTAGAAGCCTTAATTCCCACCACTGGGGCAGTTAGCGGAGTTGACCGAATACATACTGCTTTGCATGGTTATTTAGGTTTAGTCTGTGTTCAAGCAGATATTGAGTTTAGTAAAAAAAACGACGGTATAACCAAGCTATTTAAGTTGTTATGTCAGTCTCATCCAAAGCTTCAGAGCGTTACTGGTAATTCAAAAAAAATTGATCCTCTTCTTCAATCGTTTGCTGGGATTATGGACTCGCTTAATCCAATTAGAAATCACGCAAGTTTGGCACATCCCAACGAAAATCTATTAGATAAAGATGAGGCGATGCTTTTTATTAATGTAGTACGTACATTGCTCCAGTATCTTGATGAAAAATTAAGATTGTAGTTAAGGACACACTTTACTTTTATTAAAACAACTCCAAACATATCAAGTTTGATAAATTGTCAATTGCTGTTTTTGAGCTTTATTAAGTTTTATGTTATTTACGATCGCATCAAATTCCACCTCTCCATAATGCGATCGCAATTCCCACTATTTAATCAAAAATGACCTTCAGAAATAACGATTTTACTAGGTTTACAGCTATAAAATTTATAGTTAAATAAATTGCTCCCCTGAGAGTACTATTTTTGCATATTTTTGGCACTTTGGCTAGGATGCCCTTTTTTCGTTAGAATTATTGAGAATAGAGTCAATAGCCATAGAGACTAATCAATTTTTTGATGTCCTAATCCCATAATTAAAAGAATTATGAGAAATTATTAGATTTAATGTAGATAGATTACTAAGCTTAAAGTTATATAAATGAATTTTTATGTATCTTAATATAAATAAGATATATTTATCTGATATTTAAATACTTTGCGATTGACTCAGCTTATATCGTGTTCGTAATCCCATAAAATTAACAACTTGGTGACGAGAGAGAGGAAAAAACAGAAAATGACATTTATATTAACCAACGACGATGGTATTGATGCTCCAGGAATTCGGGTATTATGGGAAGCTGTCAAAAATTATCAAACAATTATTGTCGCTCCTAAAGACCATCAATCAGGTTGTGGACATCAGGTGACAACCATTAGTCCCATCTCTCTACACCGTCGTTCGGAACGGGAATATGCCATTGGGGGAACACCAGCCGATTGTACCCGGATTGCTTTGACTCATATTTGTCCCAATCCAAAATTTGTCTTATCTGGGATTAATGCTGGGGGAAATTTAGGCGTTGATGGGTATATTTCTGGAACTGTGGCGGCGGTTCGCGAAGCTGCAATGCTTGGTATTCCAGGAGTCGCAATTTCTCATTACCGCAAGGGCAAGCTTGATTATAATTGGGATGCTGCAAGAGATATGACAGCGAAGGTACTAAAAGATTTACTATCCCGTACTTGGGAAGTAGGTACTTTTTGGAACGTGAATTTACCCCATTTGCAACCAGGAGAACCGGAACCAGAAATTATTTTTTGCCAAGCTTGTAGCAAACCTCTACCTGTGAATTATCGCGTTGAAGGCAATGATTTTTACTATCAAGGAGACTACAGTCAACGCGATCGCACCCTTGGTAGTGACGTTGATGTTTGTTTCTCTGGGAATATCGCGGTGACACAATTACGGGTTTGAATTGGGAATTTATTAATTCGTAAGTCTTAGACGACCCGGTGGGTCGTCTCTACTAATCTTCACTTCCTTGAATCATCGTCATTAAACGGTCTAAAGTTTGGGTTAACTGGGAAAGCTTCTGTAGCGAATCATCCTGAGTTTCAGCAAGTGTTTGTACTGCATCGCATAATGCCAATATTTGATATCCCTGCTGCTGAATTTGCTTACCTTGCTCCTCCATTTGCACCCCCAGATTATCCATGCGATCGCCTAATTTATCAATTGTTTCTGTAGTCGCTAGTACTGCTTCTCCAATTTGCTCGACAATTGACTCTAACCGATTTACCTTAGTTTCAAACCCGATTGCAACCATTTTTATCGCACCTCTTTTTTAATGAAGCAAAGATTATTCTTTGACTCGTTTTCAATAAATTAACTTTTACCTAATAATCTTGTAACTGCAATATTAATC
>NZ_NTFS01000503.1 GCF_002289455.1 Brunnivagina elsteri CCALA 953
GTCTGAAGTAATAGTCGCGATCGTCCAAAGCTAATGTCATCGGCTTGTAAAAAAATGCATTCAACAAAGCTGACAAAAGCAAGAACTGTACAGCCATGAAGGGTAAAGTTGCATCAAAATCAAACATTTTTTCCCTCTTTGGCTTGCAAGGTAGTTTTCATAGGAGACAAAATCATCGTAACTTTCATATCTTGAAAAGCTATTGCCAACAAGGGAAGCTTGAAAACAAGTCAATTGTAGAGACGCATGATAAAGAAGAATTCAGAAGCCAGAATTCATAAGTCAGAATTAATACTTTCTTCTGACTAGTGACTACTGACAACCGTATTCTTTCTTGATAAGACAATCGCGTCTCTACCATTAACTATTCGTCTTATGAGGCAAATGGGTTAGCGAATAACAATACTAATGCGATAACCAAACCATAGATGGTCAAAGATTCCATGAATGCCAAGGTTAACAGTAATGTACCGCGAATTTTACCTTCGGCTTCTGGCTGACGAGCAATACCCGCAACTGCTTCACCAGCAGCATTACCTTGACCAATACCAGGTCCAATTGCAGCTAAACCAATCGCTAAAGCAGCAGCGAGAACTGAAGCAGCAGAAACTAATGGATCCATTGTGATTTTCCTTTACTTTGTACAAAAAGAGTTCAAAAACAAAAACGTTATTTTGGTTATCCAAAATTTGTTTGTCCAATCAGATTGGTTATCCAAACTTTGGCTATCCAAATTCTCGATTCCCGATGTTTAGATTTGGGTAAATTTGGAATTGAGTTAAGTTAATCCAAAATCCAAAATAAGAGTGAGGATTCTAATGTTCCTCATGCTCTTCACCATGCCCTTCCAGGGCTTCATGGATATATGCAGCAGCTAGGGTGGCGAAAACCAAGGCTTGAATTGCGCTGGTAAACAAACCTAAAGCCATAACAGGCAAAGGTATAAATAGAGGAACTAGCAAAACTAGTACTCCTACTACCAATTCGTCCGCCAATATATTACCAAATAGACGGAAGCTGAGGGAAAGAGGCTTGGTGAAATCTTCTAAAATCGCGATCGGTAACAGAATCGGCGTAGGTTCTATATACTTTTTGAAGTATCCTAGACCGCGCTTTCTAAAACCAGCGTAGAAGTAGGCTAAGGAGGTTAGCAACGCTAATGCTACCGTCGTATTGATGTCATTTGTCGGTGCGGCTAATTCCCCTTCTGGGAGCCTAAGTAGCTTCCAAGGAATTAAAGCACCAGACCAATTTGATACGAAGATAAACAAGAATAGCGTGCCAATAAAGGGTACCCAAGGGCGATACTCTTTTTCTCCAATCTGGTTTTTTGCTAAATCCCGAATAAATTCTAGGGCATATTCCATTAGGTTTTGGATGCCGCTAGGAACTTTCTGAATATTTCTTGTTGCAGCTAAAGAAGCTATTACAAGAATGCCAATTACAAACCATGAGGTCAAAAATACTTGACCATGTAGTTTGAAATTGCCCAATTGCCAGTAGAAATGATGACCTACTTCTAAGGAGGCTAGGGGAAAAGAATTAAAGGCATTTAAGACACTAAACATGTGCATTCTTCAAGAACTTTCCCCAAACAGTTAGGATGGAGGACTACCTTTTATAAACCTAACCTACTTTATTTAGAGTCAGGTGTGAACGCAATTTGCAGGGTATAAACGAGGAGCGTTGCTTTATAGGTCAGAAATCCCAAGAATATGGGCAAAATCTTTAGTTCTTGCCATTGAGTTGCTACTACAATCAACCCGACAAATAGAGCAAGACGATTCTTACTCAAACTTTGTTTTTCCGTTCCTAGCCGCTCAACGTCTTTAGCCAACATTCTTAAGTAAATCACACCCGCAAACGCCCCAAGTAGATAGTTGAGGGCAATGTTTACTGAGTAAAAAGTCCACACAGAGATGAAAGCAATTCCGATGATAACAAGGGTTGTTATTATCAACTGCTTGTAGAGTTGATAAAACTCTTGCATGGAATTGTCTGGTTTTGAATCTTCAAAACCAGTTGGAGCATCTTGTGTTGTTGGTTCGATTGATTCGTCTGACAAGCTCACGGGACTTAAAACCTGTACAGCTATGTTGACTAGACATTTTCAGCCAGTTGAATCATATCACGGTTGGGTAACAATACTTTAGAAAAAACTAATTAACTTAATTGTCACCCTGTGGGTTAATCAGCTTGGTAAACCGTAACTCGATGAAGGCTTGTAACCCTCTGAGAGAAAGTGTTTAGGACGGATTCCGACCTGCCAAATAGCTGAATTAGATGCCGGGGAAAAAATGGAAGACCAGAGATTCCTGTAATCAGAGAGAGCAAAATATATTATGGGTGGGATAGAAAAATTTACACTAACTTGTTCCAGTTTTGTGCGTATTTTTACAACCCTTGTCTCTCAATTTTGGGACTGTGAGGTGCTATAACAACCTAAGTCTCTTTAAAAGAAGTTGGGATGAGAAGTAAAGAGAAGGGGAAAGCTAAAACTCTCCTCTTCAATATTCTAGCTTTTAGTTTTTTCTCGTTTTGTTCTGGGCTATCACTTGGGAAAGTGCTGTACTGAGGCTACTTGTATAAAGTTACTCTTAAGCTGGGGTGAGCATAATTAGCTGTTGGCGTTGGAGCGATCGCACTTCATCCAAGCTAAACTCTACTGTTGGCAAAATTTCACCCACCGTTAATTTCCCGTCACATGCTTGCATAAATGTAAATTCCCTGTCGGATAAATTTACAATTTTGTAATCATAATTGAATATTACTTGACTTGGGAACCCATCTATGCAGTGGTTCACTTCGGGAATTGCGGCGAGTAAAATCTGGTCATTTTGCCAATCGGCTTTAGTTAAAGGTGGACAGGCAAGGAAAAATTCGTAATGGCTGGTTTCTGGGTCTAACAATTCTATCAGCCGATAAAGCTGACGTTGAGATAAATTTTTGGTGCGATCGATTAATTCTGGTGCTTTACTCAAAAGTCTTTGTAAATCCCAAAAAGCCGGATTGGAAAACCCCAAAAATTCCAACCCTGAAGCGTCAATTAAGTCAAATAAAGTATCGATATTGTAATCAATCTCTTGGGGATGGACATACATATCGGCAAAATTCTCATCACGATGATTTTCCAGTGACCAACGTTCCCTTTCCCGTTTTAAAATCCGGTTATGTTCGGGTAGGGACTTAAATATTTGCCTTCCCACAGCCACACCATCACGATAATCACCTTTTTGCTCACCTTGAAGAAGTGCGATCGCTTTTTGCATTAACTGAATTTCCCAACGTCCCAATTCCCCATATACAAAGATATGAAAAATTCCCCCAGGAGCAAGTTTCTTTGCCAAAGTTTGAATTCCACGAATTGGGTCATTCGTATGGTGTAAAACCCCAACACAATTAATTAAATCAAATTTCCCTGGCAACTGTTCCACATCAAACAAGCTCAATTGATGGAACTCCGCACGATTTGCCCCACTACGTTGACAGCGTTCCCTGGCAACTTCCAGGGTTCCAGCACTCAAATCGATTCCCACGACTTCCGCGTTTGGGTTGAGATGCACCAAATATTCCGTACTCACACCAGAACCACAACCAGCATCAAGAATGCGAATATTTTGCTTTTGTGGTTTCATCCCCGTACAAAAATTATATGCAGCTAACCAATCCCAACGCCAGTTATAACCTGGTGGTGGTTCATCAAGAATTGGTTCTGGAGGAAACGGGTATGTATCGTAGAGTTTGGCAACAGCGTCACTAACTTTCTGGGTATCGGACATGGTTCGCTCAATATGGCAGCATTTCTGAGTTTATCGAAATATGTGACATTTTTGGATATTGTAGGGGCAAACAACCGTTTGCCCTGATTTACGTTGTTTGCCCTTATTGATACTGCAAACTGCTTAAAATTTGACTAAATATAGAACCCCTCTCCAACCTCTCCCCTTATCAAGGATACTGTTGGCTAATTGTTGAGGGGTGAAGACCCTCACCCTCTCGTTAACAGGCTCCAGCCTAGGCTGTTGACTTTGTGCCTTTTTAGGCTATTTTGGTTCATACAGTTTCTGTGTCGTCCACTAAATCAGAAAATA
>NZ_NTFS01000504.1 GCF_002289455.1 Brunnivagina elsteri CCALA 953
GCGTGTCCCCTTGGGACTCAGCATCTGTACGAGATTCTAGCTGCGGCAACGCGAACGTTCCTCAGCATGACAACACAGGATCATTTATTTTGTGGCTTACTCTTATCTAACTTGAACTACTTAAAAAATCAGTGCATAAAGTAAATAATGATAAAATATAAGGGAAAATGAGTATGTATTAATACTACTAAAATCGATATTACAGTATTTTTTACACCGATAAATATAGATTGTGTAAAAATTACTGAGGAAATTTGTAGTTATGCTAAAGTTAGGGACTTCCAGAAAATAAAGTATTCTAACGGCAGCAACGCTCTAACTGTGAGGCGGGGCAAAAAAGTGCGATGCGGAAGCCTTCACTTCTATAAATAACAGCAATACTACTGCTGTTAGAAATTAATCCAATCTAATCCTATTTCCCGAACGAGTAACTAAGGGACTTCCAGAAAATAAAATCTTCAAATCGTATACTTAACAACACTACCACGCACAGGGTAGGGAGACCCTACCCCTACAATATTGGAGAATTTATTTCTTGGTGTTCCCTAATACTTCAACTCCAACTGTAGAGAATCTAAATCCTCATAATTTGCGAGTAGGCGAAAAAGTGGCAAGTAATAAGCCGGATAGCCCTGCATGTAATTGGTGCCGCAGAATTACGAGAATACTCATATTTTATTTTATTCGATCGCTCGCGGTTAACAAAAATATCCAGCCAATAGATTATTTTTGAAAGGCAACGCTGTAGAGGAAAAATGAAATTAGCTCTCCAGACACTCATGAAAGCAGTCAAGCGCTTCGACAAACACTTAGAGAGCAAAGGTGTAACAATTGAGCAAGAGTTACAAAGGCTCCGAGAAAATGGTCAAATTCTAGGTACAACCACAACTGAACCGCGATCGCACCAAACAACTTCAATTAATTCTCGGTAAACTAAATTGCGGTCATGGGGTGTCATGCCGAACCAAAAATCGGGGTGCTGCATGTACTGCAATAATTTAACCTTTTCTTCGGATTCAACGGCTCCCAGCTTCTCACTTTCTTCAAGCAGGAATAGTTGAGTCCGTTTCTTCTCAATCGCATCATATAAGTCTGAATCGTTTAATCGCTCCAACATTTGGATCGAATCTTTGAGTTCTTGAATTTTGGGGTTATTTGGTTTCTCGGTAGGAACTAGATTTGCGATGTTCTGCGATCGCGCGACAAGTGCGTTTTGTAGCTGCTTTTCGGCTATGTCTAAGGTCAGCCCATAGGTTTTTGCATAAATCGGGTTGCAGAGTCCGTTTCGGCTTCTGGCATTCCGACAAGCGAGAAATCGTCCCCACTCCCCTGATTTATTTTTGTAATTTAACCTCTGTGACATTACTCCACCGCAATTTCGGCATCGGGCGACACTGCTGAGAGGATTTATCAATTTGTCACAGCTAACGCCTTTTTTACGAGTTTTGTTATCCTCAAAAATCGATTTAATAATCAGCCATTCATCATCGCCGATTAGTGGTTGATGTATGCTATCAATGACTATTTGTGGTGTTTTGTGACCAAACGAGAGATATTGCAGTTTCCCCCGTAACTGAGCGTTAAGCAGCCAACTTCTTACCCCTGTAGTGCTAGAAGGGGCTTTAAGATGAATCTTCCCCCCGTAACTAGGTGGATGCAGATAAAATTGCTGCTTAAAATCGTCACGAGCTTTGCCTAAAGATTTACATTCCAAGAATAGTGAGACTAACTTCCTGGCAACCTGGAAATAAGTTAGGTCACTTTTTGGGTATAGAGATTGATTGGGTGCGATCGCACCATCAATTTTGATATATCCAAAAATCGGTTTATATGGTTCCTCACGCTCTCGGTGTTTTGCGTGCCCAGCGAGAGAATGACTTCTCAACCTGTCTCGAACCTGAGCGGCTAAAGCAGCTTTTACCCGTCCCGTAAACAATCCGTCGGGAGAGGTCAAGTTCAATTCCCCATCCTCAAGGAACTTGATTTGCACCTCATGTTTCGCAAACAGTTCCCTCGCTTGCTCCCATTGCAATGGACTGCGGGTTAATCGGTCAAAATTGGGGATAATAACCTGGCTGACACGATCGGCTCTTACCAAATCGAGGATAGTGCCAAAACCTTCGCGAGTATCGCTGACCCCTGTTTCAATGTCAAAATAGATTAAACTCTCCGGTATTCCATACTTCACTAAAGCATCAATGTATCTTTCGAGTGCATGACCATCTGTAAATTGCTGCTTGCTGCTGACCCGACAATATCCGACAATTAACCTGCTCATGACTAACACCAATCATCAACAAGCTCAATATTATCACGGCATCTAAACAGCCAATCTAAAATCATGATGGTTCCGTGGTTTGTCAGGAAGGCATTGTAAAGGTTTGGGTCGAGAAAGTCGGAATCTGGTGTGAGAAGCTCTGTTCGTAATGCTACCGCCATTAATCCACCGATGAGGTAGAAGGCAAATGAAGTGACAAGATATTGAATCCCAATTACCTTATGGTCAATGTTGAAGGTAAAGTAGTGATACCATTTCCAAACTTGGGGATGGGTGGTATAAGTAGCCACATGTCCAGGTTTGTGATTCGGTGGAGTATTATGGGGAAGTTGTAATGTCATTTTGTTCAATCTACTCCCATTGCTGCAACGTAGGGTGCGAGAAACTCAGATTTTGAGAGTTCACGGGGTTGAAATGCTACAACTTGCCCTTGGTTTTCTGCTTGGGCAATGCGATTACTTTCTAACCAGTTATCAAAGTCTTCCGGGGTATGGACAATTACTTGCGATCGCATGGAACCATGATATCCTCCGCAAAGTTCTGCACAAACTATTGGATAAGTTCCTGGTTTAGTCGCAACGAATCTTAGTTGTGTTGGTTGTCCAGGAATTGCGTCTTGTTTGAGTCGGAATTGCGGTACCCATAAGGAGTGAATTACGTCGGTTGCTGTCAGATTTAGCTGGACATCAGCACCAATTGGTACGTGAAGTTCACCTGATGTAATTTCGCTGTCGGGATAGTTAAATATCCATGCAAATTGCATTGCCGTGACATTTACCAGTAATTCGGGTTCTTTTCCTTCTACTTGGGGATTCGCACCAATACCGATATTTGGTTGAGATGCGGCGATTTTGCTCTTGACAGGTACTTTTACAGGTACTTGAATGGGTGCTTCAATTGGTGTCTCGTCGATAAATTCATCAGGTGTTTCCGGTGTTTCTACTGATGCTTCATTGGATGCTTCGTTAAATATTTCGACTGGTTCGACTAATTCTTCAACTGGTACTAGTGTAGGTGTTTCAACTCCATTTTCGGGGAGTATTTCACCAGGTACTTCTACTGTTTCATCAACAAAATCATTCTCTAGAACACCATTATCTACAACATCACTAGTCTTATCTAATGTTGCAGCAAGAGCAGTTCCCGGTGTTGTCTGATTGTGACTAACCATCGTGTGATGACTACCCACACCTAAACCACCCATCTGAGTATAAATGTCAACGCTATATATTCCTAAACCAATAACGATGATGGAAGGAATCGCTGTCCAAAATATTTCTAATGGGAAGTTACCTTCTATTGGACTACCATCACGTTCATCACCTGGACGTTGACGATAGTGGAACATAAAAATTGCGATCGCGCCTTGAACTATTAAGAATAAGGCAGTACCGATAGTAACCATTACTTGGAAAAAGTTATCTACCAACGGAGCTTGTGCGGATGCTTGTTCTGGAAGCAGAACGGATGAATGTTGACCAACCCACATGCTGATTAGGGCAATAAGTACCCCCGCAACTAGGGTTAATAGTGAAACAGGGATTTGTTGCATATTAACAAAGCTCTGTAAATAATTGTTTGAAATGCTATTGTCTGGAATTAAATTTGCTGTTGCTACTAGATATTTTTATTTTTATAGCAACAAGTAAATACTTGTATTAAATACACCTTGACGACAGTTCTCTTGATTCTCTCTACAGATATCTGATTAGTTAAAGCACCATAGGAGTCTTAGAGGTTGTTTGAAAAGTCTCCTTCTATGTCATGCTGTAGCTTGCTACTTACAGAAGCCGCTTGCGCGTCTACC
>NZ_NTFS01000505.1 GCF_002289455.1 Brunnivagina elsteri CCALA 953
ATAAATAAATATCAAAATCAATAGACGACTAGTACAGCTTGGCGTAAATATGCCTACCATTTAGTGCTTGAATTTAGTCCTCTTTTAGAGGACTTTCGCTATTAGACAGAGGTTTATAACTTCTGGCTTTGACGGGTTTGGTATTCACAATAGTCGGTTTACCTGCGCTGTGTTGTACTAGTAAACTACTTATACTTAACCTTGGAATTCTGCTACACTTTATAAAAAATATACTTGTTTATTTAACATAACGTTACAATATCTCAACAGAACAAAACCAAAAATAAACCAAAAGAGTATGTATCTAACTTGGCTCGATAGTAATTCTTGGCTCATTGAAATGGGTAATCAGCGTATTCTGCTCGATCCTTGGTTAGTGGGTTCATTAGTATTCGGTAATGCACCTTGGTTCTTTAAAGGAGAGCGAAATTCCCAGCATCCCATACCAGAGAACATCGACCTAATTTTACTATCCCAGGGTTTGGAAGACCACGCTCACCCACCAACATTAGAAAAACTCGATCGCAATATACCTGTTATCGCTTCACCTAACGCAGCAAAAGTTGTGCAGAAACTCGGTTACACAAAAGTTACCACCTTAGCACATGGGGAAGGACTTAATTTTGCCGATACATTAGAAATTAGAGCCTTTCCAGGTTCACCAATTGGTCCAATGCTGTTGGAAAATGGCTATTTGCTCAAAGATTTAACTAATAATACCACCCTATACTACGAACCGCACGGGAATCATTCACCAACCCTAAAAGACTTTGCCCCCGTTGATGTAGTCGTCACTCCCATTATTGATATAGAGATTGTTTTACTTGGTTCCTTTATTAAAGGGATGAAGAGTGCAATGGAAGTAATTGAGTGGTTACAACCGCAAGTAATAATGAACACTGCTGCGGGAGGTGATATTTCATTTTCAGGACTATTAGTTTCTGCCTTGCGTGCGAATGGTAGTGTAGAGGATTTGCGGAATGCGATCGCAGAGAAAAATTTCACCACAAAAGTAGCTGAACCAAATTCTGGAGAAAGATTTGAGGTTGATTTATTAGCAATTAACTGAACCGCTTGACGGATGTCCCTAGTGTCGAAGATGATGCCATCATATTTATGTGAATGACGAACTATGGTATGTATAAATGGCGTAATGATGCAATACTTCCATTGGTATATTTCCGACAATGGAACACTCTGGGATGAGGTAAGTGAAAAGGCGAAGGAATTGGAAAAATCCGGCTTTACTGCTATTTGGCTACCTCCCGCATATAAAGGACTTGCGGGGAAAAGCGACGTTGGATACGGGGTTTATGATTTATTTGACTTAGGTGAATTTGACCAAAAAGGTTCAATTCGGACTAAGTATGGAACCCGTCAGCAATATTTGAATGCGATTAAATCCCTGCATAATTCCCAGATAAATGTTTATGCGGACACTGTACTCAATCATCGCATGGGAGCAGATTCAGCAGAAATATTTAAAGCCACTCCCTTTCCCCAAGATAATCGATTAAACTCCAAAGGTGACTTACAGGAAATCAAAAGCTATACCCACTATCATTTTCCTGGAAGGAAAAACAAATATTCCCAATTTGAATGGCATTGGTATCACTTTGATGCAGTTGACTATAACGAATATAATGGGAGCGATTCCCTTCAGGATAGCTTCGCTTCACGCAGTACGGTTTACCTAGTTGAAGGGAAGCAATTTGACGATTACGTTTCCTTGGAGAAAGGTAACTTTTCTTATTTAATGGGTTGCGATTTAGATTTCCAAGATACATGGGTACGTCAAGAAATTACCAATTGGGGTAAATGGTATCTGGATACAACTGGGGTAGATGGTTTTCGTCTGGATGCTATCAAACACATCGCATCTTGGTTTTTCCCTGAATGGATAGATGCGATGGAAAAGCATGTTGGTAAGGATTTGTTTGTTGTCGGTGAATATTGGGTTCCCGAAATCAGTTCAATTCACCGATATATTGATTTAATTGCTGGGAAAATGTCGGCATTTGATGTACCCCTACATTACAACTTCCACTATGCCAGTAAAGCAGGGGGAAACTATGACATGCGAACTATTTTAGATGGTACATTAATGCAGCAGCGTTCCACCAATGCTGTCACCTTTGTCGAAAATCACGATTCCCAACCATTACAAGCATTGGAGTCGGTTGTGGAATCTTGGTTTAAACCCCTTGCTTACGCGATAATTCTTTTGCGTCAGGAGGGATATCCCTGCGTTTTCTATGCTGATTATTACGGTGCAGAATACGAAGATTGGGGAAAAGACGGCAATCGATATAAAATATCTATGGCTTCCCATCGCTGGATAATTGATAAGCTGCTTTACGCACGTCAAAATTATGCCTATGGTTCGCAATACGAGTATTTTGACCATTTTAATACAGTTGGTTGGACAAGATTAGGAGACAACGAACATCCAAAAGCGATGGCTGTAATTATGAGTGATGGTGCAGAAGGAAGTAAATGGATGGAAGTTGGTAAGAGAAATGCCAAGTTTGTGGATATAACCAATCATATCCAAGAACCAATTTACACTAATAGCGATGGTTGGGGTGAATTCCGTTGTCATGGTGGTTCTGTTTCTGTTTGGGTAGAACTGTAAGGAATGAGTATTAAATAAAGTGTAACAGTACGGTGATGTTAGTGCAGCATAACGCACCATTTCCAATACAACCAGAATTACATGTTATTTAATTTACCTTCCTAAGGAATTTTTAGAACGTGATCGTAGAGACGTTATACGTAACGTCTCTACATATTTAAACCTCCTCTACATGGAGAACTGTAGTTTTTTCCTATATTTTGAGATTGCTATCCTACGGGAAGTCCTAAATGCAAATTATAATCTCCACGAACCCATCTACCTACCCTACGTCGAAATAACACAGCCAGATAATTAAAAACTCACTTGTTCCAAAATAGGGGATGTTTATACCAATTAGTTGTGAAGCTGCATAGAATTTGACCTATGCAGCTTCACATAGAATTGGTATAGTATCTTAGTTATCTTTACCTATTTATGTTTTAATGATTTGCTTTATAGTGTTTTCCAAGCAAATGAGGTGTACCTAATCTTTTTAAACCTTTATTCAACGAAATAAGTAAGTATGATATCTGACCTCACTATACCGGGAAACGCTATTCTAACTCAGACATTTCTATTTCACCCAGTTGATTAATAAATAGAGAACTCAAAAATCAAGATATGTCCAGAGGATGTTATGAGATATTTTTTTAAAGTTATAACCACAATTTCTATCTTATCTTTAATTGCTGGCAGTCCGATTTTCTTATCAGCAAAACCAGCAGACAGTATAGATTTAAGAGTTCTAGCACAGGTTAATCAAGACAGTCAGCTATTTTACAACAAACAAGGTCTTACTAGTGCCGATTCGGCAGACATCAAAAGAGAAATTAAAGATTCCAACCAAGATGTGAATATTAATCCACAATATGAAGTCCGAGGAATTACCCGTAGTATACTTATTTTTTTACTAATTTTATGCTTTAACTTATGGTTTAAAAATAAAAAGAAGAAACAATAAATATGTTGCCTAGTTTATAAAATGAGATGCGTTAGCAGGTAAGCTGTTCCGCATTTAAATCATATAATCTAAATTATTATAATTCTTGTGGGGTGGGCATTCCTGCCTGCCTTAATATATGATTTAGGTGCTTTTTAGCTTATTCCCAGTTCTCTAACATCTCTAGCTGCTCTTGGTGGGTGATTATAACCATATGTTTGCTGTAATTCTTCTGTAGTTACAAAACCATATTGTAAAATGTGATCGATGACAGCTTTTGGTCTTTTTGCTGTCACAGATTGACATAGTTTTATAAAATCATTGGGTAAAGCTTGTGGATTATCCATAATTTATCCGACAAGAATAAGCTGCTTACTTAAACTATCTGTGTTGATTTCAGGAATTAACGTAGAAGACAAATATGTATCCGCTCGGTAAATCGGGGTAGAAAAAAAATCAGAATGTAAATTGGTACAGACTGCATTATAGAATATGAGACA
>NZ_NTFS01000506.1 GCF_002289455.1 Brunnivagina elsteri CCALA 953
TTTTTTGAGTATATCCGCGATCGCATTTCTTTGATCGGAAATATCCCATCTTTGGGCAGTATTATTCGGGACAAATCTTCGCTTAACCCGTTTGGTTGGTCGTGGATGCCAGAATAAATCTTTACCCCGAAGTATTGATGGGATACTAATAAATACTCATTCCTTAGTCGTCTTTAGACAACTTCAGCTTTCAGCCAGGGATTTATAATCCCTGGTTGATTAATAAGTGATTTTACCCAATATAATATTACAAAATAGTTCCTATCTCCTCTAAATAAACTCGTGTAAATGACTCATCTTTACCCAAGGAAGACTCTTCAATCAAACCCTGACGGTGAATTGTAATATTATCTTCTTTTCTAATAACTAAGATTGAATCATCCAAAATATCCCGTGCTATCATCATTTCGGTATCACTTGGATTATTTAAAACAACCATATTACTACCGCAGTAAAACATCCCTTCTGCTTCTAAAATGTTTTCGTCATATTCAGCAATTAATAAATCTAGATTCGGATTTCGTAGTAAATTTTGAACATTCTTGTTGTAATCTGGACTCAGAATTTTTTCTGAATGATTAATGAAAACTCCATCACGACATACAGCACCAATTATCCAATCGGGGTATTGTGAAAGAATATGGTTGATAGTTTCTTTCAAGTCACAAACTGAAATTTTATTGAAAGTCATAATCGGAATTCTCCCATCATTGCCCGACTCAAAGAAAGCGTTTAGAATATGGGATGGGACATCAACACGACAACCAACCGCAGGATTTAAATGCATTAAAATACCTGGTGCTGCATTGATTTCTAAAACCGCAAAACTACCTTCCTTCCAAGATATTTCTAAACTTTCGGCAATCACATCAATACCCACACAAGTCAACCGAAAATACTGGTCAATATCCTGTGCCAAAATAATATTATCAGGATGCATAGTGCTAGTAACATCAATGCTGACATCACCTGCTAAAAGATTAGCAACTTTGCGAAGGTAAATTGTCTCATCTTTTTCGATGACACTATCTAATGACAAACCTTGCTCATCTAAATAAAGTTCCATTGCTTCATCGCACAGAATTTTACTCATTGCTGAAGTTTGGGTATCATGACGTACAGGTTTGCAATTTTCTTCACGGATAAGTTCATCAATTGTCGAGTAACCATCACCTACAACTGAAGCAGAACGACGTTCAGTCGCAGCGATAAATTTGCCATTAACGCATAGCAAACGAAAATCCCTACCTTTAATGCTTTTTTCGACAATTATTCTTGTTGGTAGTTCTTCAGGAATTGCTTTGACTGCGCGATCGCAAGCTAATTCTAATTCTCTGGCAGTGCGTACATCTGGTGTAACCCCAATACCTTTATGTCCAACAACGGGTTTAATTGCGACTGGATAACCGATTTCTTTAGCTACTGCCAAAGCTTCGCGATCGCTCTTAACAATATCACCTTCGGGAACGGGGAAACCTAATGATTTCAAAAATGCTTTACAGTCATCTTTGCGGGTTGTAAAGTCAGAATCAAGGTGACTATCACAATCAAATGTTGTCGCAATTCCGCGAATTTGATTTTTCCCAAAACCATATTGTATCAATCCTTCTTCCCACAAATAAAATGTCGGAATACCTTTTTTCTCCGCAGTTCTCCACAAAGCATAAACCGTAAAACCACCATATACTGAATGTCGAAAACGATTTTGCAGGATTGTTAATTGTTCATCAAAATCAATATTTCCATCTTGGTTAATTGCTTCAAACCAATCCCAAACAAAATAAATAACCCCACGAGTTGTACGTTCATGTAGCGATTGAATGGCAATTTTATACTTTTGAGAATCAGGTTTAACACTCCATTTATTTAAATACATATCCATCTCTAATTTACCCATTTCGCAAGCAGTACGGGCAAATAAATCTGCATGAGATTGATAAGTTTCATTGCCTAAATTTGGAAAGTATTTACAAACCCCTGCCAAATAATCCTCCAACGGTAAAGCTTCTCGGTCATCTGCGATCGCAAAGTCAAATACTAGTGCCCCTGAGTTTAAATAAGGGTTTGCACCAAGATAATGCTTGAAATTGAAAATATCAAAAACATCTGTTTTTCGAGCATTAATTCGTGTATTAATGCGAACTGTCTCATTTATATTGTTTTGAATCATTGATGCAACCCTTTTTTTTCAGATTAAGCTTTCTTGAAATTAGAAGAGTAAGTAGTCGCTATGAATAAAATTCAGTACCAAGTACGTAAACAGTTTTCTTTCTCACCCTAAAGGAATAGATAAAATTTATCAGCTACCAAAAGACATATTTTGTATAGGAAAAATAAATACGAGATAATTTTGTTCCGATCAATTTTAAAGTCATAAATTTTTAGAAATTAAGCGAAAAATATATATGCTAATACGCAGATAAGATGACCAGATTACAAGACTTTTAACGATTTCCTCCCAGCCTGTACTTGTCACTTTAGATACATAAAATAACTTACGCATTTGCTTGCTATCCCAGAAAATATAACTTTAGGGAGTTGACAAAATTGAAAATGTCCTATTTATTCACCTAGTCTTCCAATATCCTTTTTTCTTTTCCCGATTTTGCTATGCCCAATTCCCGACGCACTGTGATAATATTGGAAACTGCTGCATTAGTTCAAAATCAAAACAGTCATGGCTCTGACGCAACAGCGAAAACAAGAGATAATCGTACAGTATCAAGTTCACGAGACAGACACCGGGTCTGCCGAAGTGCAAGTTGCAATGCTGACAGCAAGGATTAATCGCCTTAGCGAACACCTGCAAGGCAATAAAAAAGACCACTCATCCCGTCGTGGTTTGTTGAAATTAATCGGTCAACGCAAACGCCTTTTAGCTTACATTACCCAAGGAAGCCGCGATCGCTATCAAGCACTAATCGCCCGTCTTGGTATTCGTGGATAAATTTCGTGGATAATAATTAACCACCTGCTTATGTCTGCCGAATCTGAACGCAACAATCTACCGTTTGAGCCAAAAACTAAACGCCAAAAACCAGCCAAAGCCAAAGCTCAACCCGTAGTTAAACCAGTATCTGCCAATTTGAAAGAAGGCAAAGTGAAAGAGGACAGAAACCCCCCTTACACTAAAGAAGAAATGGCAATACCAAAAGTAATTAGCGATCGCATGATACGACGAGTTGCTTGTTTCTCTGGTATTCCCACAGCTCTGGGTATCACAACCCTTGTTGTTAGTTATTTACTAGTCGCTTTTGCTGGTATCAAATTGCCCCCCATTGCCGTTTTACTCCTGAATATGGGATTTTTCGGTTTGGGTGTGCTGGGTATTACATACGGTGTCCTCTCCACCTCCTGGGATATAAACCGACCGGGAACCCTATTCGGTTGGGGTGAACTTACCACCAACTGGGGACGAATGGTAGAAGGTTGGCGTACAACTCGGCAAAATAAAGTATAGTTTTTAACAGCCGTACATCAATCGGAAATCTGAGATAGAAATCTTTAGATGTAAGGTTAAATATTTTCAAGAATGTTGAAGTTGAAATTTCATAACTTCAACATTATTAATATTTAAAAATAAAACTCTGCAAATTCAAACAATATACATTATAGTCAAAAGACTATAAAAGCCCAGTTGCTATAAGTAACCGGGCTTTCCGTTGATTTTTGACATTGAAATATTTATTCAATAAATTGCGTTAAAAAATCCACTAAAAAATTTCACTACAAGTTATGACACTGGTCTATTTAGCTTTAATTGAGAACCAAAATTGAGAGCCAAAAGTTAGAATCAATAAAGTTAGAATCAATATTTATAAACCTCATCTACCTTGAGAATTGTAGTTTTCCGAGTCATATTTTGAGATTGCGTCCTTACGTCGCAATGACACAACAGAATAATCAAAAACTCCGGGTTCCGACATGGACGAGGTTTATCTAAGATTTAGAACCAAATTTATAGGACTTACGCATTGACAGAAAAATCAAAATAGGGGTATGGCTTTCCACGCTTTGAGCTTGATTTTTCTGTTCCGCACCATGCGATACGCC
>NZ_NTFS01000507.1 GCF_002289455.1 Brunnivagina elsteri CCALA 953
ATTAAAGGCAAATTACAAATTATTGTTTAAATTTCAGCATAACATCTACGGAAGAGCCGAAAGTTTTGCGGTTGATTGTGTAAAACTAAACAATATTGGGAATCGATCGCTTATAAAGGATTGGTAATCGAAGCTTGATTTCCCGGTAGAAATATGAAAATTTCCCGTCGTTCCTTCCTATTCTTAGACAGTGCAGCTATAGCCAAAGGATTATCGTTACTCGAACTCCCTGCCCATGCTCAAACCGTACAAGTAACTAGAAGCAGAGCTACTGGTATCAGTTTTTATCAAACCATCATCGATTTGACTGACCCAAAAACCTTTATCACCATTGGTTTAGCAAACAATGCATCCCAAGCAAATACAACCCAACGTAGCAACGGTGACGAAGACTTTAGTAGAATGGTTGCCCGTCAAAAAGCTACAGTTGTCGCTAATGGTACTTTCTTTGCCAAAAACACCCAAAAAACCGTGATGGGAAATATGGTAGCTGGTGGTAAATTTCTCAAATACAGCCAGTGGGAAAACTTTGGTACAACCTTGGGTTTAGGTATGGGAAACAAACCAGAAATGATCACCGCACGAGTCGATGGTAAACCCAACTGGAAAGAACATTGGTTTTCTCTTACCTGTGGTCCTCGGTTACTGCGACAGAGTAAAATTTGGTTGAAACCGGATATTGAGGGATTTAAAGACCCAAATGTATTAGGATCGGGAGCGAGAACTGCTATTGGCTTTACATCTGACGGTAAAAAATTGATTTTAGTTAACTTTGATGTGAATTTGACTTTACCCAAAGTAGCCGAAGTGATGAAAGCAATTGGTTGTTATGAAGCGATGAATTTAGATGGTGGTGCATCTCGCGCTTTGGCTAGCAATGGTAAGATTATAGTTCCCGCAGGACGTAAGTTGACGAATGTAATAACAATTTACGATGGTAAAAATCCAGCACCTCAGGCATTACAGCAAGCATGGGTAAGGTTTCAGAAAGGCGATCGCCCCACTGTATAATTCAATCATTAATCTATGATATTCTCTTCGCCCGCAAGAAGGAAAACATTTCCTGTTCGCTCATCGATACGAACTAGATTAATAGGCAAATAAAGTTTGCTAAACAAACCCTAGCGCTATAGTTTTTTGTATTTAGAACCCACCAAAAATTTTCCCTGGGAAATGCGATCGCGTTATAAATCTTTTTAATAATCGTCAACCATTAACAATTAATCTTTGATGGAGCATTTGCGCTAAAATTGAGTACCTCAGCTTTTAAGCTGGAATTTTTTTGTCTTTATTATGGTTCAGTACACTCTCGCTCAAAGTCCAGAAATTATCCTGAATGTTCCTGGTAAAGATTCAGCCAAAGCCCGTGAGAAAGCAATGGATCAATTGATGGAACTCATGGATTCAGGCAAGTTACCCACGGAACTCGAAGAAGGATTCGGCTCTCAACAATTAATAGAAGTCAAAGAAACAGGTGTTGAGAGTGCTAGCGATGAAGATGGGATTACCCAAGCGGTGCAAATTCTTAGCAATCTTGCCACGCTCAAGTTAAAAGTCCAGGAATCACGCAGCGAAGCTTTAGAAATACGTAAAGCTGTTGATATCCTTTTCTCAGACCAATCTGTAAGTGAGGAAGAAATTTCTCGACTGAAGGAAGGGTTCAAAGTTCTCAAAAACTTTGCTCAAGCGAATCTCCGCTATCAAGATGCGCGTTCTAAAGCAGAACAAGCACGTCAAGTACTTGATAAAGCACTCAAATCTCCTGATAAATAATGGAAATTGGGGAATTTCTCACTTCCCAATAAATAAAAACAAAAAAGGTAGCCATTTAAGACTACCTTTTAATTACTGAGGCGCTAGGATTCGAACCTAGGAATGTCGGGACCAAAACCCGATGCCTTACCACTTGGCGACGCCTCATCGCATTGACACTATCTAATATAGCAGCAAAGCCCTGGTTTTTGTCAAGTTTTTTTTAATCCAATTTTGGCTTTAAATTCGGCTTACCACTTTTGACATGTGTTGCTTTCCTCTCATCTCTAAAGGGAATGAGTTTCCCGTATACCGCGTATTCCTATGACAACCTCTCAAGTCACAATTGTTGTATCTCCACGGGAACGTTTCAGCTATACTTGCGAATCGCTAGAAAGTATTATTCAATACACCAAAATTCCATTTCAATTAGTGTATGTGGATGGGAATTCACCCGCAAAAATACGTGATTATTTGGAACTAAAAGCCCAGGGAAAAGGCTTTCACCTAATTCGGAAAAATTACTACCTTTCCCCAAACCACGCTAGAAACATGGGTTTAGCTGAGGTAAAAACTAAGTACGTTGTCTTTTTAGATAATGATGTGATAGTTGCACCAGGTTGGTTAGAGGCTTTAATTAATTGTGCTGAAACCACAAATGCAACAGTAGTTGGTCCCTTGACTTGTCACGAAGAACCAGTACATGAAGTAGTTCATTGTGCAGGTGGGGAAACCCATGTTGTAATTGATACTAAAGGTAGACGACGATTACGGGAAAAAATGTACAAGCAAGGTCATCAGGTAGCAGATGTACGAAGGGAAATGGTGCGATCGCAAACTGAGTTATGCGAGTTTCATTGTATGTTGGTGCGTAGCGAAATTTTCCAGCAAGTTGGTTATTTTGATGAGGGTTTTCTGAATACAAAGGAGCATGTAGACTTTTGTATGACTGTGATTCAAGCTGGGGGAACGGTATATTTTGAGCCTGATAGTGTGGTCACTTATGTATCAGCACCTTTGGAATGGTCAGATTTACATTTTTATATGTTGCGCTGGAGTAACGCTTGGGAACTCGCAAGTTTAAGCAGGTTGCGGGAAAAATGGCAACTAGCGGAAGATGAATATTTTCAACATAAGTACAAAATTTTGGGTTGGAGACGTAAAAATTCGATTTTACTGCCTTTCGCACGCAAACTAGTCTTAGGTTGGGAACATAGCCGACTAGAAAAAGCTCTAGTATTTAGCTTTGCGAAAATCGAAAAGCCCATCAACCACTATTTAACTAGCCGTTATGCCAAAAATCTTCAAAAAAGACAATCCGCACTTCCCAGCTTCCTGACAAAGCTACCGGGGAAAATTATTTAAGGTGATTGATTTCTCAAAATAATCTTAGGAATGCATATTAAATAAAATGCAAGTTTTGATTTTGTGGAGCAGGCATCCTGACGAACTAATTAGATTAACGGGCAAGATGCCCATTCCACAAGATATGTATATTATTTAATTGCTAATCCTTAGCATCGAAAATTATTTAACTTAAACTTCAAAATTACCATATCTAGCCAAGCATTGAGTCTAAGCTATGATAAAAATTACTAAAAAAATTACTAATCCAAATCGGCTCAAATTTATGAAAAGCAGACAATTTGCATCGGTTAAATTGCTACATAAAATCAAGTTTATATTACTTACATCGCCATTATTGTTAATTTCAGCCATACAAATAGCACCAAGTTGGGCTGATTCTCGCGTCAATCAACATATCCAACAATTTGACCAAGGAACTCCACAACAGCGTCAACAAGCGGTAGAATCCCTGGTAGATATCGGTAAACCAGCAATTTCATCTTTAATTCAGGCTTTAGAGCATCAAAAAGCAGAAGTTCGTGTTCATGCTGCGATCGCATTATCTCAAATGGGTGAACATGCTACCCCTGCTTTGCCTGCACTATCAAGAGCTTTGCGCGACGAGGATAAAAGCGTGCGTGTAGAAGCTGCCAAGGCTTTTTCGAGTATTGGCAGACGGGCAATGGTTCCCTACTTATTAGTCAATTTACGTCATGAAAATCCTTCGGTACGTTACAATGCGGTTCACGCTCTGACTCGTCTCGGTAAATATTCCCAATCTGCCGTACCGACATTAATTAATACTTTAGAGAAAGATAAAGAAGCTTGGGTAAGATTAACTGCTGCTACTGCATTGGGAGGGATTGGAGTCAATGCCGTGGATTCATTGCCTACCTTGGTTCGGAGCATGGAAGAAAAAGATGTATCGGTGCGTCATAATGCGGCTT
>NZ_NTFS01000508.1 GCF_002289455.1 Brunnivagina elsteri CCALA 953
GTTTTTACACAGGTATCTCTCTATTTTTTTGTCCGCGCTCGCAGTGTTGCTGAGACCGCTTTAGTCTAAACTCCAGTGAATATATTGAGGACAGTTACCAAAACTTTGTCCCACTTCCACATCAAAGCCATCTGCATGAGTTGCTGTAACAGTGCCATTCAAGCGATTACGACGACGAGTATGTAGTTCTATGCCGAGAAAGCCAATATCGATTCCGTTGACAAGGGTAATTATTAAGGGGTCGCCAAATAGAGGTTTAGCTGTAACCTTGAAGATGCGATCGCTTGGCGAGGAAAGAAATCCCGGTTCCCCCACCAAAATCGAAGCCCAAGGATTACCTGCCCCATCCACCGTACCTACTATCACATAGGGAAGTTGGGTGAAGAACTGCCGAAACTGGTCGGGGAGATATTCTCGAATCACTCGCCGTCCTTGCTTATCCATCCGTTCCTGTGCGCCTAATCGAGCTTGGATTGCCAGTTCCCCCGCGTGAAATGGCGATTCGGGATGTGACCAACCTGGATTTGCCATCTTGTTTTCCTTTGAGATTATGGCTTGAAACTGAAATTAGCTCATAGAGACTTTTACCATATTTGCTGCTTCCTCAATTAATTGCTTCAGCTTTGGCATAGGCTCGTTTGACTGCTGGACGGTTCTGGATGGAATCAAACCAGCGTTTGACGTTGGAGAAATCATTCAGATTGATCTGTTGACGCTCATAAGGGACAATCCAAGGGTAAGCTGCCATATCTGCGATAGAATATTTCCCTGTAATGTATTCCCTATTACTTAATTGTTTATCTAATACTCCGTATAATCGTTCTGTCTCTTTGAGGTATCGATTAATTGCATAGGGGATTTGTTCAGGTGCATACTGAGTAAAATGATGATTTTGACCTAGCATGGGTCCAAGTCCGCCCACTTGCCAGAACAACCACTGCATTGTCTCTAATCGCTCTCTAATATTGTTTGATAGAAACTTTCCAGTTTTTTCCGCTAGGTATTGTAATATTGCGCCTGATTCAAATACGCTGATTGGTTCGCCGCCATCGGCAGGCTTATGATCCACGATGGCAGGGATTCGGTTATTGGGCGATATCTGCAAGAAAAATGGCTGGAATTGGTCGCCTTTACCGATGTTGATCGGATGAATTCTGTAAGCTTGTTCAGCTTCTTCCAAAAAAATGGAAATTTTGTGACCGTTGGGAGTTGTCCAATAGTAAAGGTCAATCATGGTTGCTCCTAAAGATTAACTACCCATGTTCGATAGATATTTATAAAATGACAATTATCATGCTCTAAATACCTAGCATTGGAATATAGCCAGGTAGTTGCTGAACGCGATCGCTCCAAGCAATTACATGGGGATAAGCATCAAGGTCAATTTTACCATCTCGTGCCAAGGCTACATAAGGAAAAAGGGATTATTTGCACAATAGGGGGAATTGATAAGTTACTGCGATGTCTCAAAATCCTTCCATAAATGAATCATCTGGTAGGGGAATAAACTCTGTTTCCGTTGGTACTTGATCAAAGCGTCCTTCCTTCCAGTCAATTTTCGCTTGTTCGATGCGCTCCGGACGGCTGGAAACAAAATTCCACCATTTGTAACGCTGCCCGACTGGTTCGCCACCAATAACAATACAACGCGCTTCGGCATTCGAGGTAATTTCTACAGAAGCACCTGACTTTAAAATAATTAAAGAGTGTTGCTCAATAGGTTCACCATCAATGGCAATTCCAGGAGTGACGCTGTATATTGCTTGCTCGCTATATTCGGAATTGAGAGTAAAACTGGCATTTAGGTCAAATTTTACGTCCAAATAAAGCATTGGTGAAAAGGTTTTGACGGGAGATTCGTATCCGCAAGCTTTTCCGGCAATTAAGGTTACAGAGGTGCCGTTGCTGTTCCATTGGGGAAGGCTACTTGCTGAATAATGGTGAAAGGAAGGGGAAACTTCTTCGTATTCTTCGGGAAGCGCTATCCAAGTTTGAATTGCGTGGAGCGTAGCTTCTTGAATACGGGTATTTTCTGGAGTCCGCTCTGAATGAACAATACCGCTTCCTGCTGTCATCCAATTAACTTCCCCAGGACGAATTTCTTGGACAAATCCCAAACTGTCGTGGTGTAATAACGTTCCTTCAAATAAATAAGTAACCGTCGCCAAATTTATGTGCGGGTGTGGACGCACGTCAACCCCTTTACCTGGGGGAAATGTTGCAGGTCCCAAATGGTCAAAAAAGATGAAAGACCCCACCATCGGTTGATTTTTGTTGGGAAGAAGTCGTCTAGCTTGAAATCCACCCAGGTCTTTGATGTGAGGTATTATTGTTTTCTCAATGTTATTGGACATTTGCCAAAGTACATAGCTGGTGACAGATACTTAAATGTTCCCATGAATCGATACTATTTAAATTATCGGTTACTAATTATTTAGATAAAATATGATTAATCTAGGTCACAGTTCATCTTTACAAGCCATATTACGATTTGTCAATCTAGCAATAGCGATTAAAGTAATTAAGCAAATAATAACAACTAAATCATCGCAAATTTAATGCTTAAAAGCAATTATGTCTCGTCCAAATTTTACTATCTTTGCCCAACACTATCTCTCAGTTTTACTAAGTGATTTTGGAGATATTTACCTCAACGAACCAATTCCTCGCAATCCAAATCTGAGAGTCTTCAAGCATCCCTCTCGATTTAACTGGGGAACTGAGTATCTCACAGCGATTACTGCTGGGAACAAGCGAATAATGGTCAGTCCAGAAGTAATCGGGGAAGCGGAACTTGTGGACGCACACCCTCTATCACTTCGCAAATGCTCCAAGGATTGACTGCACGAGCATCTGCGGTGGATATTCCAGGGGTTTACGAATTACCATCTGCTTTCTGCACAACCATTATCGCAACTAACGAACTTCCCCAAGATAGATCGACCCTGTGGCTGAGAATTTTGGGACGGGGAAGCACTCAAAGGCAGGCTATTCTGGAACTGTTTGCTTTAGATGACAATTATCTACACCGCACTGTTATTTTGCATCAGCTACGGCAATGGTATCGGTTTTTATTATCAGGTAAACTGGGGAAAGAATCCGCACGGCTGATGACATTATTAGCGATGATTGATGGAACGAGCAAAGAATAAAATTAATATTTTTTAACAAAAATTATTCCTCAATCAATTGTCTTTACAACGAGAAATAAAACCATGTTGGACTTAACAAGAATTCAAGAAATTGCTCAATCCTATTCTCCCCAAGAACTATTTGCAGCTTTAGTTTGGCAGCGTCAATTCAATAATTTCTATGGTGACAGAGTAATTACCGACCTTTCCCAACATTCAGAATTGTGGTGTAGCTTTTTGTTTACAAAACCAATTTTTGCTCCAGATGAAAATGGTTTGAGTTTTGGTGGTGTAATTGATACTTTAATTGCAATGGCAAATTATCATCCTATGCCAGAAGATAGTATCATCCACTTTGTGAACTATCCCGCAGATACCCTACATATCCTCACGGAAAATCAAGATACAAAGGTGTCTCAACTAGTAGATTTTGGCAAAAAATGGCAAGCAGATTCGGTGGATGTAACCGATGGTACGGATGAAAGTTATAGCTTTCGACTCAAACGGCAATTAAGATATCGGTTTGAAGGAGCATTATGGGGAGAGGATAAAAAACGCGATCGCGATGCAATTGTTATTTCCTATTGGTGGGATTAAATTTCAGCCAATCCTTCGTTCCGATATCGACCATCCGTGAGAAGATAAGTAGTTGCATAATAACTTTTAAATCAATCTAATTGGTCGCATGGAATTAGCAGAAATTATAGAGCAGCTTAAATATAACGAAACTAGAATCTTTCCCCGTGAAGCAGTGGAAGGTGCAATTTCAGAACAAACAGCTATTACACCTGTATTAATAGAAACATTAAAAGATTGTAAGAACAATTTAGATGAATTACTGGAAGATTCCGGTTATATTCTACCTCTGTATGTGCTGTATTTATTAGCGCAATTTCGAGAGAA
>NZ_NTFS01000509.1 GCF_002289455.1 Brunnivagina elsteri CCALA 953
GCATTAATCATCAGCTTCCCATTTGGAAAATTATTCTTAGTTAATAAATTCACCAATTTACTAGTTTGGTTATATTTATCAACTTGCGGAATACCTTGTTTATCCAATTGAATCGAAGTAATTTTACCAGAAACAAAATCACCATCTTGATTCAACTTAGCTTCTAAAATCATCGATTTTCCCTTATCTCCCCTAGTCGAAAATGTTTTATATCCTAAAAAATTTCCTAAAGAATAAGCAATGAGTTTACCTTTATATACCTCAACTGCACGTGGAACATGGGGACCATGACCTAAAATCAAATCCGCACCTGAGTCTACCATTGCACGGGCAAATTGTAACGAATTACCCCTATTTTCACCATAGAAAAATTCAGTTTTATTGCGAACATTCAGCGCATCTTGACCCTCTGCACCAACATGCATTGAGATAATCACTATTTTAGCATTCTGTCTCGCTTGCTTAACTAATGCTTGTGCTTTGGCAATATCTTGAACTTTATTACAATAGTCATAAAAACAAAATCCAATCCAGGCAACAGGAGTATCTTTGACTTGGGAATATACAATCTGATTTTTTGCACCTACCGCTTTAATTCCCACAGAATTGAGATTTTTAATTGTGTCTTGAAAACCTACAAAACCAAAGTCCATTGCATGGTTATTTGCCACACTCATGACATCAAAATTAACTTGCGAAAAGAATTTTGCATATTCTGGGGGAGAGCGAAATGCAAACACCATTCCTTTACTAACATCTTTGGAACTGTGAGGATGATTCGTTAAAGTACTTTCATAGTTGCCAAATAAAATATCTGAACCTTGAAGTAAATTACGGACTGAATTTGGTAATAATTGATTGAGATTTGCCGGAAGACGATAGTCAGGATAATTTGTCCCCGCAACAATATCTCCAACCGCTTTTATTGTCAGGTAACTGGGAGTTTTTTGGCTTTTATTTTCTTGGCTTTTAATATGTGATTGTAAATTAGTTTGTGTAGTCTGCGAAGTCGGAGTTCTAGCAATGTACAATGACGTGCTTGATAGGGATAAACCAACTACCCCAACAAAATTCATAAAATAATTATTTACAAAATTTTTTCGCATAGATTCATCTACGTATTTATTATTTTCACGATTAATTGAGTGTTTTTTCATCTTTAATAAATGAAGACAGCAATATATTAGAATTCATGAATATATTCATGGATTCGGATAAATTTGCTTTTTGTCTTCAGAGATTAATTACTAAGATGCCCTTTAATGTATATTTAGTTACTATTTTTTTGTATTCAGCCTGTAAAGCTACTGACTCATTTATTGTTATAACCAATTTATTTTATACAGTCATGCGTGATAATACATAAAAGTTATGAGATATTACAATTTTGGATACAGTGACTTAAATGCAAATTCCTAAAACCAAAGAATTTTTCGCTGAAAATTAGACATCAACCGAATTTAATTATGCGTTACCCAGAACCCTTGTAGAGACTGCGAAGTTGCCGCGAAACTTTGCCACGGGGAGTATCCCCGTGGCAAGATTTCGAGAATATTCTGTCCCGGCACATTCGCGTAGCATTGCTACGTCTCTACGTCTTTTCCGGAGATGTCTATTGGGGAATTGTGGCATTATACTAAAAACGGCTTGGAGTTTGGCTTTTAAGCGCGGAGGTTCGCAGAGAGAAGTTTGCGGGAGATTATTGTTCCGCAAAACTACCCTTCGGGAACGCTAAAAGCGAACGGCAAGTGAAACGCAAAGTTACGCAGAGAATATTTGTATTTTCTGTGGATATTAAAAGTTAGGTTATTAGTCGTTTAGAGTATATTGAGTAGTTTTTGATGGAAAATAAGAGTGATATGCCTTTAGCATTAAGCTAAGTTCCAAGGATGGTAAACTTATCCCACAACGAACCGTATTGAGTATTCTGTCACGCTAAAATCCCACTAAAGTCTCACCAGAGATTGATTACAAAGTGCGGGAAAATTGGCAGTATTATCAAAACATCTCCATATCTAAATTAGAACAAAATACATAGTTTTAAGAGAAAATTATGATTAAATCTTGGATGGTAATTGCAGGTATCACTTTTATAGTTGCACTATGTGCAAATTTCATCAGTTCAGATGATATAAAGTGGTTTAAACGCTTACAACGTCCACATTGGCTGACTTTTGAGGGTTTAATTCCGGTGATTTGGACTGTGATTTTTATTTGCGGTGTTTGGTCTGCATATATTGTCTGGGAACGGAATCCAGGAACCACAACGACTTGGTTGTTGATGGGAATATATCTACTATTAGAAATAGTAACTATTGCCTATACTCCTGTAATGTTTCGACTTCGTAGTTTAAAGATTGGTACAATTATTGGTGGTACTGGATTTGTAGTTGCTTTTTTACTTGCATTTCCTATTTCTTTAGTTTCTGTATGGGCTATTTTACTACTTGTTCCCTACCTACTTTGGAGTCCCATCGGTACTTATACTACTTGGGAAATGGCAAAACTAAACCCTGAAGATGCTTAATTTAAGATAGAGAGACGTGACATGTCTCTCTCATCTCTATAGGGTTAAAATATTTATTCAATAATCGGAATCATCCCAATATTAAAACTAATATAAACCCTATCTTCATCGCTTAATATTGTTTCTACACCATGCGATAACCAACTTGGAAATAATAGCATCATTCCTTCATAGGGTTTATAAGTAATTCTTGGTAAAGTCCACATATTAAAGTCCTTGATTGGAGGGACAATCATTTGTGCAGCCGGTCTAGGGTCATTAAAATATATACCAGCACAATTGACAGGAATCTTTAAATAGTAGACACCACTTAATAGGGAATTAGAGTAATTTTGCACCGAGCTATAAGCATATTTATGATTAATAATTGCCCAACAATTGGTAATTTTTACCTTGAATTTATCCAAATCCCAATTTAAAAAATTAGCAACTTCAATGACATTATTTTGTATAATATCTGTAAATTCGTTAAAACTTAATTTTTGTTGTAAATTATCTACACTTTGCCATCCCAGTATGTTTGGAGACTTGCTACTACTATCTTTTATTTTCTCTGCGTATATTGTTTCTAAGAGTTGTTTATTCATTTCTTGAGTATCATCTAATTTAAATAGCCATATAGGTGTAGGAAACCAATCATTTCTAGAACCAGACATAGATTTACACCAAAGAGTAAGGTTAAGAAGAGGATAGTTAACCTAGAATAAGCATTATCAGATTCAAATAAAAGCGAATTTGAATACAAAATATCATAATTTCATCAAAGCATCTTCCAGATGATTTACAGCTAAAGATAGATTAATGCGATCGCAATTATTACTAAAATCTACCTGTACTGTTAAATAGGTATAAGTCTCATGTTTAAATCCTGGATGGTGATTGCTGCTATCAGCTTTTTTGTGGCATTGGGAAGCTTTTTTATTACACCACGCGATGTTAAATGGTTTGCAAAACTTAGTCGTCCTCGATGGTTAGTATTTGAAGCATTTATACCTTTTATCTGGACTTTTATCTTTGTTTGTGGTGCGGTTTCTGCTAATTTAGTATGGCAAAAACAACCCAATAGTCTAATTACTTGGTTGCTAATGGGTTTATACTTGCTGCTGGAGATTATTACTGTCACCTATATCCCCTTAATGCTGAGATTTCGGAGTTTACGAATTGGGGAAATTATTGGTTCTGTGGGTGTTATTTTAGGAATACTATTAACTATTGCAGTTCTACAAACTTCTGTCTTAGCTGCTTTATTACTTATTCCCTATTTAGTTTGGAGTCCAGTCGGAACTTACACAACAGAGGAATTAATCCAGCTAAATCCCCAAGATGCTTAAGAAGTTGTTTGAAAAGTCTCCTTCTAGGCTATTTATTATTATCAGTAAGAATTGATTTTAATGTTAAGTTGAACAATATCATCATAATGATAAAAAAGAATTAGAAACGGTGACAATGAAAATACGTGAAGGTGTAGTCACACTAGTATCAGGGGCTACACGGGGAATTGGGA